>JBKPCT010000332.1:0-5457 GCA_046727515.1 Actinomycetota bacterium | reverse complement strand
ATCCTTAGGCGGCCTCGAGTCTATTGGTCGAAAGGGCCGCACCAGGCGGCTCCGGAGGAGAAGGAGGCGAAGATGTATCCCTCGACCTATCTCAACTGGTTCAGACGACTGTTGATCCTCGGCGCGGTCGTCGCCGGGCTGGCCGCTTCCGCGGCCGGGGCCGCGATCGACAGCCGGCCGCCCGACGTCAGCGACGTCGCGTCCGGGCTGTCCGCGACGCAGGCGACGATCGTCTCGCGCCCGCCGGACGTTCAGGACGCCGCCACCTCGCTGAGCGCGGCCACCCCCGATGTCTTCGAGCGCTACGCAACGGCACACCCGTACGGCTTCGACCCGACCTCCACCGAGCTCGTCTCGAGCCCGCCGGACGTGCGGGACGCCGCCGCCTCGGTGAGCGCGGCCACCCCCGATGTCTTCGAGCGCTACGCGACGGCACACCCGTACGGCATCGACCCGACCTCCAGCGAGCTCGTCTCGAGCCCGCCGGACGTGCAGGACGCAGCGGCGGCGCTGCACACGATGCCCGCGCAGTCGACGTTGGTTTCGCGGCCGCCTGACGTCAGCGATGCGGCCCAGGTGACGGCGAGCGTATCGACTGCCCACGGCAACGGGTTCGACTGGGATGACTGGGCGATCGGCATCGGCACCGGGCTCGGGCTAGCTCTCCTGCTCGGCCTCGGGTTCATGATTGGTCGGCAGCAGCGCCACCGGGTGCAGCCGGCCTGAAGTTCGCCTCCGCGAACGGATCGAGCGGGCCCCCAGGGCCCGCTCGGTCTGCCGGACGACGTTCGCCGGCCGCCTACGGGGCGCGACGCTCCAGCTTCGCGAGGGCAGCGTGCGCGCTCGCGGCAGAGGACAGGTTCTCCTTCCGCTCGTAGAGAGCGATCGCCGCGCGCAACGTGTCGGCCGCCTTCGAGGTGCGGCCGGCGATCTCGAGTATCTCGGCGAGATCGGCCAGCGCGTGTGCGTGGCTGTTCAGGAAGTCGCTCTTCTCGGCAAAGGTGATCGCCTCCCGGCCCAGCTGCTCCGCGGCCTGCACCTCTCCATGTCGGGCGAGCACCTTCGCGCGAACCGACCGCCACATGATCTGGCCGTGGATGTCGTTCGGTCGCGACGCGTCCTCCGCCGCGCGTGTCAGCATCTCCGCCTCCTCGTATCGGCCCTGTGCGTAGCTCGCGCGCGCCAACACGGCGGCGGTCGACGAGTAGTGGCTCTTCTCACCGATCCTGTCGAGCAGGTCGGTCGCCCACTGGAGCTCGCGTTCTCCTGAGACCGGATCGGCCATCAGGGCGAACAGCCAGTACAACCAGACCACCTCGCCCAGCTCGTCCATCCGCGCCCGCCCCCCGGCGAAGCGCTCGCGCGCCTCCTCGACTCGATTCTGCATCGCCTCGAGGTAGCCCATGATCGCGAGCAGGACCACTTCCAGGACAGCGTTCCCGGCGACGTCCGCGAGCAGCTGCTCGCATCGCCTGACTGCCTTTCCGGCCGGGGCGGGACCGAGCGCGAGAGCGGAGGCCAGCCAGGTCACGATCTCGGTCTCCTCGAAACGATCACCGACCCTCCGCACGTGGGTGAACGCCTTCTCCGAGGCGTCTGCGCTCGCGCCGCCACGCCGGTCCAGGTAGTGCGCCTGGGCGACGAGCCGCCAGGCACGGCCCATGCCGAGGTGATCCTCGAGCTCGTCGAACACCGCGAGCGCGCGCTCCGCGACGGCAAAGAGCTCGCCGGGGCGGATCTCGAGCTCGGTGAAGAGCCGCAGGAAGCCCCGCTGGACGAGGGCATGGGCCGCCAGCCGCCGGTCGCCGGTCGTCGCCGCAGCCTCGACGGCCTCCGTCAAGGCGCGGTCCGCCCAGCTCAGGTCGTCGGCCATTCCCTGCATGGCGCGGACGTTCGGGACGAGCTCGACCCGCAATGGGTCGTCCGCGGGCAGCAGAGAGACTGCGCGCGAGAGGAGGTTCACAGCGGCCGGCGCGTCGTTTCGCACGAACGCCCGCTGACCGGCTGCTCCGAGCCGGACGGCGGCCTCTCGCCCCACGGCTCGGGCCGCCGCGTCACGTCCGCCGAGCTCCACGCGGTACCTGTAGGACTGCTCGAGGTGGTAACCGACGATCTCCTGGTACTCGATCGCTCGGTCGCCCGCCCTCTGCTCCAGCCACCGGCCGAAGCGCTCGTGCAGCTCGACGCGCACCTCCTTCGAAATCGCCTCGTACGCGGCATCGCGGATCAGCAGATGGCGGAAGCGGTACGTCCGCCCGCCGAAGCTCGGTCGGTCGGGGCGGATCAGGTCCTTCTGCAGGAGCGACGCGAGCGCCGGCTGCACGACTGGTCGCAGCGCGGGCGGCGCGAGCTCGGCGACCGCGTCCTCATAGAAGACCTTTCCGACGACCGCCGCCTGTTCGAGCACGATTCGCTCCTCCTCCCCGAGGCGGTCCAGCCGAGCGGCCAGGAGCGCCTGGATCGTGGCCGGGACGGCGAGCTCCGCGCCGTCGGCGCCGTTCTCGAGCGTGAGCGCGAGCATCTCCTCGACGAAGAGCGGGTTCCCTTCGGCGGCGTCGACGATTCGCGCCTTCACCGGTTGCTCGAGCCGACCGGCCGCAAGGGTCTCGATCAGCTCGACGCTCTGGGCCTCGGAAAGCGGCTCGAGCAGGATTGACGTCGCGTTCAGCTTCCCGCCCGACCAGCCGGGCCGGGCGTCCAGCAACTCCGGCCGGGCGAGGCACACCAGAAGAACGGGCGCGTCGCGAGTCCAATCGGCCAGGTGCTCGATCAAGTCGAGGAAAGTCGGCTCCCCCCAGTGGATGTCGTCGAAGACCACGACCAGCGGCCGGCCACGCGCCAGCGTCTCGAACAGGGTCCGCACGGCCGCGAACCCGTCCTCGGCTCCCGGGACGCTCTGGGCAGCCCCGATCATCTCCGCGATCGCCTGCGCGACTCGGTCGGCCCGCGGCTCGTCCCCGAGGGCGGCAACGAGCGTCCGCTGTGCCTCGTCCGGAGCATCAGCATCGTCGAGCCCGAGTGCCTCCCTGACCGCCTCCGTCACCGGCCAGTAGGTGATGCCCTCGCCGTAGGGGAGGCACCGACCGCGGGTCACCAGAGCGGTGGGCGGTACGCCGCGCAAGAACTCCTCGACAAGGCGCGACTTCCCCACGCCGGCGGCACCCAGGACGGTGAAGAGGTGGCACGAGCGGTCGCCGATCGACTGTTCGAACACGTCTTGGAGGCGCCGGCGTTCCCGGTCGCGACCCACCATCGGCGATCGGGAACCGCGCGCGTTCTCGGGAGGGCCTGTGCCGATCTCGACCAGACGGAGTGGCCCGTCTGCGGGCTCGACGGACACTGCATCGCGAAGGAGGCGGTGCGTGTTCCCGTCCAGCAAGACGTCTCCGTCATTCGACTGCTGCGCGAGCTGGTGGGCGGCGGTCAAGGGCTCGCCCAGGGGCTGAAGCCCACCGCCCGCGACGATCTCTCCCGTGCTCACACCGAAGTGGAACGCCAGCGAGATTCCGTGGCCGCCACGAACCTCGTCTGCGAGCTCGCGGAGCCGCTCGCGCAGGTCTCCCGCGGCGCGCATGGCCCGCAGCGCGTCGTCCTCGTGGAGGTGCGGCAGTCCGAAGACGACGGTGATCGTGTCACCGGAGATGGTCTCCAGCGACCCGCCGTGCTGCTCCGCAGCAGTCTGTATTTCGGCAAAGCTCCGGCTGACGATCCTCCGGAGCTTCTCCGGGTCCAGCGGCGCTCCGTCTTCGCCCGCCGCCGCGACGGCGGCGCAAAGGACGGTCACCGTCTTCCGCGTCTCGCGGGGAGCGGGCTGCCGATCCGCACGTGCCTCCGCGACGTCCGGCTCCAGGGCGGGGGGCTCCTCAGTGGCCAGCGCGGGGTCGAGCGCCGGGTCCTGGTTGAGGATCGCCTGGTGAAGTTCGCGGAGGGCACGGCCGGGCTCGATCCCGAGCTCCTCGACCAGCGCCGCGCGCGCCTGCTGGTAGGCGTCCAGGGCGTCCGCCTGTCTCCCGCAGCGGTAGAGGGCAATCATGAGCCGGGCGCGCAGGCTCTCTCGGAGCGGGTGCTCCTTGACAAGCGCCTCCAGCTCGCCGATCGATGCGACGTGGCGGCCGGCCCCGAGATCCTGCTCGATGCGCGCCTCGATGCACACGAGGCGGAGTTCCTCCAGGCGTGCGATCTCGGCCTGGGCGAAGCGCTGGTAGGCGAAGTCGCCGAGGGGCGGCCCGCGCCAGAGCGTCAGCGCCTCGGCCGAGTTCCCCTCTTCCTGCAGGCGCCGGAAACGGTCCAGGTCGAGTTCGCCCTCCTGGACACCGAGGATGTAGCCGGGCGCCTTGGTCTGCACCCGCTCCCTGCCCAGAAGCTTGCGGAGGCCGGAGACATGGACTTGGAGGGCCTTGTGCGCGCTATAGGGCGGGTCGTCCTCCCAGAGCGCGTCGATCAGGCGGTCGGTGGAGACGACGCTGTTCGCGTGGAGGAGCAGCATTGCCAGCAGGGCACGCTGCTTCGCGCCGCCGAGGTCGAGCGCCTGGCCGTCGGAAACGACTTCCAACGGGCCGAGAATCCGGAACTCCATCAACCTCTCCCGTCCGTGTGAGACGACGTTAACGGCTCGAGACGGATTCGCCTAGGGACCCGCTTAACCGTGCGCTTACCGATCCTTAGGCGCCCGGGCGTCTCTTGCTCAAAGGGCCGCACCCGGCGGCTCCGGAGGAGAAGGAGGCGAAGATGTATCCCTCGACCTATCTCGACTGGTTCAGGCGACTGTTGATCCTCGGCGCAGTCGTCGCCGGGCTGACCGCCTCGGCGGCCGGGGCCGGGATCGACAGCCGGCCGCCCGGCGTCATGATGGCGCTCCACTTCAAGCACGAGGACAGGACCTACGGACGCACCGGAGGCGACCTGAGCGACGTCGCGTCCACGCCGTCCCTGCCGATGACTACCGTCTCGCGCCCGCCGGACGTTCAGGACGCCGCCGACTCGGTGAGCGCGGCTACCCCCGATGTGTTCGAGCGCTACGCGACGACACACCCGTACGGCTTCGACCTGAACTTCGACGAGCTCGTCTCGAGCCCGCCGGACGTGCAGGACGCAGCGGCGGCGCTGCAAACTACGCTCGCCGGCCCGAATGCGGACGGTCTGCGCTCGGGTATCTCGCGGACCTGGGAGCATCAACTGCACTCGCCGGCCACGGCGTCGCAGTACCCCACCCGCGCGGGCCTGAAGGCGGATGGTCTCCGCTGGCAGGGCCTCGCGCGGGTCTACGAGCAGCAGCAGTCCGATAAAGCCGTTCGGCCCGACGACAGGCCCGGTCCGCTGGGCGTCGGCGAGCCGACGTCGGTTCCGGTATCGGGCGGTTCGGGGTTCGACTGGGACGACTGGGCGATCGGCATCGGCACCGGCTTGGGGCTGGCGCTCCTGATCGGCGGCGGGATCATGGTTGGTCGGCAGCAGCGC
>JBKPCT010000331.1:0-6323 GCA_046727515.1 Actinomycetota bacterium | reverse complement strand
GCGGTCAACGGAACGGTCTCGAAGGTGATCCTCGAGTCCGGGCTCTCGGCCCTGCGGCTGACGGAGGTGCGCTGCATCGGCGGGCTGGTGGGCCTGTTCGCGATCGTCCTGGTCACCCGCCCGCAGACGCTGCGAATCGATCGCCGCGAGCTGCTGCTCGTCGCCGCGTTCGGGATCTTCGGCGTCGCCTTCGTCCAGCTCTTCTACTTTCTCGCGATCCGCCGGCTCCAGATCGGGGTCTCGCTGCTGATCCAGTACCTCGGCCCGCTGATCGTCGCGTTGTTCGCCCACTTCGCTCTCAAGGAGCGCGTGCGCCGGCGGCTCTGGGTCGCGCTCGCGCTCGCTCTCGCGGGTATGACGCTCGTCGTCGATCTCTGGAGCGGGGTCTCTCTCGACGGGCTCGGCGTCTTCTTCTCGCTCTGCTCCGCTTTCATGTTCGCGGGCTACATGCTCTTCGCCGAGAAGGCCCTTGGCCGGCGCGACCCGATCTCGCTCCTTTGCTACGGCTTCCTCTTCGCGACGATCTTCTGGTCGTTCGCCCAGCCGTGGTGGAGCTTCCCGTTCGCCGTGCCCGGGGAAACGGTCTCGCTGCTGGGCCACCTCTCGGACACGCACGCCCCGGTCTGGGCGCTGATGGCCTGGATGATCGTGCTCGGCACGATCGTCCCGTTCTTCCTGATCGTTGGGTCGATGCGGCACATCTCCGCGACGCGCGCGGGGATTGTCGCGATGGTCGAGCCGGTGGTCGCGAGCGTCGTCGCCTACGCCTGGTTGGGCGAGACGCTCGGCGGAGCGCAACTCGTCGGCGGCGCGATCGTCCTGCTCGCCATCGTCCTCGCGCAGTCGGCCCGCTAGCCCTCTTCGATCAGCTTGCGCAGTTCGTCGAGCTTTGACCGGCGGAGCTCCTCTCGTTCGCCGCCCTCGATTCGCGCGATCAGCTCGCGGATCAGCGGGGCCAGCTCGACCGGGTTGAACGGCTTCGTCACGTAGTCGAGACCGCCGAGGTCGAGTCCGCGGGCACGGTCGCGGAGCTCGGCACGAGCGGTGAGGAAGACGATCGGGATCGAGCTCGTCGCGGGATCCTCGAGCAGCTCCTCCGCCACCCGCCAACCGTCGAGCCCGGGCATCATCACGTCGAGGAGGATCACGTCCGGCCGCTCCTTCCGCGCGGCCTCGAGACCAGAGGGCCCGTCGCCTGCCTCCAGCACCTCCATCTGCTCGGCCTCGAGATTGACCCGGCAGAGCAGCCGGATCGGCGCCTCGTCGTCGACGATCAGCACGCGGGCGGGCACTAGGCCTCCCTTTCGCCGTCGCGAGCGGGCAGCTCGACGACGAAGCTCGACCCCCGGCCCTCAGCCGAGCGAACCGTGATGCGCCCACCGAGAGCGCTGACGAGACCGTGGGCGATGAAGAGCCCGACACCCGTGCCGCCGGTCTGGGCATCGCCTACCCGGTAGAACTTCGAGAAGATCCTGTGCTGCTCGTTGTCGGGGATGCCGACGCCCTGGTCGGCGACGCTGAGCACGATCGTCGCACCGCGCCGCATCGCCCCGACCGTCACCCGCCCGCCGCCCGGAGAGAACCGCACTGCGTTGTCGACGAGGTTGGCGAGCACTTGGCGGAGCTTGTCCGAGTCCGTGCGGGCCGGGAGCGGAACGTCCGGTAGGTCGAGGACGAACTCGTGGCCGTTCACGTCCGCCTCCTCGCGCGCGCTGTCGACCACCTCCGAGACGAGCGAGCGGACGTCCACCGGCGTGAGCTCGAGCTGCAGATCGCCCGCGTCGAGCCGGGCGACGCTGAGCAGCTTGTCGACGATCGTCGTCAGGCGCTGCGCCTCGCTCTCGATGTACGTCAAGAAGACGTTCCGCTCCTCTTCCTCGAAGTCCACGTCCTCCCGCAGAAGAGTCGCAGCGAAACCGTAGATCGAAGTCAGTGGCGCGCGCAGCTCGTGAGAGACGGTCGAGACGAAGTCGGAGCGCATCTGCTCGACGACGCGCTCGGCGGAGATGTCCCGGAACGCGAAGATCCGACCTGCCGTCTCGCCGGCCGGGTCGCGCATCACCGCTTCGGTCAGCGACAGCCAGACCTCGTTGTCACCGCGGCGGATCGGGACGAGCCGGTCGCCGGCGATGTCGCCGGACTCGGACCGAAGCTCGCGTTGTAGAACCTCGGGGACCGAGCGGCCGAGCGCCTCCTCCGACGGGACGCCGGTGATCCGTTCCGCCGCGGCGTTCCAGAGCACGATCCGCTCGTCGCGGTCGACGGCGACGATCCCATCCGCGACGTTGGCGAGGATCGCGACGCTGCGACCGCGCTCGAGCTCGACCTGCTGGTACAGCTCCGCCTTGGCAAACGCGACGGACGCGTTCGCACCCAGCGCGGCCAGCGCCTCGATCTCCTCCTCCTGCCAGACGCGTGGCTTCCGCGAGAACACGGCGAGGACTCCGTGAAGCTCGCCCTCGGCGCGGAAGAGCGGCACGCCGAGGTACGCGCTGTAGCCGCGCCCGAGCAGGGGCTCGCCCTCGACGAGCACCGCGTCCCCGCCGACGTCCTCGAGCGCGAGCGGCGCCCGCGTGTGGACGACCGTGCCGGCCGGCGGGCCGTCGGCCGGGGCTCTCGTACCCTGGACCTGCGCCGCGCCTGCACCGGCGGCGGACGCGACGACGAGGTTGTCGCCGTCGAGCAGCCGGATCGACGCGGCGTCGGCCCGGAGGACGATCGGCGCCTGTTCGACCACCTCGTCGAGCACGGCGGCAGGCTCGAGCTCCCCGGAGAAGAGGGCTCCGGTGTCCGCGAGCTGTTGTGCAAGAAGGCGAGAACGGCGCTCCACCTCGAAGAGCTCGCTACGCGAGAGGGCGGCCTTCGCCCGGGCCGCGAGCTGGTCGGCGAGGTCGAGATCGTCGTCGGTGAACGCGTGCGCCTCTCTGAAGAGGACGAGGGTGAGCGCGCTTCGATCCCCGCGCGGCAGAGCGACCGGGATCGCGAGAAGCGAGGCGGCCTCGGCGACCTCGCGAAAGGCGTCTCCGAACCGCTCGTCGCCGGCGAGCGCAGCGGAGGCGAGAGTCCGCCGCTCCTTCGCGGCGTGCGCGAGGACGTCCGCCCCCTTCGGGAGGCCGGTCTCGAACGCGCCCCGCAGCGGCTCCGGCAGGTCGTGCGCGCCGGCGAGCCGGTACCCCTCGGCTCCGGGCATGAGGACGGCAGCATGGTCGCCCCCGAAAGCCTCGGCCGCCGTCTGGGCGACGGCGTTGAGCGTGGCGGTCATGGAGACGGGCTCGGCCAGGAGGCTGGCGATGCGAGAGAAACCCGCCTCGACGCGCGCCTGACGCTCCCGCTGGTCGAAGCTCGCCGCATTGCGGAGGGCGAGCGATGCGATCGTCGCGAAAGAGGCGAGTGCCTCGAGATCCGAGTCGGTGAAGACCCGGCCGGGGTCGGGTGTGGCGACACCGAGCACCCCGTGCGTCTGGCCGTCCCAGTCCATCGGGGCGACGATCGCCGACGCGAACGCGCGGTACGCCGGGTGCGGCACGGCCGACGCGATCGCGGCATGCTCGCTCGCCCGGACCGCCCGTCGTTCCCTGATTGCCGCCCCCGCGAGCCCCTGATGGGGTGAGAACTCGAACCCGACGACCGCCGGATCGAGGCCGTGAACGGCGGCGCAGCGGAGCATCGCGCGGTCGGGCGTGAACAGGTAGCAGTCCGCCGCGTCGGCATCGAGGAGCTGCGTGACCTGGTCGACGAGGAGCTGGAGGACGGTGTCGACACGCAGCTCGCCGGTCACGATCTGCGCCGCCTGGAGCAACGCGCTCTGCTGCGCGAGGCGCAGCTCGTTCTCGCGAAGCAGGCGCGCCGTGTGGATGCCCATGCCGAGCTCTCGGGCGACGGTCTCCGCGAGCCTGACCTCCGACTCGGTCCACGGATGGGGATCGCCGCGGTGCAGGGCGAGCACGCCGACCATCTGGTCGAGGACCGCGATCGGCGTGGCAAGCGCCGAGCGTGTGCCGAGACCGGTCAGCACGTTCCGATCCTCGCCCTGGAAATCGGACTCGACGTCGGCGATCGTCGCGGTCCTGCCGGTGCGGGCGGCGATGCTGGACACGGGTAGGCGCTCGGCGTCAGGCTGCCCGACGGGTAGGAGGCCCTCCGCCGTCCACTCGGTCTCGATCGTCAGCGCGCCGCCCTCTTCACCGAGCCGAACGAAGCAGCGCGTCAGCCCGAGCGCGCGACCTAGCTCCTCGACCGCCACGTGCAGGAGCGCCTCGAGGTCGAGCTCGGAGCGAACCTTGTGCGCGATCGAGGAGACGAGCCTCTCGCGGTCGAGCGCCTCCTGGAGTGCAGAGGCGGACCCGGCCCGCTCGAGGGCCACCGCCGCCTCCGACGCGAGCATCCGCAGGGGCCCGAGCTCGTCGGTCGAGAATGCGCGGCGTTTGTGAATGGTCGCGATCGCAAGCACCCCGACCACGCGCTCGCCGGAGACCAGCGGGACGAAGGCGGCGCTCCGCGCGCCCACCGCCTCCGCGACCGAATCTTTGATCAGCGGCGAATTGGCAGTGTCGTAGACGGTTACGGGGGCGACGTCGAACGCCGCACTCGCGATTCCCGACGGCTCGGTGCGAAGGTCGAACCGTAACTCGGACCAGTAGTCGAAGTCCACGCCTTCGCGCCTGGCGAGTAGTCCGTGTGCCTCGTTCATCTGCTCGTCGACGAGCGCCAGGCCAACGAACTCGACCGCGAACAGGGCCGCAATCTCGTCGAGCAGCACCCGGGCAACCGACTCCGCATCGCCGGCCCGTGCGATCGCGGCGGAAATGGACTCGAGCGACTCGAGCTCGTGCTTGCGCAGGTCGGCCCGTTCCGCGGCCTCACGCGCCCGGCGGCCCCCCCGGCCCAGGCTGGCGCCAAGGCGCAACGCGGCCTCCACTCTGCGTTGCATCGCCTTCGACCAGGCGAGCTGGCTTTCGTCGGTCACTGGGCCTCCTGATGATAGGGACGGGTGTCGCTCCGCGTCGGGAGATTTCCCGATTGAAAAGATAGGCCGGTCGGCCTATTGGCCCGACCGCGGTCCACGGTTAGCGTGACATCCATTGGGCGATGCGAATCGCGGTGGTTACTGGCCACTGAAACCGCGATGAGCACTCGAAAGGGCCCGCCGCGCCGACCCCCCGAGCGGCGGGCCCTTTCTGCTCTGGCTTCCGCGGCTGCATCGCCCGCCGCTGAGTGCGCGTCGACGGGCCCTGCCCGTCGACGCTGCGGCAAACCACGCGCGGCGGGCCCTTTCTGCTCCGGCTTCCGCGGCTGCATTGCCCGCCGCTGAGTGCGCGTCGACGGGCCTAGCCCGTCGACGCTGCGGCTAGATACGGTAGGTCACCGGGTGTCCCACGCCGCCGAGCTAGCATCGGTGCCGTGGTGCGGCGGTTGCTCCTCGCCTCGCCCCGCGGGTACTGCGCCGGGGTCGAACGTGCCGTCGAGACGGTCGAGCGAGCGCTCGCATTGAACGGCCCGCCGGTCTACGTGCGCCGGCAGATCGTGCACAACGCGCACGTCGTCGAGGAGCTCGAGCGTCGCGGCGCCGTGTTCGTCGAGAGCGAGGAGGACGTCCCGCACGGCTCGCTGCTCGTCCTCTCCGCGCACGGGGTCGCACCCGTCGTGCGCGAGCGCGCCGGGCTGCGAGGGCTGCGGACCGTGGACGCCACCTGTCCGCTCGTCGCAAAGGTGCATGCGGAGGCTCGTCGATACGCGGCCGAGGGATACACGGTCGTGCTCGTCGGTCACGCGGGTCACGAGGAGGTGGAGGGCACGCTCGGAGAGGCCCCCGAGGCAGCCGTCGTCGAGACGGTCGCCGACGCCGAGCGCGTTCGGGTGGTCGACCCGGCCCGGGTGGCGTACGTGACCCAGACGACGCTCTCGGTCGACGAGACCGCCGACATCATCGCCACGCTCCGACGCCGATTCCCGGCGATCGAGGGGCCGCCGGCGGGGGACATCTGCTACGCGACGACGAACCGCCAGCGCGCGGTGAAGCAACTCGCCGCAGAGGTCGACCTGCTGCTCGTGATCGGCTCGGCGAACTCGTCGAACTCGAGGCGGCTCGTCGAGACCGCACGCGCGGCCGGTGTCGGGGCGCACTTGATCGAGGACGAGAGCGCAATCGACGAGCGTTGGCTGGACGGCGTGGAGACGGTCGGGCTGACCTCGGGCGCGTCCGCGCCGGAGGGGCTCGTCACCCGCGTCTGCGACTGGTTCCGGGCCCGCGGTGTCGAGGACGTCCGCACCGCCGGCTCCGTCTTCGAGGACGTCTTCTTCCGCCTCCCGGTCGAGCTCCGCCG
>JBKPCT010000330.1:0-6848 GCA_046727515.1 Actinomycetota bacterium | reverse complement strand
GGTCGCTAGCAGCAGCCGCAGGTGGTCGCGTCCCGCCCGCAGGACGGGCAGACGCGGTTGTTCCAACGCCGGTCGAGCATCTGCTTGAAGACCCCGGACTCGATCATCAGCCAGCCTGCAACCGTCGTCAGCGCCATCAGGAGAACCAGCTGCGCATCGAGGTGCACGTCAATCTTGTTGCACCGGACTCCGCTTCGAAACATTGGCCCTCCGGGCGTGCGGGTGCGCCTGAAAGTAGGCCTCGCGTCGGCGCCGGTCGCTGACGTGGAGGTACACCTCGGTGGTCGCGAGATCGGCATGGCCGAGCATCTCCTGGACGCTGCGCAGGTCGGCGCCGCCCTCCAGCAGATGGGTCGCGAAGGAGTGGCGGAGCAGGTGGGGATGCACTCGATCCGGCTCCAGGCCCGCCTGCTCGGCGATCCGGCGGAGGATCAAGAACGCGCCGGCGCGGGTCAGCGGGCCGCCTTGGGCGTTGAGGAAGAGCTCCGGTCGGTGGCGGCGGTCGAGGTAGGGCCGACCGCGGGAAAGGTAGCGGCGGAGAGCGTCGGCGGCGGAGCGTCCGATCGGGACGATCCGCTCCTTGTTCCCCTTGCCGACGCAGCGGACGATCCGCTCGTCGAGGTCGACCGCGGCCCGATCGAGCCCGACCGCCTCGCTGACGCGCAGACCGGCGCCGTACAGGAGCTCGACCAGAGCGGAGTCTCGGAGCGCTCGCGGGGTCGTCCCGGCGGCGGCCTCGATCAAGCGCTCCGCCTCGCGCGGCGAGAGCGTGCGTGGGAGCGTGCGGCGGCGGCGCGGAGGCTCGACATCCGCGGCGGGGTTGTCCGGGCGCGCCCCGAGCAGAACCTGGTGGGCGAAGAAGGCGCGCGCCGCCGAGATCCGGCGCGCGATCGTCGTCGGAGCGAGGCCCTGGGCCCGTAGCTCCGCGAGGTAGGTCTGGATGTCGTCGCTCGTCGCCTCGGCGACGGGCTTATCGAGGCGAGCCTCGAGGTGGAGCAGGTCCCGGCGGTACGCCTCGACCGTCCGCGGGGCGCGGCGCGCCGCGAGGAGCGCGAAGAAACCCTCGAGCTCGGGGTGCATTCGCCGCTGTTCGCGACGCGGCGCGGATCGCCTGCCTGCGCCGGCCGAGCGCGGCGGCGAGCAGCACGGCCGCCTGTGCCGCGACGAGGCCGCCGATGACGAGCGCGGTGTCGCTCCAGAACGCGTCCGGGAACAGTCGGCGCAGCGTCTCCCTGTCTGCGAATCGCCAGCTGTCGCCGGAGAAGAAGAACCGGTGGAAGCCGCCGAGGAAGCTGACCGACGCGACCGCGACGTAGACCCCGACGAACGTGGCGATCGTGAGTGTCCAGGCGGAGCCCGCGGCAATCCCGTCGCGGACGAGACGTCGCATCCGCGGGACGAGCAGAAGCGCGGCGAGCGCGGCCAGCCCGACTGCGTGGATTGCGTACAGGCCGAGCAGATAGGCACGGACGCTGTGTAGGTGGCGCCGTTCCTTCGGGTCGAAGGCCGTGCCCCCGCCCGGGAGCCGTGCCTCCCGCAGTACCCGATCTCCGCCGCCGAAGGGAACGATCGAGTCGAGCGCCGCGTCGGCGAGGCGCCGTCGGTCGCGGTCGGCCATGCCGTAGGGGTCGGGGCCAGTCCGGCCGAGCTCGACCCCGACGAACCACGGGTGCGCGACCACATGCACCGCGTTCCCGATCAGGATCAGCGGCAGGAAAGCCGCGATGACGGCTACGGCGACGCTACGACCGCGGATGCGCCCGATGGTACGTGGCCGGCCCGGCCGCGCAGGACGGTTTCCACAACAGCCGCCTGCCGTCAGGAGCGCGGGTGGGCACGATCGTAGACGCGGCGCAGGCGGCGGGCGTCGACGTGGCTGTAGACCTGGGTCGTCGAGAGCGAGCTGTGGCCGAGGAGCTCCTGGATCACGCGCAGGTCGGCGCCGCCCTCGAGCAGGTGCGTCGCGAAGGCATGGCGGAGACGATGCGGGTTGGAGACGAGCCGCCGCAGCGCACTCGTGTCGAGACGGCGCCCGCGCGCCGAGAGGAAGAGCGCGTTCTCCGCTCCCCGCGCGAGCCGCGGCCGGCCCTCGCGCAAGTACACGGAAAGCCGGTAGGCCGCTTCCTCGCCGAGTGGCACCATTCGCTCCTTCCCGCCCTTGCCGCGGACGTGCACGAGCTCCTGCTCGAAGTCGACGTCCTGCAGGTCGAGGCCGACCGCCTCCGCGCTCCGCAGGCCGGCCGAGTAGACGAGCTCGACGAGCGCGCGGTTGCGCAGACCGAGGGCTCCGTCGCCTCTCAGCCGCTCCAGCAGCCCGTCGACCTCGGCGACCTTCGGGGCCGACGGCAGCCGGCGCGGCCGCTTCGGAGCGAGCGCCGCGTCGGGAACGCGTGCCGGCCCGAGCGCAAAGGCCAGTAGCGACCGGATCGCCGAGAGCTTCCGAGCGACGCTCGCCGGCGCGAGCTTCGGGCGCCGTCGCCCGAGCTCGGCCGCGTACTCGGTCAGCACCCGGAGGTCGACGTCGGCGAGCCCGAGTCGCCGCGCGCCGAGCCACGCGGCGAACTGCTCCAGGTCGATTCGGTAGGCGCGCCGCGTCGCATCGGAGAGCGAGGGGGTCGCGAGGAAGCGCTCGATCTCGTCCACGGGGAACGAGTTCGCCCCCGGGGGCGCAACACCTACGGCCCGGTGTGCGCCGCGTGGTAGGGATCGAACGGCGTGCCCGGACAGGCGCCCCACAGCCCTCGGTGGGCGGCCCGGGCCGCGAGCGCCGCGCTGAACAACTGCCCCGCATAGCGGCCGCGGTCGTG
Organism: Actinomycetota bacterium; assembly: GCA_046727515.1. GTDB lineage: Bacteria > Actinomycetota > Thermoleophilia > Gaiellales > Gaiellaceae > DATBLE01. Next base: position 4,041 of record JBKPCT010000330.1, on the reverse strand, counting down.
GTCGTAGAACCACACCGTGGCCGCACCCTGGCGGACGAGCTGCAGGTTGAGGTTCAGCGGCCCGCGGAAGAGGTAGCGCAGTAGTCGCCCGTACCGGTCGACCTGATCGAGCCGAGGATCCGTCTCCAGTCGCACCGTCGTGCCCGGCGGCGCGAGCCGGCGCAGGAGCGCCCGAGCCGCCGCCCCGTAGCACTCACGCTCCTGTACCTCGGGCGCGTCGATCTGGACGAGCCGGACGTGCTCTCCGTTCGCCAGCACCACAGTGTCGCCGTCGATGACGTACTGGATCCGGGCAAATTGGACGAGCGCATCGGGGATCGGACTCAGCCGATCCGCGATCCCGTTTCCGTCGGCCGTCGATGCGACAAGCAATGCGAGCAGCGCCAGCCCGAGCCGCATGTTTCCAGCGTAGTAGGCTGCCCGGCGCCTGATGAGGCTCGAGCACCTCTTCGACCTCGATTTGCGCTACGAGGGAGAGTACGTCCTCGTCCGGCCCTACGGAGGCCAGGACGGGATCGGCTACGCCTCCGGGGCCGGCAGGGCAACCGGCCCCCGAGTCGAGGGCAGCGTCCGCTTCTCCAACAACCCGCGCGTACGCGGCGACGGGGTGCTGCTGCCGGCGCTCGACGGGGCAATCGCAACCGACGACGGCGCCCGCCTCGTCTTCAGCTCCACCGGCCTCGGGAGGAGGGAAGAGGGCGGGCGCCGATTCCGCGCCGCGCTGGCGATGACCCTCGAGTCGGACGACGAGCGCTACGCCTGGGTGAACGAGTCGCTGTGCCTAGCCGATGCGTTGGTCGCGGGCCGCCACGTGACGATGCGTGTCCACCGCCTGCTCGACGGCGACTGAGCCAGCGCCGGCAGCGGGCAGGAACCGTGTCCGGGCCCGCGTACGTAGGATTCAGCCGGGGCCGTCTCCGGGTAGGACGGCCAGAAGGAGGGCAACCCCGTAGCGATCACCACCGAGACGCCGCTTGCCCGGCACGGGCTGAACCCCGACGGCCGCATCTTCTGGCAGCCGACGACCGCGCTGCTCTACGCGCACGCACTTGCGCGAGGGGATGGGAAGCTCGCGGAAGGGGGTCCGCTCGTGGTCGACACGGGCCACTTCACGGGCCGGTCGCCGAAGGACAAGTTCGTCGTCCGTGAGCCGGGCTCGGAGGCCCGGATCTGGTGGGGCAAGGTCAACCAGCCGCTCGAGGAGGACAACTTCGACGGGCTGCGCGCGAAGGTCGTCGCGCATCTCGAGGGCCGGGACCTCTACGTCGTCGACGCCTTCGCCGGCGCCGACCCGGCCCACCGGGTCGGCGTGCGCGTGATCACCGACCGGCCCTACCACGCCCTGTTCGCGAAGACGATGTTCATCGAGCCGACAGGGGACGAGCTCGACGACTTCGAGCCGGGGGCCCTTGTCCTGCACGCACCCGAGGTCGAGGCCGATCCGGCGGAGGACGGCACCCGCACGGAGGTCTTCGTCGCGCTCCATCCGAGTCGCGGCGAGGTGCTGATCGGCGGCACGTTCTACGGCGGCGAGATCAAGAAGTCGATCTTCACGGTGATGAACGACCGGCTCCCGCTCGAGGACGTCCTCCCGATGCACTGCTCGGCGAACGTCGACGACCACGGCCGTGTCGCGATCTTCTTCGGCCTCTCCGGCACCGGCAAGACGACGCTCTCGGCCGACCCGTTGCGGTCGCTCATCGGCGACGACGAGCACGGCTGGGGCGACGGCGGCGTCTTCAACATCGAGGGGGGCTGCTACGCGAAGGTGATCCGCCTCTCCGCCGAAGCCGAGCCGGAGATCTACAAGACGACACGTACCTTCGGGACGATCCTCGAGAACGTCGTCGTCGACGAGAACGGGATCGTCGACCTCGACGACGACTCGAAGACCGAGAACACCCGCGCCGCCTACAAGCTCGAGCAGATCGGCAACGCCCTACCGACCAAGCAGGCCGGCCACCCGAGCGCGGTCGTGATGCTCACCGCCGACGCCTTCGGAATCCTCCCGCCGATCGCCCGTCTGACGCGCGATCAGGCGATGTTCTACTTCCTGTCCGGCTATACGGCGAAGGTCGCCGGCACGGAGATCGGCGTCACCGAGCCGCAGGCGACCTTCTCGACCTGCTTCGGCTCGCCCTTCCTCCCGCAGGAGCCCGCGGTGTACGCTCGGATGCTCGGCGAGAAGCTCGACGCGCACCCGCACGCCACCGTATGGCTCGTGAATACCGGCTGGACGGGCGGCCCGTTCGGCGAGGGCCACCGGATGCCGATCGCCGCCACGCGCGGTCTCCTCCGCGCGGCGCTCGAGGAAGGACTCCGCAGCGCCAAGTACCGAACCGATCCCGTGTTCGGCTTCCAGGTCCCGGTCTCGGTCCCGGGCGTGGACGACACGCTGCTCGACCCACGGTCGACCTGGCAGGAACCAGACGCCTACGACCGCAAGGCCCGCCAGCTCGCACGGATGTTCCGGGACAACTTCGAGCAGTTCGCGGAGTCGGCGGATCCCGACGTCAGGGCCGCAGGTCCTCGCGTTTAGATAGCGTCCGAAGCGTGGACGCCAAGCACGATGTGCTCGTCGTCGGTGCCGGCTGCGCGGGCATGCGCGCGGCGATCGAGGCATTCGACATCGGCGCCGACGTCGCGATCGTGTCGAAGATCCATCCCGTCCGCAGCCACTCCGGCGCCGCGGAGGGTGGCATCAACGCGGCGCTCGGGAACGCGTCGGAGGACAGCCCGGAGGCGCACGCGTTCGACACGGTCAAGGGCTCCGACTACCTCGGCGACCAGGACGCGATCGAGATCCTCTGCAACGAGGCGCCCGGCGACGTCTACCAGCTCGAGAACTGGGGCGCGGTCTTCTCGCGCACCGAGGACGGCCGGATCGCACAACGCCCCTTCGGCGCCGCCGGCGAGCCCCGAACCGCCTACGCCGCGGACATCACCGGCCACGTCCTGATCCAGGTGCTCTACGAGCAGATGATGAGACGGGACGTCAACGTCTACGACGAGTACTTCGCCTGGAAGCTCGTCCTCGACGAGGGCCGCTGCCAGGGCGTGATCTGCTGGGACCTGCTCAACGGCGGCCTGAAGACGATCGGCGCGAAGACAGTGATCCTCTGTACGGGCGGCGCCGGGCGGCTCTACGTCGGGACGACGAATGCCTACGCCTGCACCGGCGACGGCATGGCGCTCGCGCTGCGCGTGGGGGTGCCGCTGGAGGACATGGAGATGATGCAGTTCCATCCGACGACGCTCGCGCCGTCGGGGGTGCTGATCACCGAGGGCTGCCGCGGCGAGGGCGCGTACCTGCTCAACTCGGAGGGAGAACGGTTCCTGACGCGCTACGCGCCGAACGCGATGGAGCTCGCCTCGCGTGACGTCATCTCCCGTGCTGAGCAGACCGAGATCGACGAGGGTCGCGGCATCGACGGGAACGTCCTCCTCGACATGCGGCACCTCGGCGCCGAAAAGATCGTCGAACGGCTGCACGGCACCCGTGAGCTGGCGATGACCTTCGTCGGCGTCGATCCGATCCACGACCCGATCCCCGTCCGGCCTGGTGCCCACTACCACATGGGCGGCGTCGACACGGATCTCGACGGCGCGACCGAGCTCGAGGGGCTCTACGCCGCGGGCGAGTGCGCCTGCGTCTCGGTCCACGGCGCGAACCGCCTGGGCGGCAACGCGCTGATGGAGACGATCACCTACGGCAAGCGCGCCGGCCGCCACGCGGCAGAGTGGGCGCTCGCGCACACGACCGTGACGGTGCCGGAGAGCACGGTCTCCGACGCGGAGCGCGAGCTGCGCGGCCTGCTCGACCGCACCGACGGCGAGCGCCCGTGGCGGATCCGCGACGAGCTCGGCCAGACGATGCACGAGAACTTCGGCGTCTTCCGGCGCGAGGAGCAGATGCTCCGCCAGCAGGAGATCGTCGCCGGGCTCCGGGAGCGCTACGAGAACATCGTCGTCGAGGACAAGGGCAACGTCTTCAACAGCGACCTGACCCAGGCGCTCGAGCTCGGGTTCCTGCTCGAGCTT
>JBKPCT010000329.1:0-8857 GCA_046727515.1 Actinomycetota bacterium | reverse complement strand
ACGATCCCGGGCACGCCGAAGGCGTCGTGGTAGTTCATCGTCAGGAAGTCGGCGGCGACCTTCGAGGTCGCGTAGACCGACTTCGGGTTGATCGGCGAGCGCTCGTGGAGGATCAGGCTGCCCGCCTCGTCGAAGTCGTGGTGGTGGGCGACTGACTCCCGGACGTTGCCGTACTCCTCCGAGGTGCCGGCCGTGTCGAACTTCTCGACCTCGAGCCCGTTGTCGACGATCGACTGGAGCAGGTTCAGCGTCCCGAGCGTGTTCGCCATCACCGTCTCGTAGGGCCGGTGCCAGGACTCGCCGACGTGCGCCTGGGCGCCGAGGTGGAAGACGTACGGCCGATCGGGCGCCTTCGCGAGCTCCTTGACGAGGTAGTCGACCGAGGTCTTGTCGGTCAGGTCGGCGAAGTGGACGCGCAGCCGGTCGCGTAGGTGCCAGATGTTGTTCAGCCCGCCGCTGGAAGTCGCGCGCACGAACGCGTGCACGTCGGCGCCGAGGGCGACGAGCGCGTCGGTCAGGTGCGAGCCCATGAAGCCGTCGGCGCCGGTGACGAGCACGGTACGGCCGCCGTAGACGCCTTCGAACTCCGTCGTCAAGGCGGCGAGCGCCTGCTCCGTCCAGGCGAGCTCGGGCGCGGGTGCGGCCATTCCGTGGAGGTTAGCCCGGCTTCGGGCCGGAACGGCCGATCAACGGGCGGACGAGCTCGACCGCCTTCAGGCCGAGGCGCGTGCTGAAGAAGCGCTGCCGCGCGGCCGCGACGGCGCGCTGCCCGGGTGGCAGGTAGCGAAAGTTCATCCGCCCGCCGACGCGCTCGCCCTTCCACTCGCCGTCCGGTACGTCCTCGGCCAGCTTGCGCGCGACCGCCGTGCGGAAGCTCGCCGCCTTCTCCAATCGCCAGGCGGTCGAGTCGCGCAGGTGATCGACGACGACCGAGACCGGCGGCATGTAGGCGTCGTCGAGCAACATCAGCCCGCCGATCTTCAGGTGCGGTGCCAGGTACCACCAGTCGAGCGTGGGGTAGGGGAAGGCATGCGCCCCGTCGACGAGGACGAGATCGAGCGGCCGCGGCTCCCAGTCGCGCAAGACGTCGGCCGAAGAGCCAATCCGGAAGCGGACGCGCTCGGTCGAGATCCCGCGCCGCTCACACTCGCGCGTGATCCGCTCGGCCTCGTCGTCCGACGGCGTCACCGCCTCGTGCTCGGCGCCACGCGCGGCGAACACGATCGTGCTCGCACCGGCACCGGTCTCCAGCGTCGCCATCCCCGGCCGGACCGTTCGCTCGATATAGGCGAGCGCGGCCCACGCGAGTCCCCAGAGCTGCGCCTCTCCGTGCAGGCTCGGCTGCTCGTGCATCAGCTGCTCGGTGAGGCTCTCGCTCATCGGGCGCACTCTGCCCGATCAGCGTCGACAGTCATGCCTCGGCGACGACGTGGTAGTTGACGAAGAGCGTGCCGGGCCGCGGCTCCTGCAGGAGAACGACGTGGCGGTCGATCGCAGGGGCGAGCCGGTTGATCACGCGGACGCCGAGCTCGCCCAGGAAGCCGACATGGAAGCGGCGCGCGAGCAGGTCGACATAGGTCGCGGTCAGCTTGCCGAGGCACGCGGTCGTCCCGCCCACCGGCGTGACCGTCACCGAGCCCCAGTCGGCGCTCGTCCGGAAGAGCCGCTCGAGCCCGGTGTGCGTCCATCGCCAGTGGTCCTCCGGGGAGGGGTGGTAGACCTCGACGCCGTGCGTGGAGGCGAGGACGCGTCCGCCGGGAGCGAGGACGCGGCGCAGCTCACGCACCGCCTGCTGCGGGTCGATGGTGTGCTCGAGCACCTGCGTGCAGAGGACGACGTCGAAGCTCGCGTCCGGGACGGGGAGCTCCTCGACGGAGCCGTGCAGGTCGGCGGCCGCGTTCTCGACTACGTCGACGCCGACGTACTCGCTCGCTGCGTGGCGGAAGAAGGGGTAGTAGGGCTTGACCCCGCAGCCGACGTCGAGGACGCGGTAGCTGCCGTAGCGCTCCGCCGCGCGGTGGGCTTCGTCCCGGAGCCAGGCCGAGAGCGGGGCGCGGAGCAAGAAGGTCGGCGAGCTTCGGGGTGGGTTGCGCCGCAGCTCCCCGGGCCACTCGCCGTCCATCGCGCGGACATTACCCCCTCGTATCATGGGCGTCCGTGGACGCCCGCCGCGCGCTCGTCACGGGGATCGCAGGCCAGGACGGCTCCATCCTCGCCGAGCTCCTGCTGGAGCACGGGTACGAGGTGTTCGGAGTCGTCCGGCGCGCGACCTCGGAGCAGTTCGAGAACCTCGGCGCCGTCCGCGACCGGATCGAGCTCGTCCAGGCCGACCTGCTCGACGAGCTCTCGCTGGTCGACGCGCTGAAGACCTGCCGGCCGCACGAGGTCTACAACCTCGCCTCGCCGTCGTTCGTGCCGATGTCCTGGCGGCAGCCCGTGCTGACCGCGGAGTTCGCCGCCGTCGGGGTGACGGCGCTGCTCGAGTCGATCCGGCTCGTCGACCCGGGGATGCGCTTCTACCAGGCCTCCTCGAGCGAGATCTTCGGGGAGCCTCGGGAGGTGCCGCAGACCGAGGAGACCGCGCTCGCCCCGGTGACGCCGTACGGCGTCGCGAAGGCGTACGGCCACTTGATCGTCCGCAGCTACCGGAAGCGCTACGGCCTGTTCGCGTGCTCGGGGATCCTCTTCAACCACGAGTCGCCTCGCCGACCCCCCGACTTCGTGACGCGGAAGGTCGCACGCGCGGCGGCCGCGATCTCGCTCGGCCTCGAGGGTGAGCTGTGGCTCGGCGACCTCGACGCCCGCCGCGACTGGGGCTACGCCGGCGACTACGTGCGCGCGATGTGGCTGATGCTCCAGCAGGACGAGGCGGACGACTACGTGATCGCGAGTGGAATCGCGCACAGCGTCCGCGAGCTCGTCGGGCTCGCTTTCGGGCACGTGGGTCTCGACTGGCAGGAGTACGTGCACATCGACGAGTCGCTCGTCCGCGGCACGGCCGAGTTGCACGACCTCGTCGGCGACGCGTCCAAGGCACGGGAGCGGCTCGGCTGGCGGCCGACACTCGAGTTCGAGGGGCTCGTCCGCCTGCTCGTCGACGCCGACCTCGAACGGCTTCGCCGCGGGGAAGTCACGGTGCAGGCGTGAGCGCGCGATAGACCTCGTCGTGCTCGCGGGCGCAGCGCTCCCACGTGAACTTCGCCGCCTGCTCGATCCCGCCCCGGGGCGGGTGGTCGAGGACCAGGCGGATCGCGTCCGCAATCGACTCGACCGAGGTCGGGTCGAGGTAGACGGCGGCGTCGCCGCACACCTCGGGCAGTGAGGCCGCGTCCGACGCCGCGACCGGGCAGCCGCACGCCATCGCCTCCAGGCACGGCATCCCGAAGCCCTCGTACAGGCTCGGGTAGACGACCGCGGCGGCGCTGCGGTAGAGACCGACGAGCTCGTCGAGGGGGATGTGGCCGCGCGACTCGACGCGGTCGGGGAGCGTCAGGGCGTCGTGACCCGCGCCCGTGAGCACGAGGCGGAGCTCGGGGCGCTGCCGGCGGACGAGTGCGAGCGCCTCGAAGAGCCGGGCGTGATTCTTGTGCGGCCATGCGTTCGCGGGGTACAGGAGAAACGGCTGGCGCGGACGCCCCTCCGGCGTGAAGGTGTCGTGGTCGACGGCAAGGTGGATCGCGCGCACGCGCTCGGGCTCGAGGCCGTAGCGCTCGAGGATCGTCTGCCGCGCATGCTCGCTGATCGTGATCACGATCCTGCTCTGCTCGATGGGCCGTCGGTAGAAGCGGCGGCGGTAGAGGAGCTGCGTGCGCGAGAAGAACTCGGGAAACTCCTCGTGCTGCAGGTCGAGCACCGTCGTCGCCGCGGGGGGCGAGTCGACCCGCGGCACCATCACGGTCAGCGGGAAGTGGATCGCGGCGAGCTCGTGGACTCCCAGGGCACGGCGCAACCGGCCGGGAGCGACCTCCGCGCGGGCCATCGCCGCGATCCGTGCCGGGGTGGAGCGCGCAGTCCCGTACTCGACGACGACGGTCGTCGGCAGCCCGTCGCCCGCATCGGCCGCCGGTGGCGGCACGAAGACGCGGTACTCGAGCTCGCCTACGCGGGCAAGGGCGGCAACGAGCTGCCGCGCGTAGGTCTCCGACCCGCCGACCAGCCCGGGAACGAGTGTCAGCATCGAGATCCCGATCACCTCGGCGAGCTTACAGAGCCGTAACCCGGCGGCTATAAAATGGGCCGATGCCCGGGCCCGAGCCGAAAACCCCTGCCGATGCAGGGATTTCGACGACGCCCGAGATCGACGTGAACGCGCTCGTCCAGCGTCTCCGCGAGGAGCTCGCCGGCGGTGCGAACGGCGTCGGCGACGGGCGCGGCCAGCTGCTCGCCGCCCGCCGCCGCGCCGAGCGGCTCTGGGCGGTGAGCGCTGAGCGTCCGCTGGAGCGCCGCCCCGGCCTGAAAGGCCTGGTTTCCCAACCGGTCAAGCGCCTGCTCCGTCCGTTTCTGCGCTGGTACGTCGAGCCGCTCGCCGCCGAGCAGCGGACGTTCAACGACGTCGTCCTGAAGCTCGTCGACGGGATCCTCGAGGAGGTCGATCGCGCCGAGCAAGGCCGCGAGGCGGCACTGCGCTCCCTCGGCGAGCTGGAGGAGCGGTTGAGGCGCGTCGAGCGGCGCGGCGGGCCGGCGGCACCCGCGACCGTCGCGGCCCAGCCCACCGCGACCACGGTCCCGGACTACTTCGCCTTCGAGGCGCGGATTCGGGGCTCGACCGCCGACGTGCGCGAACGCCAGCGGCCCTACGTCGAGGACTTCCGTGACGCGGCGCCGGTGCTCGACGTCGGCTGTGGCCGCGGCGAGTTCCTCGGCCTCCTCCGCGAGGCCGCGGTCGAGGCGCGCGGTGTCGACGCCGACGCCGACATGGTCGCCTACGCTCGAGGCGAGGGGCTCCAGGTCGAGCAGGCCGACGCACTGGCCTACCTGGAGAGCGTCACGCCCGGCTCGCTCGGCGGGATCTTCGCCGCCCAGGTCGTCGAGCACCTGCCGCCGTCGGCCCTCTTCCGGCTGCTGGAGCTTGCGGCCAGGTGCCTCCGCCCCGGCGGCCTGCTCGTCGCGGAGACGATCAACCCGCTCTCCCCGCTCGCTCTGCGCTACTACTTCGCCGACCTGACGCACGCGCAGCCGCTCGTCCCCGAGACGCTCGCGCTGCTCGCCGAGCAGGCGGGCTTCCGCGAGGTCGAGACCCGCTTCCTGAACGCGCCGCGCCGCGTCGACGACGTCGACGAGCGGGTCCGCGAGATTCTGTTCGCACCGCTCGACTACGCGATCCTCGCCAGAACTTGAGGATTGCCGTCTGCCGACCGCAGGTGCCGTTCGTGCGCGGCGGCGTCGAGATCTTCACCGACGACCTGGTCGCCGAGCTACGCAGGCGAGGGCACGAGGCCGACCTCGTCAGCCTCCCGTTCAAGTGGTATCCGGGCGAGCGCGTTCTGACCCAGGCGTTCCTCTGGCGGCTGCTCGACCTCGACGAGGCGGACGGCCGCCGGATCGAGCTCGTGATCGCGACCAAGTTCCCCTCATATGTCGTTCGCCACCCGCACAAGGTCGTCTGGCTCGTGCACCAGTTCCGACAGGCGTACGAGCTCGACCGCACCGAGCTCGGACAGTTCGGCGAGTCGCCGGAGGAGCGGGCGGTGCGCCGGCGCGTGCAGGAGCTCGACAAGGTTGCGCTACGGGAGGCAGGCAAGGTCTTCGCGACCTCGCGCAACGTCGCCGATCGGCTCGAGCGCTCGACCGGGATTGCCGCCGAGGTGATGCCCCACCCGCCGCAGGAGCTCCGGTACCGCTGCGAGGAGTACGGCGACTTCGTCCTCTCGGTCGGCCGGCTGGACCGCGCGAAGCGGATCGACCTGTTGCTGGCGGCCGCGAAGCAGGGCGGCTTCCCCGTCGTGGTCGCCGGTGACGGGCCGGACCGCCAGCGGCTCGAGGCGCTCGCCGACGGCGCCGCCCGGTTCCTCGGGCGCGTGTCCGCGGAAGAGCTCGCCGACCTGTACGCGCACTGTCTGGCCGTCTTCTACGCGCCGGTAGACGAGGACTTCGGGATGGTGCCGTACGAGGCCTTCCTGTCCCAGAAGCCCGTCGTGACGACGACCGACGCCGGCGGGCCGCTCGAGGTCGTCACCGATCGCGTCACCGGTCTCGTCGCCGAGCCGCGCGTGGACGCCCTCGCGTCCGCGTTCGCGAGCCTGAATCGCGACGACGCGGCCGCCTGGGGCCGAGCGGGCCGCGAGCTGGCGCAGCGCGTCTCCTGGGATGCGACGATCGAGCGCCTACTCGCATGAGGTCGCTCGCTTTCAGCTCGCCCAAACCCCTCCCCCCTCATAGGCCGGGCACCGGCCGGTGAGGGTCGCGTACTACTCACCGCTCCCGCCCTCGCGCTCGGGGATCGCCGACTACTCGGCGCTGCTCGTTCCTGCGCTCGCCGAGCGCGTCGAGATCGTCGTCGCGCGGCGGCCCGGCCGCTTCCGCCGCGAGCGTTTTCGTCGCAACCCGGTGGCAGACGTCTGCCTGTACCACGTCGGGAACGATCCGGACGAGCACGGCTGGATCGTCGAGGCGCTGCGCCGCCGCCCGGGCGTCGTCGTCCTGCACGAGTTCGTCCTCCACCACCTCGTCTCCGGGCTCACGCTCGCCCGCGGCGACGTGGAGGGGTACTGCGCAGCGCTCGAGCGCGATGCCGGGCTCGTCGGCCGTCTGCTCGGGCATGCAGTGGCGGACGCGCGGATCGATCCCCTGTGGGAGACGCGCGCGCAGGACTTCCCGCTCGCGGCCGAGATCCTCGATCTCGCCGCCGGGCTCATCGTCCACTCGAGGTACGTCGAGGAGCGGGCCCGGGCGGCCGGCTACCGGGGGCCGGTCTGGCGGGTGCCGATGCCGGCGTGGCCGGTCCCGGCAGTGGAGCCGGCGGAGGTCGAAGGCCGGCCCCTGCTCGGCAGCTTCGGGCACGTGAACGAGAGCAAGAGAATCCCGCAGGTCTTCGCCGCGTTCGAGCGTCTGAGGGCGCGGCGGCCGCAGGCCCGGCTCCTGCTCGTCGGCTCGTGGTCGCGGCGCTTCGAGCAGGTCGAGCCGCCGGCGGGCGTCATCCGGCTGGACTACGTGCCCGAGCACGAGCTCTGGCGCCTGCTCGCCGCCTGCGACGCCGTCGTGTCGCTACGCTGGCCGACCATGGGCGAGACCTCCGCGGCCGTGATCCGCGCCCTCTCGCTCGGCAAGCCTCTCGTCGTCAGCGACATCGGTTGGTTCTCGGAGCTGCCGGACTCCGTGGCCGCGAAGGTGCAGGTCGGCGAGGGGGAGATCGAGCAGCTGGAGCGCGCCATCGAGCTGACGGTGACGAGCCCCGAGATGGGGGCCGCTGCGCTGCGGCTCGCCGAGACCGAGCACAACCTCGCCCGGGTCGCGGATCTCTATGCGGCCGCGTTGCGGGACGCGGCCGCGCAGGCGGTTGCGGCATGACAGCCGCTCGCCGGCCGGTGTCTAGCGCATGAAGGTCGCCTACTACAGCCCGATGCCGCCGTCGCGGTCGGGGATCGCCGACTACTCGGCACTTCTCCTGCCCGAGCTCTCGAAGCACCTCGACGTCGTCGTCGCCAAGCAGGGCCGCTTCCGTCGCGATCCGAGCGCGGACATCGCCCTCTACCACATCGGCAACGACGCCGAGGCCCACGGCTGGATCGTCGAGGCCCTCCGGCGCCGGCCCGGTGTGGTCGTCCTGCACGACTTCGTCCTCCACCACCTCGTCGTGGGCCTCACCTTCGCCCGCGGCGACGCGGCCGGCTACCTCGCGGCGATGGAGCGCGAGGGCGGTCTCGTCGGACGCCTCCTCGGCTACGCCGTGCTCGACAACAAGCTGCCCCCGCTCTGGGACACGCGGCCGGAGGACTTCCCGCTCACCGGCGAGGTGATCGCCTACGCGACCGGACTGATCGTCCACTCTCACTACGTCGAGGAGCGCGCGCGGACGAGCGGCTACCGCGGTCCGATCGTGCGCATCCCACACCCGGCGTGGCCTGTGCCTGCGGTCGCTCCCGCTCCGGTCGAGGGCGCCCCGCTCATCGGCTGCTTCGGCCACCTGAACGAGAGCAAGCGGATCAACGAGCTCCTCGCGGCGTTCACGCGGCTACGCGGACGGCACCCGGACGCGCGCCTGCTGCTCGTCGGTGGCGCGTCCGTGCGCCTGCAGCGGATCGACTTCCCGGAGGGCGTGATCCGCGAGGAGTACGTGCCGGAGGACCGGCTGTGGGCGCTGATGGCGGCCTGCGACGCGATCGTCAGCCTGCGCTCGCCGACGATGGGCGAGACGTCGGGGAGCGCGATCCGGGCGCTCTCGCTCGGCAAGCCGCTCGTCGTCAGCGACGTCGGCTGGTTCTCCGAGCTTCCCGGCGACGCCGCGCTGAAGGTGCCGGTGCACGACCGGGAGGAAGACACGCTCGCCGCCGCCCTCGAAGTGCTGACCGACGAGCAGGTGCGCAGCACGATGGGCGCCGCCGCCCGCATCCTGGTGGAACGGGAGCACCGGCTCGACCGCGTCGCAGAGGCGTACGCGGCCGCGCTCGAGGAGCTCGCCGGCGGCCCGGCGGTCGAGGAGCGTGTTCTGGAGGAGGTCGCGCGGGCCGCGGCCGAGGTCGGCATCGGTGGGGAGGACGCGGCCGAGCTCGCGACCCGGCTCAAGGAGGTCGGCCTTGGCGGCCACTAGGGCGACGACGGCAGCGGACAAGCGAGTCGCCGTCCTGTCAGTGGTACGGGTGATTCCCGCCTGGGCCTGGCTCACCCTGCTCGTCGTCGTCTCGGCGGTGATCCGCTACGC
>JBKPCT010000328.1:0-12409 GCA_046727515.1 Actinomycetota bacterium | reverse complement strand
CACGCGGGCGACGCTGCACAACGAGGAGGACATCAACCGCAAGCAGATCCGCGAAGGCGACATCGTCATCGTCCAGCGCGCCGGCGACGTGATCCCGCAGATCGTCGGGCCGGCCGGCGAGCACCAGCCGGGGACGAAGCCCTTCCGGATGCCCAAGCGGTGCCCCCTGTGCAACACGGAGATCGTCAAGCCCGAGGGCGAGGTGATGCACCGCTGCCCGAACCGGGCCTGCCCGTCGCGCGGCCTGGAGACGCTGATCAACTGGACGGGCATCGCGGACATCGACGGGGTCGGCGAGCAGACGATCCGCGTCCTCTGGGACAAGGGGCTCGTGCGCTCGCTCCCCGATCTCTACCGGCTGACGAAGGAGCAACTGCTCGAGCTGGAAGGCTTTGCCGAGATCTCGGCCACAGCCGCGATCAACGCGATCCAGGGCTCGAAGCAGGTGCCCTTCTCGCGCGTGTTGCTCGGCCTCAACATCCCCGGGCTCGGCTGGGTCCTCGCCCAGAACCTCGCCCGTCAGGTCGGAAACGTCGACCGGCTGATGACCGCCACGCAGGAGGAGATCGAGGCGACCGAGGGCTTCGGCTCCGACCGCGCCGAGATCGTGGCCGAGTGGTTCGCCGACGAGCAGAACCGCGCGCTCGTTCAGGAGTTGCGCGAGCTCGGTCTGCGCTTCGAGATCGGCGAGGAGGACCGGCCGGCGGAGGGCCCGCTGACAGGGTCCACGTACGTAATCACCGGAACCCTCGAGGGCTTCTCGCGCGAGGAAGCCGCCGCCGCGCTCGAGGAGCAGGGCGCGAAGGTGACGAACTCGGTCTCGAAGCGGACGACCGGGCTCGTGGTCGGCGAGGAGCCGGGCGCCTCGAAGCTGACGAAGGCCCGGCGCGAGGGGGTGCCGCTCCTGACCGAGACCGACCTTCTGAAGCTACTGGGCCGCTAGGACGGTCGCAAAGCGGTCCTGGGCAGCCCGCGCGGCCCAGGACGAGAGCCCGGGCCCGTTCTGCAGGATCGAGAACGCGTAGCGTCCGCGGACGTAGCCGCTCAGGGCGGACGCGTTCGTCAGCGTGCCCGTCTTCGCTCGGACGTTCCCGCGCGTGCGGCGCAGGCGGTGGCGGAGCGTGCCGTCGCGGCCCGCGACCGGCAGCAGGCCGAAGAGCACCGGTCCGAGCGTCGGATCGGCCCACGCGCGCTGGAGGATGGTCACGAGCGCTTTCGGCGTCAAGCGGTCGAGCGACGAGAGCCCGGAGCCGTCGGCGATCCGGACGCCGGCGAGCGGCACTGCGTGCTCGGCGAGCACCGAGCGCACGACCGCTGCGCCGGCCGCCGTCGCCCCCGCTTCCCCGGCGACTGCGCCGAGCTGCTTGAGCAGGAGCTCAGCCGTGTGGTTGTCGCTCTCGACGTCCATCTCCCGGAGAATCTCGGGCAGCGGGGGTGAGAAGCGGACGGCGAGCGGCCACCCGCCGGCCCGCGCGAGCTTCGTGCTGCCTTGGACACGGATGCCTGCGACCCGGAGCGCCTTGCGGAGGAGCTTCGCCGTCTCGAGCGCGCTCAGGCCCTCGATGGACAGGGCGGAGAGGGGACTCGACTCCTGCGGGACGAAGTAGGCCTTCCAGCCGGGTCCGCCGCGGCGCGCGTCGAAGAACGACTCGTCCGCGATCAGGTTGCCGGTCACCCGGCGGAGCCCCGTCGCCCGAAGGCGCCGCGCGAGCTCGAGCAGGCCGGCGCGGTCGAGGGTGGGATCGCCGTACCCGCGCAGGATCAGGTCGCCCTGCCACACCGTGCCGTCGACGAGCTGACCGTCCCCGAGCAGCTCCGTGCGGATGTGGAACGACGGGCCGAGCGCGACCAGGGCCGCGAAGGTGAGTGCGAGCTTCTCGTTCGAGGCGGGCAACAGCGACCTCTCGGCGTTGCGCGCGTAGACGGCCCTTCCGGTCGCCAGGTCGACCGCGATTGCGCCGGTCCCGGGGCCGTGGAATCCGGCCAGCGCCTCGGACAGCCGTCCGCGAAGGGACGAGGCCGAGGCTGGAGACGCGAGAAAGAAAGCCAGGGCGACGAGTGCGCTGCACGCGCGAAGCAGAACCGTGGGCCTCAATGCGACAAAAGATAGGACGCGCGGCCCATGCCATCGGAAGGGCGCGGCCGGATAATCGACAGATGGCCGAGGACACCCTCGATCGCTGCGCCGTGCTGGATGACATCCGCGTGCTCGTGGCTGCTCCCACGCCCCCGCTCGATCAGGTCGAACGCACGCTCGTCGACGGCTACGCCTGCGCGCTCGGGATCGAGGCGCAGCGCATCCGCCTGCAGCGCGAGCTGGAGTGGCGGGCCGCCGGGCTCTCCAGGAGGCGCCCGAAGGTCGACGAGGTCGTCGGTCTGGCGAACAGGATCGCGCGAGCGGACGAGAGGCTCGTCGAGCTCCGCGCCGCGCTCGTCGAGCTGGCGGAGACGGCCCGCCGCCTGCGCACGTCGTAACCCGCGAGCGGCTCGAGCCCGCGCGGAATCGCGGTCGTCCCGGGCTAAATCTGAGGGCGGTCGGCGAGCACATCGCGCGCCCGCTCGGCGTCGTCCGGGCGCACCAGTACCTCGCGCGCCCCCTGGCCGACCCCGCCGAGGACGCCCGCGCTCATCGTCGTCCCGCGGTGCAAGCACTCGATCCCGGCCTCGCGCAGCAGCCCGCAGACGGCGTCGGCCTCGAACTCGGTTCCGACCGTGTCGACCGAGACCAGCTCATCCGTCACGCGAGGCCGCTCCGGACCGCATAGACCGCGGCCTGGATTCGGTTCTGGATCTGCAGCTTCATCAGGATGTTCGAGATGTGGTTCTTGACCGTCTTCGGGCTGATCACGAGCTCGGCGGCGATCTGCGCGTTGTCCTTCCCGTTCGCGACGAGCTTCAGGACCTCGAGCTCGCGGTTGGAAAGCTCCGTCCGGATCGTGGCCGCCATCGCGGTGTCCTCCGTGGTCGCGCGCAGGCGCTGGAGCACCTTCGAGGCAATCGTCGGCGAGATCAGCGACTGATTGATCGAGGCGGCATGGATTCCGGCGATCACGTCGCTGATCGAGGAGTCCTTGAGCAGGTAGCCGCAGGCGCCGGCGACGATCGCATCGAGCACGTCGCCGTCCTCGTCGGAGATGGTCAACACGATCACCTTGGTCAGCGGCGAGAGCGCGGTGATGTGCCGGGTGGCCTCGACCCCGCTCATCGAGGGCATGTTCAGATCCATCACGACGACGTCGGGGGCGAGCTCACGGGCGAGCCGGACGGCGTCCGTGCCGTTCGTCGCCTCGCCGGCCACCTGCACGCCGCCCTCCTCCTCGAGCAGGTTGCGAAGCCCTGTGCGGAAGAGATCGTGGTCGTCGACGAGGAGGACTCTCGGGTCGTCACGGGTGGTCTCGGTGACGTTGCTCATCGGTGCACCGCCGCGTACGGCGCAAATACTAATTGCGACCTACAAGAAGGTAATCGTCACGGTACGCGAGAACGCCGCCGCGTCCTGACACGAGGCCATCCAGACGTCGATGCGCGAACCAGAGACCCCGCCGCCCGTGTCCGCGGCGACTCCCTCGCCGTACCCGGGGATGGTCATCCGCGTGCCGAGGGGAATCACGGACGGGTCGACCGCGACGGTCCCGGGGCCGACCGGCAGGCCGGTGGCGGTCGTGCCCTTGATGCAGTATCCGGTCGCGGTCACGGTCATCGATCCACCCGGGCGCGGCGGCCCCGGCGCCTGGGTGGCCGTCGCCGTGCTCGAGCTCTGGGAGACGGCCTCGACCGGCGCCGGCGGCGGCTCGCCCGAGGCTGCTGTCGACGGAGCCTCGAACGTGGGCGTCTCCTGGGCAGCGGCGGGTGCGCTCGCGGGGGCCGAGGACGAGGGTGCGCTCGCGCGGGCCGAGGAGGACGAGGACGAAGGCGTCTGCTGGTCGTGTTGCTGCTGCACGTGCGCGGTCACCTGCTGTGCGCGCTCCTGCGCCTGCCGCGCCTGCGCCTCGAGGCTCTCGATCTGCGCGTTGTTCAGAGCCTCCTCCTGTCGGACCTGCGTCAGGTAGGCGGAGCGCTCGGACCGGGCATGCTCCAGGTCGGTTGCACCGGCGGCTACCCTCGCGCGGACGGCGTCCGTGGAGGCGACCTGTGCGGCGAGCTGCCGTCGCTCCTCCTGGACGCGCCGGCGAGCAGTGCGTGCCTGGTCGACCACCGACTCGGTCGCATGGGCGATCCGCTTGATGTTGTCGAGCCCGTCGATCGCCTGCTCGAGCGACTGCGCCCCGAGAATGACGGCAATCGGATCCGGGTCGTCCTGTTCGTACAGGCGCCGCAGCTGGCCGCCGAGCTGCAGCTGCGCATTCGCCATCGTCTCCAGCGCGGCACGGTACTCGCGGCGCGCCGAGGCCTGGCGGCGCGACAGTACCGCCACGTGCGCATCGAGCCGAGCGAGGTCGGCACGCGCCTGCTCGAGGCGGCTGCCGAGCGCGTACAGCTCGAGAAGGACGGCCCGCGACTGTCGCGCGAGGTCGGCTCCCCTCTCTCTCAGTCCCGTGATACCCGGCGACTGCGCCGGACCGGTCCCCGGCAGCCCCGCGACGAGCAGGGTTCCCGCCAGCGCAAGGAGAAGAGCGCGGATGTGACGGTGCCTTCGCCCCCGCACGGCCGCCCGACCGTACCACATCGTCTCGCCGCCGGTCGGCGGGAAATACGGATTTTTGGGCGGATTTTGCGCGCGTATGGGCGCGCTTCACGGTTGCCTGTGTCCGAGACCGCTGCTAGGGTGCTGGCTTCGTGACGTGCCGGCCCCTCCCGGTGCGCCTGTCGAGAGTGGTGTGGGGTATGGCTTCGTGCGCCCGCAGACGGCAGGCGACCCTCGTATCCCTCGTCGCTATCGGGCTCGCGAGCCTCGTCGCCGCCGCCGGCCCGGCTGCGGGCGAGCCGCCGCAGATCGCGGCGAAGCGCGCCGAAGCGCAGCGCGTGCTCGCCGAGATCCAGTCGCTCGACTCGCAGCTGGAGCAGGCGGTGGAGGCCTACAACGGCGCGACCGACCAGCTGACACGCATCGAGGCGCAGCGCGCCCTGAACACCCGCCATCTCTCGATCGCGAAGCACAACCTGGTGATCGCCCAGCGCCGCCTCGGCGACCGCCTACGCGCGATGTACACCCAGCCGGAGGACGACTCGACACTCGCGATCCTCCTCGGCGCGCACAGCCTCAGCGAGTTCGTGGACAACGTCGAGACGGTCAACAGTGTCGCCTCGCAGGACACGCAGGTGCTCGGCGAGATCAAGAGATTCAAGCGCGAGGTCACCCTGCGTGCGGCGTTCCTGAAGAAGGCTCAGGCCCGGCAGGAGCGTATCGTCGCCGAGCGCGCCGCTGCCAAGCACGAGATCGAGTCGGGTCTTGCCGAGCGCCGGCGTCTCGTCGAGTCGATCAAGGGCGAGATCGCGCGGCTGCAGCGGGAGGAGGAGGAGCGGCAGGCGCGGCTTGCCGCCGAGGCGCAGCAGCGCCTTCAGGCCGAGCTCGCGGCGCAGAAGGAGGCGGCCGCTCAGGCGCAGCAGTCGGGCACCGACGTCGTCGGCGCCTCCGCAGTGACCCCTGAGGGAGTCTCCGTCGCTCCGCCCGCGCGCTACGGGGGCGCCGTCGGGGTGGCGATGCAGTACCTCGGGACGCCGTACGTCTGGGGCGGGGCCTCACCCGGCGGGTTCGACTGCTCCGGGTTCGTGATGTACGTCTACTCACAGGTCGGCATGTACCTGCCCCACCACGCGGCCGACCAGTACAACTATGGAACGCCTGTCTCCCGCGACGAGCTGGAGCCCGGCGACCTCGTTTTCTTCGACGGCCTCGGCCACGTCGGCATCTACATCGGCGGGGGGCAGTTCGTGCACGCCCCGCACTCGGGCGACGTGGTCAAGATCTCCAGCCTGGACGACTCCTGGTACGCCGGGACGTACGTCGGCGCGCGCCGCCTCTAGCCTCCTAGTCGTAGAGGCGCTCGATCTCGTCTGCGAAGTGCTCCTGCACGACACTGCGGCGGAGCTTGAGCGTCGGGGTCACCTCGCCTTCGGCTGCGGAGAAGTCGCGCTCGAGGATCGCGAAGCGCTTGATCTGCTCGAAGCGCGAGTGCTGCCGGTTGACCTCGTCCACGATCGAGCCGACCAGCGCGTCGACGTCCTGGCCGCCGGCCTCGCGCCATTTGCCCACCTCGGCCTCGTCGAGCGTGATCAGGGCGGCGACGTAGGGACGGCGATCGCCGACGACGAGCACCTGAGACACGTACTTGGACTTCTTCAGCTCGTTCTCCAGGTTCTGCGGCGCGACGTTCTTCCCGCCGGCCGTGACCAGGATGTCCTTCTTGCGGTCGGTGATCGTCAGGAATCCGTCCTCGTCGATCCGCGCGATGTCGCCCGTCCGCAGCCAGCCGTCGTCGTCGAGGACCGCCCTCGTCGCCGGCTCGTCGTGGTAGTAGCCCGCGAAGACGGTTGGGCTGCGGATGAGCAACTCGCCGTCCTCGTCGAGCCGGCCCTCGAAGCCCGGGAGAAGCGGGCCAACCGTGCCGAAGCGGTAGCGCTCCGGCAAATTCACCGAGCAGGCGGTCGTGCACTCAGTCAGCCCGTACCCCTCGAGGATCAGGATGTCGAGTGCGTGGAAGAACTCGATGATCTCGGGCGAGAGCGGCGCGCCGCCCGAGATCGCGAGCCGCAGCCGCCCGCCGAAACCGTCCTTCACCTTCGAGTAGACCAGCCGGTCGGCGAGCCGGTGGCGGAGGGCGAGCGAGCGAGGCAGGGGCCGCCCCGCCTGACGGAGGCGGCTCGCCTCGCGGCCGACGCGCAGCGCCCAGTCGCAGAGCACGCGCCGGGCGCCGCCCGCTTCGTCGAACCGGGCGACGATCGCGGTGTGCGCCTTCTCGAACACGCGAGGCACGCTCGGGAAGACCGTGGGCCGCACTTCGACGAGCGCATCGGCGACTCGGAGGGGGTCCCGGCAGAGCGCGAGCGTGTAGCCGGCGTACGGCGCAGCGAGATGCTTGAGCCGCCCGAAGTTGTGCGCCAGCGGGAGGTAGAGGAGCATCGTGTCGCTCTCCTCGACGAGCTCCGGCAGGGCGTCGATGACGGCGACCATCTCGTAGTAGTTGCGGTGTCGAATCATGCACGCCTTCGGGGGCCCGGTCGTCCCCGAGGTGTAGATGTAGGTGAAGAGGTCGTCCTCGCCGACCCCGGCGACGGCTCGATCCAGGGCGAACGGGTTCTGCTCGGCGTATGCGCGCCCGCGGGCCTCGAGCGCGGGCAGGTCGGCGAAGGCGATGACGTGCTCGAGGCGCGGCAGGTCGCCGCGGCGCTCGTCGACCTTTGCCCGCTGCTCTTCGTCCTCGACGAGGATCCCGACCGACTCCGAGTGACGGATCACGTAGGCGCAGTCCCGGGGCGAGCTGCTCGCGTAGATCGGCGCTCCGACCGCGCCGATCAAGCCGAGGGCGAAGTCGAAGAGGCACCACTCGAGACTCGTCGCGCCGAGGATTGCGAAGGCGTCTCCCTTGCGGATCCCGAGCGAGAGGAGCCCGTTCGCGATGTCGTCCACACGGCGCGCGGCCTCGGCGATCGAGACGGGGACCCAGGCTCCATCGCGCTCGTCGAGGTAGGCCGTGCGGTCGGGTTTCGCGGCAGTCGCCTTCCGCCAGAGCGCACCGATCGTGCGCGTGGTCCGGACCGGGGTCTCTGCTAGCTGAGCCATTCCGCCGAGCTTACGACAAAGGGATACCGGTCCACGCCTAGAATGCAGATTGCCCCATGCGCACCACTTGGAACGGATCGATCAGCTTCAGCCTGGTCACGATTCCCGTCGGTCTCGCGCCGGCGACGAAGCCTGCGGCGCGGGCGTCTGACGTCTCTTTCCGTCAGCTGCACGTGGAGTGCAAGACGCCGATCAAGAACCGCCGCTGGTGCCCTGTGCACGAGCGCGAGGTCGAGGGCGACGAGATCGTCAGGGGATGGGAGGTGTCCAAGGGCCAGTTCGTGATCGTCGAGGACGCCGACCTGGAGGCGATAGAGCGGCAGAACACATCGCGCTCGATCGACATCGAGCGCTTCGTCCCGCTCGGCGAGATCGACCCCGTCTACTTCGACCGGACGTACTTCCTCGTCCCCGCGAGTGCGCCGGCGGCTCGGCGCCCGTACGTGCTGCTCCTGAACGTGCTGAAGGACGAGGAGGTCGGAGCGATGGGTCGCTTCGTGCTCGCGGGCAAGGAGAAGCTCTGCCTGATCCGGCCGAAGGGGGACGCTCTCGTCCTCGAGACGCTCTTCGTCGCGGAAGACGTCTACTCGCAGGCCGAGATCGACGAGGCGGCCGAGGATACGACCGTCAAGAAGGACGAGCTCGACCTCGCCCGCCAGCTGGTCGAGAGCCTCGTCGGCGGGTTCGAGCCGAAGGAGCAGCTGACCAGCGAGTACCGGGAGGACCTCCGCCGGATGCTCGAGGCAAAGCTCGCCGGCCAGCCGATTGCCGAGCCGGAGCCGGTCGAAGAGGCGCCGGTGATCGACCTGATGGACGCGCTGAAGAAGAGCGTCGCCGAGGCGAAGCAGCGTAAGGAGCCCGAGACAGCAGCGCCGAAGCAGCGCTCACGCTCGAAAGCTGCCGCCAAGAAATAACGCTCGGCTTGCTAGCTCAGTGCTTGGCCGGCGTCCCGCCGATTGCCTGCAGCTGCGCCTGGAAGAGGAACTTGTCGATCTTCCCCTGGTAGATCGGGACGCCTTCCTGGATGCAGACCCGGATCACCTCCGTACGATCGATCCCGAGCTCTTTCGACAGCTCTTCAGGCGTGAGGTGATTCGGCATGACGCTCCTTCCCAGGGAATGAAAAAACCCGTCTACCCAATGTCGTTGTGTTTGGGCGCCGACGGGCTCGGTGACAGCCATCCGGGTTGTGTCGCGGGAGATCAGAGGTCCCGCTCCTCCGTGCGATGCATGACCATTGCAGGATACCCCCTCACGCCGACGTGCTCAAACAGCACGTACGCAGTCAGAGCGGCTTCGTCATCGCGACGCAGGCGAGCGCGCACCCGTCCGGCAGCACCGCCTCCTCCCGGCCGACCTCGCGGAAGCCGAAGTGGGCGTACAGCCGCTCGCCGGGCAGGGTCGCGAGGAGGTCGAGCCTCGTGAAGCCTTCCGCGCGTGCGGCCTCCTCGCAGGCCTCGAGGATGAGCGTCCCGAGGCCACGGCGCGTCCAGTCCGGCCGGACGAACATCGCTCGGACGTGCGCCGGCTCGGTCCGCGGGTCGAGCAGCCGTGCGTCGCCGGCCGTGTCGCCGGACCCGGTGTAGAGCTTCCCCCGCTTGCTCCAGCCGCCGCACGCGACCATCTCCCCGTGAGCCTCGACCGCGAAGTAGGTGCCGTCCTCGATCAACTGGCGGTCGACGACGGCGACGTAGTCGACCGCCGAGGCCGTCTGCGAGTCGTCGTAGAACAGCGGGAAGAGCGCACGCGTGGAGGCCTTCATCAGCGCCTCGAGCAGCTCGGCCTCGTCGAGCCGCGCCGGCCTGAGGGTCGCCGAGTCCACGAGTCGATCGTAGTCCCGATCAAACGGGATTCGGGAGCTCGACGAACTCCCACTCCAGCCCGAACCGCTCCGCGAGCCTGGCGGTGAGCGCCTGGACGCCCAGCCGCTCGGTCGCGTAGTGGCCGGCGGCGATGAAGGTGATCCGGAGCTCGCGCGCGAGGTGGAGGCTGGGTTCGGCGGGCTCGCCCGTCAGGAAGAGGTCGTAGCCGTCCGCCGCGGCCTGCGGGAGGTAACGCGCGCCCCCGCCGGAGACGATCGCGACGCGGGTGATCTCGCCGGGGCCCTCGGCGAACACGAGTGGCTCGGGCGCGATTCGCTCGCGAACGCGAGCAACGAAGTCGTCGAGCGACGCAGCGGTTCGGCCGCCGACCCCGAAGTCGAGGAACGGCCCCTCGACCTCGACGCCGAGCTCCCCTGCGAGCAACGCGTTGTTGCCCACCTCGGGGTGTGCGTCGAGCGCGAGGTGGTAGCCGGCCAGGTTGATGTCCGCGTCGAAGAGCGTCTGGAGCCTGCGCCGCACCCGCCGGTCGATCACGCGCGACTCGTTGTCCCAGAGGAGGCCGTGGTGGACGATTACGAGCTGTGCGCCGGCCGCCGCCGCGCGCTCGAAGAGCTCGAGGGAGGACGAGACGGCGCAGACCACGCGCGTGACCTCCTCTGCCCCGGCGACCTGCAGACCCTGGGGACCGTAGTCCTCGAATGAGCCGAGGTCGAGCAGCTCGTCGGCGAAGGCGATGATCTCGTCGCGGCGGGCGATGTCGCGATTCTTCCGAAATCGCTACCCTGTTGCGACTGTCGGGGTGTGGCGCAGCCTGGTAGCGCGCTCCGTTCGGGTCGGAGAGGTCCCCAGTTCAAATCTGGGCACCCCGATTGGGGGAACTTCGAAGCCGAGGGCAAGGGCCGCAGCGAAGCTGCGAGCCTGGGCCCGAGGCAATGAAGAGACGCCGCCGCAGGCGGCGTCAACCCTGCGTTCGGCCACGACCAAACTTCTTAACTCCCTCTTAGCCCCGTGTTCTACGCTCGGGGCATGACCGAACAACAGTTTCAGATGCCGTTTCCGCGTGGCGGCGGGGTGGTCGTCGAGCGGGCAGGCGATGTCGGTGGTTGGCCGGATGGGCTCTCCTGGGTGATGTTCGCGATCCTGCTCGTGGTCTTTCTCGTCGCGATCGTCTCGCTGGCACTCGCCCTCTACGATCGCTCGCACCGCACGGTTCAGACGCAGGCTCGGGCTCCGAGCGGCGCGCTCACCGAGCTCGAACTGCGATACGCCCGAGGCGAGATCGGGCGGGACGAGTACCTGCAGCGGCGCGCCGACCTCGGCGGGAGCGCGGCTCCCGTCGTCGAGCCGACGACCGTCGTTTCGCCGCCGCCCCCGGAACCTCAGCCGACGTAGCCGGCGACCCGTAGCCGCACGCGAGAGCACAATTCTCGCGTGCAGCTCCGGGCGGTGCTCTTCGACGTCGACTTCACGCTCGTCAAGCCTGGGCCGGACCTCGGCCCGGAGGGCTATGTGAAGCTCGGCCGTCGGTACGGTCTGGAGCTCGACGCGGACCGCTA
Organism: Actinomycetota bacterium; assembly: GCA_046727515.1. GTDB lineage: Bacteria > Actinomycetota > Thermoleophilia > Gaiellales > Gaiellaceae > DATBLE01. The sequence continues at coordinate 1,310 of JBKPCT010000328.1, read as the reverse complement.
TGTCGAGGCGCGCTACGCGGCGGTGCAGAACGTCGAGCGGCACCCGGAGCTCCGCCACGACGAGGAGACGTGGTTCACGTTCACGGAGCTGATCGTGCGCGGGATGGGCGGGGAAGAGCCTGCCGCCCGCGAGCTGGCGATCGAGATGACCAGGCTGTGGGAGCGTTCGGAGAACTTCGACCTCTACGACGACGCGCTGCCGGTGATGGAACAGCTGCGCGGCCACGGGCTCAAGCTCGGGCTCGTCTCGAACGGGGGTCGGGAGCTCCACGAGCTGGTCGCGCACCACCGGCTCGAGGTCGACTGCGCGATCGCTTCGCGCGCGCACGGCTGGACGAAGCCGCACCCGACGATCTTCCAGGCGGCGCTCGACGTGCTCGGCGTCCCGGCCGGAGCCGCGGTGATGGTCGGCGACTCGGTCGAGGACGACGTCGAGGGCGCGATCGCTGTGGGAATGCGCGCCCTCCTGATCGACCGGGAAGGTCGCTACCCGGAAGCGCCGTCGCGGCTTCCCGACCTCTGGGCGTTGCCGGCCGCTCTCGGGCTCGAGCACTCGGTCTGATGGAGCTGGCGGGAAAGGCGGCGATTGTCACTGGCGCCGCCGCGGGCATCGGGCAGGCGATCGCGCTCCGCCTTGCGGCCGAGGAGGCGGCGGTCGTGATCGTCGACGTCGACGAGCAGAGTGCGCGGTCAGCGGCCGAGGTCGTGACGGCGGCCGGAGGAAGCGCCCGTTTCTTTCGAGCCGACGTCACGCGCGACGCCGACGTCACTGCCGCAATTGCGTTTGCAGAGCAGACGCTGGGCGGGCTCGACGTGCTCGTCAACAATGCGGGTGGCTATCGTCGGCCGGTCTTTCCCGACGCGCCCCTCGAGCGCTCGACGTATCACCTCGACCTCAATCTTCGGTCGGTGATGGTCGGGATCGACGCCGCGCTCGAACCGATCCGAAGACGCGGTGGAGGGGCAATCGTGAACGTGGCCTCCACCGCTGGGCTCGGCTTCGCGCCGCACCCCGGCCCTGAATACGCTGCCGCAAAGGCCGCGGTGATGCGGCTGACCGCCTGCCCCGCGTCCCTCAGGGAGGACGGCATCCGCGTCAACTGCGTGTGTCCGCACACCGTCCGGACGGAGGCGGTGGCCCGGGACATCGCCGCGGTCCAGGCCCGTGGTGACGAGCTGCCGGCGACCTACCGCGGGACCCTGCTCGAGCCCGAGGACGTGGCGGACGCCGCCGTCCGGCTGATCGAGGACGAATCGCTCGCCGGGCGGGTACTCCTGCTCGTCGGTGGGCGCGAGCCGGAGCTGCTCCC
>JBKPCT010000327.1:0-9136 GCA_046727515.1 Actinomycetota bacterium | reverse complement strand
ACGGTGACTCGGTCGCAATCGTCGGCTATCCCCTGAACGGCCCGCTCGACTCGGAGCCCGGCCGGATCGGGCGGACGGCCACGATCCTCACCGACGACGCCTACGGGAACGGGCCCGTGAGGCGGACGGTGACGAGCCTCGGGGGAGCAGTCCGCCACGGGAACTCGGGCGGGCCGGCGATCGACACGCAGGGCCGTGTGCAGCTGACCGTGTTCGCCGCGCGGGTCGGGGGAGACGGAGGTTACGGAATTCCGACGCAGGTCGTGCAGAAGGTGCTCGCGTCGGCGACCGGGCCGGTCTCGACCGGCGCGTGCGCACCCTAGACGAGGAGCTCGAGAACGGACAGCGGCTTCCGGTACGGCGCGACGACGTAGACGCCCGCCGCTCGATCGCGTACCGCCGCGAGCAGCTCCCGCGCGTGCGCGAAGCCGAGCTCGCGCTCGTCGGCTCCCGCGTCCCGCAGGGCCTCCTGCAACGGCTCGGGGACGACGATCCCCGGCACCTCGTTGTGCAGGCGGAGCGCGAGCCGGTAGCTCGTCAGCGGGAAAACACCGACGATCAACGGCACGGGTGGCGGCCCGCCCAGCCGGGCGAGGAAGCGCTCGAGGTGCTGGACCTCGAAGACGATCTGGGTCATCGCGAAGCGAGCTCCGGCCTCGAGCTTCCGCTCGAAGCGCTCCAGCTCGAGATCGAGGTCGTCGGCGGTCGGGTTGACGGCGACCCCGACGAAGAACGAGGTCGGCGCGTCGATCGCCTTGTGGTTGTAGTTGCGGCCCTGGTTGAGGCACGAGATCAGGTACGTCAGGCCGATCGAGTCCACTTCGTAGACACCGCCCGAGCCCGGGTAGTCCCCGACCTCCGGTGGGTCGCCGGTGACGGCGAGCACGTTGCGGATTCCCTCGGCATGGGCTCCGAGCAGCAGGGACTCGAGCCCCATCACGGACGTGTCCCGCGGGGTGAGGTGCGGGATCGTTTCGATCCCGACCGTGCGCTCGATCGCGGCGGCGACGATCATCGGGTTCATCCCGACCCGGGCGGTCGCGTTGTCGTTGATGTCGACGTAGGCACCGATGCCCGCGTCGCGGACCGCCGTCGCCACCTCGAGCAGGCCGGCGTACTTCGCACCGAGCGGGGGGTCGATCTGAACCGAGGTGACGAAGCGGCCCTCGCGCAGGTCGGCGGCAAGGCGCGGCTCCCGGTCGTCGCGCACGATCTCGGCTGCGAGGGCACTGTCGGTGACGTCGAGCGGCGCGCGCGGCGATCGCTCCTGGTCGATCGCGCTGCGGATCGCCGAGATCTCGGTCGGCGTCGTTCCGCAGCAGCCGCCGATCACCCTCGCGCCGAGCGAGCGTGCATGCGCGGCGAACTCGACGAAGTACTCAGGCGTCGCGTGCGGGTAGACGATCCGGCCGCCGGACATGCTCGCGAGCCCGATGTTCGGCATCGCCGCCAGGGGCACCGAGTCGCCCATCGCCTGCAGCGCAGCGAGCGCCGAGTTCGGGCCGGCGCCGTGGTTGGTCCCCATCGCGGCGACGCCGAGGACGGCGAGCCGCTCGGCTGCTGCCGCCGCCTGCACTCCGCCGATCGTCTCGGCGTCGTCCCCGAAGGTCATCATCGCGACGATCGGCAGCGTCGAGACCGAGCGAACGGCTTCGATCGCGGTCACGAGCTCGTCGATGTCGAAGAAGGTCTCGACCGCGAACAGGTCGACGCCCCGGCCGGCGAGGAGCTGCGCCTGCTCCGCGAAGAGCGGCGCGCGATCCTCGGGCCAGGTCTCCTCGTGCTCGCCGAGGGGTCCGATCGAGCCGGCGATGAAGACCTCGCGGCCGGACACCTGACGTGCGTCGCGCGCAAGCTTGACCCCTGCTTCGTTGATCCGGACGAGCTCCTCCTCGAGGTAGCGCGTGGCGAGCTTCGTCCGGTTCGCCCCGAACGTGTTGGTCTCGATCAGCTCGGCGCCGGCGTTGATGAAGCTGATGTGGACGGAGACGACCGTGTCCGGCGCGCGGATGTTGGCCTCTTCGGGGCAGCGGAGCCGCTGCGCGGCGGCCGAGACGAGTGTTCCTGTGCCCCCGTCGGCGACGATCGGAGGTCCCTCGCGCAGCCGGTCGAGGAAGCTCGCTGCCATCCGGGGACTGTAGTGGCTGCTCCCTCCGCCAGAACTGCCGACGTCAGCTGACGTTGTACGCCTTGCCGCCCTTGGGAACCACGCGCACCGGAACCGCGTAGACGATGTAGCGGTGGGTGGCGAAAAACCGCGGATGGCAGGCTTGCAGCACGACCACCTCGCCCGGCGGAGTCCCGACCGGCCGGTTGTATGAGCGGAGCCGAGCCAGGTCGTCGGGAGGGACGATGACATGATTGTGGACTCGGTAGACGAATGTTCCGTACGGGACCTCGATCGTGACCAGGTCACCGGGACGCAGGTCGTCGATGTGAGCGAAGGGAGCAAGATATGTCGTCCGGTGACCGGCGATGTAGATCAGTTTGCCGGCGCCGGGGAGGTATGTACGCCGGTCCCAGCCGGGTCCCTTCGTCAGCGAATCGTGGTCGGTGCCGGCAACGAGCACGTAGTTGCCAAGCCCGTGCACCTTGATCCGGCCGACCGGCGTGCCCGGTCGCAGCGTGCGCCGGTAGCGCTCCGCGTCGCGGCTAAGCAGCCGGCGCTCCTCCGAGAGCTGCGCGCCGGACGTGCCCGCGCGAGTTTTGACTTCCTTCGGCCGCTGGACGAGCAGCGGGTGGTAGGACTCCGCGATCTGGTGGTAACGGCCCGCGAGCTTGTGCTGCTCGTACAGGGTGTAGAGCGCAGTGAACGGATCTTGCCAGCGCCAGACCAGCATCGTCCAGGCCACCGCGGCGATTCCGAGAGCGATCAGCGAGGTGCCGACGACGCGCAGGCTGCGGCGAGCCCTGAGTGGACGGCGGGTGCTCGCCGGCCCGGACAGAGCCGTCCGGCCGGTCGATGCGCTAGGCGCTGGGGTCGAGGGCGTGGTCAGCGTCTCACCGTAGGCCGGGCGGACGCGGGGTGCAAAAGCCGCGCCGATTGGGCGCAGAGCCGGGCCGGGGACAGCTGCCCCCGGCCCGAGCCGGCAAATCCTTCGACCTGCCTACTGCGCGGCGTCGCGACGCCGGCCCCGTGTCCTCAGGACGAGCCCGAGCGAAATCAGCACGATTCCGGTCGCCAGCGGCACCCAGAGTGCAAGCCCTGTGAACGGCAGCTGTGCTGACATCGCCCTCGGGGCTTCCGCCGCCTGCGCACCCGCCGTTCCCCCCGTCACCGTCGGCCCGTTGGTCTGGGGCTTGGGCTTGGACGGAGGCGTGAAGGACGCGTACTGCGCGTGCGCAGCAGACTTCGTCACTTCCCGCACCGCGTGCTTGGCGGGTTTCTTCGCAGCGTGCGAGGCGGACGACGAGGCGTATCCGATGCCTCCGAACGACGCGAGCGCCACCACGATCAGACCCGAAAGTGCGAGTGCGAGGCCAACGCGGCGGAGCGGCGAGCGCGTCGTGGCACGGCTGCTCCGCACCTCGTCGGCGAGCGCGCGGGCCAAGTCCGCAGGAGGCCGTGAGCAGCGCGCGCGAAGCTCCTTTTCGATGTCGAACTTGTCGTGCTTCATGGATCCCCTCTCCCTGGATTGCCAGTTTCATGCCTAGATATCGCCGGAGGCCGGAAAACCCTTACACCGCGCTTGCAGGATCGGGCGGGTTGGCGCTCTCCGGCGAGCCGCGGGCGCCGGCCGTCAGCGTACGGGGCACGGTCGTTTCGCTTGCGGCCTCTCTCCCGAGAATCGACCGAAGTCGATCGAGTGTGCGATGGAGCGCCACCTCCACGGCGTTCGTCTTGGCGTCCTGGACGCGTGCGATCTGAGCCGCGGTCAGGTCGGCGCCGAACCGGAGCGCGATCAGCTCCTGATCTCGGTCACTGAGCTGTACCAGCGCAGCGGAAAGCGTCAGCCTGCGGACACTGTCGTCCTCGAAGCGGGCGCTGTCAGGTGCGTCCTCAATCGGTGCCCAGCCTTCGGCACGTGCCGCAAGGGCCGCGGTCGCGCAGCGGGACGCGATGCCGAGCAGCCAGGCTACGGGCTCCCCCTTCGAGCGGTCGTAGCTGTTGCGATAGCGCAGTGCCCGCTCGAACACCTCGCTCGTGACGTCCTCTGCATCCGGGCCATCGCCGAGGCGATACGCTGCGTAGGCGTATACGCGGCGAATCAACGCTTCGGGGTCGGCGAGCGGATCGCGGGCGAAGAGGGATCTCACGGAGTCACCGGTGGTCGGATACGGGCAGCCGCGATCTCAGGGCCCAGCGGGTTGAGGCGAGAAGCTTCGGCGAGGGCGCGTTGCCGTTCACGACCCCGGCTCGCCTCGGCGAGCTCGAACCAGAGTGTCCAATCCCGGCTGTCTTTCGTGATCGCCTTGCGAAAGCTGTCGCGTGCCGCCGCGGGTCTCCCCGCAAGGACTTGCGCCTCGCCGAGCCTCCGCCAGGGCTCCGCCGACCACGGAGCGAACTTCATCGCTCGTCGAGCAAGGGACTCGGCCCGGGAAAAGTGCCGTGCATTGGCCGATTGCGAGCTCGCGGAGATCGCGCTGTTGCCAAGCAGGCCGAGCAGGACAAAGCCGACGAGCAGCGCGGTTCCCCCCAGCGCGGCCATCCGCACCTTCGGTCGGAGGGACTGTGGCTTTCGTTCCCTGCGAGCCAGGGCCAACAGCGCAAGCCCGCAGAAGAGCGCCGTGAGTGTGACCGCCGGCATCTCCCAGTCCCAGTCGACGAACGCGTGGACGAGGTAGGCGATGTAGGCGCCAGAGGCGGCAGCGGCCAGGGGGGACGACCGTGCCCGTCGGACGGCGGCGAGTGGGACTAACAGGACGACCGCGAGGAGCAACAGCCCGAGTGGTCCGAGCTCGGCGAGCGTCTCCAGGTAGAGGTTGTGCGCGTCGTGCACTGTCTGCGAAACCCGCCGGTGCTGGAACCAGTACTCGTCGTAACTGCCCGCACCGCCGCCGAGCACGGGGTGGTCGCTTACCTGCTGCCAGGCGGTGTGAAACTGCTCCGTGCGCCCGCTGCCCGAGAGGCTGAACAGGCGGCTGTTGAGGTTCGTCGCTGCTCGGGGCGGCAGGGTATTGAATGCGTCATAGGTCTTCCTGGCGAGCGTCGGCGGGAATCCGTACCGGCCAAATACGACGATCACCGAGGCTGCGAGGATGAAGATCAGCGTCCCGGCATAGGCGCGCCGGAGCCCGTGCGGGATCGACACGGCCGTCTCGAGCCAGTCGAGAGCGAGGATCGCAAGTGCGGCCACGACCATGAGCACGATCGTGATGACGGCGAGGCCGTGGCCGTCGCGGCTGGCGGCTGGGAGCGCCGCCTCTGCGTGCGTCAACGCATGTGAGGTCGAGGCGGCCCAGATCGCAAGGGCCGGCCAAGGGGCCAGGACGAGCGCAGTCGTGATCAGCTGCAATCGCTTGCGGTCGACCGCGATCACGGCGGCGAGTCCGACGAAGAACGCGATCCAGCCCCCTCGGCTGTAGGTGAAGTAGAGCGTGAGCAGGAGGAGGACGCCCGACCCGGCGGCGAAGCAGCGCACCAGCGGGCCGCTCCGCGCTGCGAGACCGAGCGCGATGAGTGTCGCCATGGCCGCGAGGACCCCGAAGGCGTTCCAGTAGCCGACCGGGTCGGAGAGGCGGTAGCCGGAAATGGGATCGAAGACGCCGAGTCGCTCTGGAAACAAACGAGTCGCCAGGGCGTACGTCGAGACCACTGTGATCGCCGCCCAGACGCCGAAGAGCAGCGCGGGCACCGAGCTGCGACGGAGCAGCAAGAAGCCGGCGAGGCCGGCAGCGAGATACACGAGCATCCGCTCCGCCTCGAGCACCGTTCCCGGAAGGCTGCTCGTCCACAGCGCCGAGAGGAATGTCCAGGCGGTGAGTCCCGTCAGCGCCCCGAGGAACAGCCACTCGAGGGCTCCAGCTTCGACCTTGATCCCGAGGGCGAGTCCGATCGCCGCGAGCCAGAGCAGCGCCAGTCCGCTCCAACCCCAGGAAACCGGGAAGTAGCCGCCGTTTGCGAAGGCGAGTCCTCCGACAAGAAGGCAGGCGGTGAGGCCGAGGGGCAGTTGGCCTCCGGTGAAGCCGCCGCGCAGCGCGGCTCGCACATCCGGCATCCACGGGCGACGAGCGGCGATCTCAACCATCGGTCACAACGTGGGCGAATCGGTCAGAAACGACTTCAACCATCCCTCACAACATAGGCGAATCGACTGAAACTGCCACCCTCCGCCAGTCTTCGGGAGATCTTGGGAGACTCGGAGGGACACATCTAGCCTTTTCACCGGATTTGCATAGACTGCGGATTAAGAGAAGCGCAGGAAAGGGCATCGACCACACAAGGGGAGAGGGGTCAACAGCGATGCCGCTTGTAGAGACCAATCAAGAGCGCACCGCGCGGAACGGTGCGAGTGGCGGTGATTTGACGTTGATTGTGCCCGCGCCCTCACGGCACCAGGGCGCGGCAGAGCATGCTCCTGTAGCGGTGCCGTGGGTCTGGACGGCCCTGGCGGTCGACAGCCTGACGCTCGTCGCAGCCGTCGTGTGCGCCGGGGTGATCGGCCGCGAGGCAGACGCTAACAACTCTCCTGTCTGGTCGATTGCGTTCGGCGCGCTCACGCTGGCACTGCTGTCCAAGCGCGGGCTCTACGACTGGCGCGTTCGACTCCAGATCCTCGACGACGTTCGCGGGGTCGTGACGGCGACGGTGCTCGCGATCACGACGATTGTCTTTGTTCGCGTCCTCGTAGGCCCGGCCGACGATGTGGCCGCGCAGTCGATACGTCTGTGGGCGTTCGCCGCCGGATGTCTCGTAGCGGGTCGACTTGTCCTCGAGTGGACGCGCCGCGAGGACCGTCGAGCAGGTAGCACTGCCAAGCGCACTCTCATCATCGGGGCCGGAAAGATCGGTCATCTCGTGGCGAAGCGCCTCCTCGAGCATCCGGAGTTCGGTCTGCGGCCGATCGGCTTTCTCGACAAGGAGCCCCTCACCGACGCGGAGTTGCCCGTGCCCATCCTCGGCGCCAGCTGGGACCTCGAGGAGGTAATCCAGGCGCACGGTGTCGAGCATGTCGTTGTCGCCTTCTCGACGGCGCCCAGCGAGGTGCTGCTCCGGGAGGTACAGCGCTGTGAGCACGCCGGCGTCGGTGTCTCGCTCGTCCCGCGGCTCTACGAGTACATGACGGAGCGCGTGACGATCGAACACATCGGCGGCCTGCCGTTGATGTCGGCGCGCCGCCCGGGGCCGAACGGGTGGCGGTTCGCGATCAAGTACGCGTTCGACCGCGTGGTGGCGGCCGTGCTGCTCGTCCTTCTGTTTCCGCTGCTGGTGTTGCTCGCAGTCGGCGTCGCTCTATCGGTCGGGCGGCCGGTCCTCTTCCGGCAGACGCGGGTCGGTGTGGGCGGACGCGAGTTCGAGATCTTCAAGTTTCGGACGATGACGCACTCGCCCCCCGACGCGCCCCAGCTCGACGAAGTGCTGGTGAAGAACGTCGCGCCGGGCGGCGTCGAGGGGGTCGATCGTCGCACGCGCTTCGGAAGCATCCTCCGTCGGCTGTCGCTCGACGAGCTGCCGCAGCTCATCAACGTTTTCAAGGGTGAGATGAGCCTGATCGGCCCGCGTCCTGAACGGCCTCACTTCGTCGAGATCTTCGAGCGCACCATCCCCCGCTACTCCGACCGGCACCGGGTCAAGCCGGGCATCACGGGGTGGGCGCAGATCCACGGGCTGAGGGGCAAGACCTCCCTTAGCGACCGGATCGAGTGGGACAACTACTACCACCAGAACTGGTCGCCGTGGCTCGATTTCAAGATCTTGCTGACCACGCTGTTCGTCGTCGGCCAGCAAAGCAAGCAGGCCGAGTAACAATCCCCGGAGGCGAGCGCGTTCAATGAGCGGCTGCCCGGCGCTCGCGGTCGGGCAACGGTCGATCCTACCGACAGCCGGTCTCGAGGAATCCGACTTGATTCATCGGACCGGTCGTCTATGCTCCGGCGGATGCAAGCGGCCCCTCGTGCGGGCCTGCGGCCAGCCAGGGGGCATGGCTTCTCCCTCGCACCTGCCGCAAGTCGCCCGGCGGCGGCTCTCGTCGTCGTCGTCCTTGCTCTGCTCGGTGCCGGTGTGATCCTGCAGACTGCGGCGGGCGGCGCGCCGCAGGCATCCAATGGAGCGCGAGGAATCGCACGCCTCTACGCGCTCGAGCCGCAGGTCTTCGCCGCGATCAACCACATTCGGCGTGCGCACGGTCTCGCGCCGCTGCGGCTGAACCTGGCGCTCGCGGTCGCCGCCGGCGAGCACTCGGTCTCCATGGCCGAGCACGGCTACTTCGCGCACTCGTCCCGCGACGGCTCTCCGTTCTGGAAACGCGTCGCGGCGGCCTACGCGAGGGACGGGAGCCCCTGGAGCGTCGGCGAGAACATAGTCTGGGCCTCGCCGGGTCTGAGCGCCCGCAAGGCGCTCGAGGCGTGGCTGGCGAGCCCTCTGCACCGCAAGACCCTGCTCTCGCCGCTCTGGCGCGAGGTCGGACTGGGAGCCGTCCGCGCCTTCGCCGGGGGCGTCTATCAGGGTCGTGTCGTCACGATCCTGACCGCCGACTTCGGCGCTCGGGGCTAGCACGCGCAACCGCCGAACCGCGTTCAACCTCCGCAGCAGATCTGCCGATAGGAGTGGTCTCCTCACCCCGAGGGACTGACGGCAAACTTTCCTGCGGCACGAAGGAGTTGCGACGGCGGGCGATCCCGCCGTCGCGCTCTTGACGGGGATGTCCCAGACACGGCTCGCGTAGCGGCTCCCGCGAAAGAAGTCACTTCCCAAAATGCCGATCGCGTACTAGGATCCCCGTCCACAGGTGAGCCGGGGGGGTTGTCGTTTTCCCGGCTCTTTTGCGTCGCAGGTAGGTCCACCGACAACCCGCCAGTTGCGCGAGAAAGCCGAGGGACAGGTGCTCACCGTCGATATCGCTCTCCCGGACGTCGAGGAACTCCAGAAGCTCGTCCAGGACGGCCTCGAGCGAGGCTTCCTCACCTACGACGAGATCGTCAACGGTCTCGAGGACGTCGAGCTCACCAAGGAGCAGATCGAGGACTTCTACACGTA
>JBKPCT010000326.1:0-8490 GCA_046727515.1 Actinomycetota bacterium | reverse complement strand
CACCGTGAGCCCGTGTTGCTCCCGCAGCCGGCCCACGTAAAAGTCCTGCTCCATCGTGTAGCCGGTCGCGAGCAAACCCACCGTTCCGATGCCTTCGGCGCGGACAGCCTCAGCGGTAGTGTCCGCGATGTGGACGAGCGGGATCTCGATCGCGCCGCCGATCTGATCGGCGACCTTGTGCATGGTGTTCGTGCAGAGGACGAGCAGCTCGGCGCCGGCATCCTGGAGCATTCGAGCTTCCGCGGCAAGGAGCTGTCCGGCCTCGTCCCAACGGCCGCTGCGCTGGAGCTGTTCGACCGGCGCGAAATCGACTGAGCGGAGCAAGCAGTCGGCGGAATGCAGAGCGCCGAGCCGCTCGCGCACTTCCTCGTTGAGGAACCGGTAGTACTCGATCGACGACTCCCAGCTCATGCCGCCGAGCAGTCCGATCTTCTTCATCGTGGAAGCATGCCTGCGCCGAGCGAAACGAAGAAGAGGAGTTCTACGCGCGACGTCTCGCGACGCATCTTCGGCGTCAGGACCAGCGCGATTTGCAGTAGAAACTGTGTCACGCGTGATCGCGGAAGACCGATCGCGTCATCGCGGTGATCGTGCTGACGCCCAGCCAGTGAAAGCACCGGATCGCGCGCGGAGCGCGGTCGAAAGCTGATCAGAGACCTCGCGCCACGCGTTCTCAGGAACTGTCAGATCGGACGTGCGCCGGGACGCGCCACGGCTCTCGGCGCCGTTCCCTTTCGTGCGTCGCCGGTGTCTCAACGAACACACCTCGAAACGGCAACCAGGAGGACGCGTGGAAACGAGCGTCAACCCGCTGATCACGTCCGCATCACGAAGTGGAGGCGGCGTGCTGAATACACCCGATCCCCGCCGCTGGTGGGCGCTTGCGCTCCTCTGCGGCGCCTTCTTTATGGTGGTCCTCGACGCCACGATCGTGCTCGTGGCGCTGCCCTCGATCCAAGTAGACCTCGGCTTCTCGGAGCAGGGCCTGCAATGGGTGCTGAGCGCCTACGCGCTCACCTACGGCGGCCTGCTCCTGCTCGGAGGACGAGCGGCCGACCTGCTCGGACGCCGGCGCCTGTTCATGACCGGCGTCCTCTTGTTCACGGCCGCGTCGCTCGTGTGCGGGCTCGCCTGGTCACCGGCGGCGCTCCTTGCGGCCCGCGTCGTCCAGGGCGTCGGCGCCGCGATCATGACCCCGACCGCACTCTCGATCATCGCCACGACGTTCCCCGACGGCTCGGAGCGGAACAAGGCGCTCGGGATCTGGGGCGCGCTCGGCGGCATCGGCGCCACCGCGGCCTGGCTGATCGGCGGCCCGCTCGTGGACGGGCCCGGCTGGGAGTGGATCTTCTTCATCAACATCCCCTTCGGCCTGGCAGCGCTCGTGCTTTCCCCGCTGCTCCTGCGCGAGAGCCGGGCCGAGCTGACGCGGCGGAGCTACGACCCCGCCGGGGCGCTCACCATCACCGGCGCGCTCGTCCTGCTCGTCTACGCGCTCGTCGAGGCGCCCGACACTGGTTGGGGCGACGTGCAGACGATCCTCCTGTTCGCCGGCTCGGCCCTGCTCCTCGCCGGCTTCGCGCTGATCGAGTCGCGCCACCCGGCGCCGCTCATGCCGCTCCGGTTCCTCCGCTCGCGCACGCGCGTCGGCGCGAACGCGGTGATGCTCCTCGCCGGCACGCTCGCGGTCGGCATGCCGTTCGTGCTCACGCTCTACGCGCAGCGGGTGCTCGGCTACTCGGCCCTCAAGTTCGGGGTCGGCTCGGTCGTGCTCGCGCTTTCGGTCACGGTCGGCGCGATCGTCGCTCAGGCCGCGGTCCTCAAACTCGGATTCCGGACCGTGGCGACGAGCGGCATGGCGCTCATGGGCGCCGGCTCGCTCCTGCTTACGCAGGTCTCCGTCGGGGGCAGCTACTTCGGCGACATCTTCTTCGGCTTGCTCCTCTTCGGTCCCGGCGTCGGCCTCGCCTTTGTGACCGCCACCGTCGCGGCGCTCGCGGGCGTCGACGAGCATGAGGCCGGGCTCGCATCAGGCCTCAGCAACACCGCGCTCCAGATCGGCGGCGCGCTCGGCGTCGCCATCACCACCACCGTCGCCGTCTCCCGCTCCCACGACTACCTTGCTGCAAACTCAGGCGCGAACCCGCTCGTCGTCCTCAACGAAGGCTTCCAGTCCGCCTTCCTGGCTCTCGTCGTGCTGGCCGGGCTCGGCATCGCGCTGGCGCTCCTGCTCCTCGGCCGCTCGCGGAAAGCCCCGCAGGAGCGGCTCGAGGCCGCCCCTCTTCCCATGCACAACGACTAAGGAGCAGACCGTGCGCCGACCTACTAGTTCCCATACGAGCAACGAACACCAAGCGAAGGAGAAGGAGAGATGGGAAAGATCGTCGTGAGCGACAACGTCTCGCTCGACGGAGTCATCCAGGACCCGGCCGGTGACGAAGGCTTCAGGCTCGGCGGCTGGGTCGGCCTGATCAAGGATCGCCCAGAGCTCACCAAGCTCGCGCTCGACGAGGCCCTGGGCGCCGAGGCCCTGCTGCTGGGTCGGCGGAGCTACGAGTGGTTCGCGGCGCGGTGGCCATCCCGGAGTGGCGAATTGGCGGACAGGTTGAACAGCCTGCCCAAGTACGTCGTGTCCTCGACCCTCGAGAATCCCGAGTGGAACAACTCGACGGTCGTCAAGGGTGACGTGCTTAACAAGGTCTCGCGGCTGAGGCACGAGCTCGAGGGGGAGATCGTCGTTCCCGCCAGCTTCCAGCTCGTACGCACGCTGATCGAGCACGACCTCGTCGACGAGCTGCGGCTGAAGATCTTCCCGGTCGTGCTCGGCGCCGGCGAGCGCCTCTTCGGCGAGACCAGCGACAAGAAAGCGATGCGCCTTGTCGACACCCAGACCGTCGAGGGCGACGTCGTCTTCCTCACCTACGAGCGCGTTGAGGACGCCTCTTGAAATCCAAACGTCGAGCGGGATCAGGACAACGAGGTGGGATACTCGGGCAAGGAGGCGAACCTCGGACCGGACCGATTCCTTTCGGGCCTGACCGGTGTCATGACTGGTATGGGAACGAACAGGACGTGCGCCGAGAAGTATCCATGGAGGACGTAGTGCTCACCCGCGCTCGGGCCGGGGACGAGGATGCGTTCCGCCAGCTCACCGACCCCTTCCGTCGGGAGCTGCAGCTCCACTGCTACCGGATCCTCGGCTCGATCCAGGACGCCGAGGACATGGTGCAGGAGGCCCTGCTCGCGGCCTGGCGAGGGCTCGAACAGTTCGAGGGGAGAGCGTCGGTTCGCGCCTGGCTGTACCGGATCGCGACGAACCGGTGCCTGAACGTCCTGCGTGGTCGCCGACGCCGCCCGAGGGAGGTTCCAGCCATGGTCGAACCGCCTGAGCCGACTCGCCGCAGCGAGCCAGTCTGGCTCGAGCCGTACCCGGACGTGCTGCTCGACGACCTCGTCGACGCGGCACCGGGGCCGCATGCGCGGTACGAAACGCGTGAGACGGTCGGATTGGCCTTCGTGACCGCGCTGCAGCATCTTCCGCCCCGGCAGCGGGCGGTGCTCGTGCTGCGCGACGCGCTCGGCTTCAGCGGCGCCGAGGTGGCAAGCATGCTCGACACCACCGCGGCGGCCGTCAAGGCCGCGCTCCAACGCGCGCGAGCAACGCTCGACGAGCACGTGCCGCGAGGCGAACTCGAGCGCGCCCCCACGCGCGGCTCCCGGCGCGAGCACGAGCTCGTCGGCCGCTTCGCCGCCGCTTACGAACGGGGCGACGTCGACGCCGTCGTCTCCCTGCTCACCGACGACGCCTGGGTGAGAATGCCGCCCCAACCCTACGAGTACCAAGGCCAGACGGCAATCGCCGCGCTCCTGCGCGACCGGGCAGTCCTACGTGGCGTACCGCTCAGGCTCGTCCCCACGCGAGCCAACGGACAGCCCGCCTTCGGCGCCTACCTCCCAGACGCGCACGCGGCGATCAATCGCGCGTACGCGCTCATCGTGCTCACGCTCGAAGGCGACCGCATCTCCGCGATGACCTGGTTCGGCGACCTCAGCGTCTTCCCCCACTTCGGGCTCCCACGCATCCTCGCCGACTAGGCCCCGCGTCGACGACGTCGTGCGCGACGAGCGTCTGAACGATCTCGCCGCTGGGCTGCCCGTAGCATCGACCGAGCCATGAAGGACGCGAAGAAGAACCTTCGCGATGTCCACGAGCGTGAAGGGCTCTTCCGCCGTCTACAGCGACACCTTCAGCCCCGACGGCCACGTCCGCTACAAAATCGACCTGAGCCGCGAGGGCGAATTCGACGAGGCCTATTCGGGGACCGGCGGCTGACGGATGGCTGACTTCGTGTTCGTTCCGGGTGCCGGGGGGGTTGCGTGGTATTGGCATCGGGTCGCGCCCCTTGTCGAAGAAGCGGGGCACGAGGCGATCGCGGTCGACCTGCCCGGCGACGACGAGAAGGCTGGTCTCTCGGCCTACGCCGACCGCGTCCTCGCAGCGATCGGGAGGCGTCAGGTTGTCCTCGTCGCGCAGTCCCTCGGCGGCTTCACCGCGGCGCTGGTGTGCGCACGGGTTCGCGTCCGGATGCTGGTGTTCGTCAACGCGATGATCCCGGTTTCCGGGCGAGACCGCTGGAGAGTGGTGGGACAACTCCCGGTCGATCGCGGCGCGGATCGCGGCCGCACACCAGGGTGGCTACAGCACCGACTTCGACCTCGCGACGTACTTCCTGCACGACGTCCCGCCCGACATCATCGAGCAGGGCGAGGCGCACGAGCGCTCCGAGGCCGACATCGTGTTCGCTGAGCGGTGCCGATTCGAAGCCTGGCCCGAGGTTCCCACCCACGCGATCGCCGGACGCGACGATCGTTTCTTTCCGATCGAGTTCCAGCGTCGGGTCGCGCAGGAGCGACTGCAGGTCGAGATCGACG
The DNA here is from genome assembly GCA_046727515.1 of Actinomycetota bacterium. Lineage (GTDB taxonomy): Bacteria > Actinomycetota > Thermoleophilia > Gaiellales > Gaiellaceae > DATBLE01. Next base: position 3,558 of record JBKPCT010000326.1, on the reverse strand, counting down.
AGCTGGCCGGCGGCCACCTACTCGCGCTCGCGAATCCACACGGCCTCGCAGATCAGCTCGTTGAGTACCTCCAACTCGGGGCTCGGGCGTAGTGGCTGTGCACAAATCACAAGCGAGCATAAAGTGTGTCGATTTGTAGGCACTTTTCGAGATAAGCGCGACGGTCCTCCCACTCGCGAACGCTGGCCTGACAGGCCGCTTCGTGAAAATGGCCAGCACCACAGGGCACGGAGATCGGTGACGAGTCTGTACGAACATGCCGGGGGTGACGAGGCGTTGCACAGCCTCGAGGAGATCTTCTACTCGAAGGCCCTTGCCGATCCCGTACTGAAGTCCCTGTTCACCGAGCGGCGACCGCATCACGTCGAGCACTTGACCTGGTTCACGGCCGAATCGTTCGGCGGACCCGACCGCTTCACGCGCGAGCTTGGCTTCCAGCACATCATCGACGTGCACCGCCACCTCAAGATCACCGACGAGCAGCGAGAGCGCTTCGTCGCCCTCTACATGGAGGCGCTCGACCAGGCAGGTTTGCCCGACGACGAGGCGTTCCGCGAGGCGGTGCGCTCACATCTCGAGTTCGGTACGCGCGTCGCCCAGCAGAACTCGTGGGCTGAGACCGACGCCGACCTTCACCCCATTCGCAAGGTGCCCCGCTGGCAGTGGCCGGCAAGTTCGTAGGCTCGGCTGGCGCTGACGTTCTGATCGTGAGCTGGGCCAGCGGAGGGAATCTGCCTCCGCTGCTTGCCGCTGGCAGGCTGCTCGCCGCTCGCGACCGGCACGTGTGCGTTCTCACTTCGGCCGCCACGCGTCAACCGGCCCTGGACGCCGGCTTCGAAGTCGTCGACTATCGGCGCGCTCCCGATCCGCAGATGAAGACCGCGTTCGAGCAGCAGGCCGCCCAGATGATGGCACTCGCCGCCGGGCTGGAGATCGCCCTCGACGTGCGCGACGTCCTGGCGGAGCTGAGGCCCGAGCTGATGATCGTCGACTGCATGCTGCCGGCCGGGATCGCGGCCGGCGAATCGATGGGAACGCCCACCGCCTCGCTCGTGCACTTCCCCTACGGGCTCGCCAGAACGCAGATGCTGCGCGGCTCAGGCGCGTGGACGACCGATCGTGCTCAGCTCGACATCACGCGCAACCGCCTCGGCTTGGAGCCACCGATGTCCGATCTCGCTGCCTGGGAGTCAGCCCAGCTGCTCCTCGTGACTGTCCCAAAATGGTTCGATCTCGCCGCGGACTACCCGGCGAACGTCGTCCATGCCGGACCGCTTGGTGTGAAGCGGGCGCCACAAGTAGCGCCTGCTACTGACGGGCGACCGCGCCTCCTCCTCAGCTTCAGCACGACCGTGATGCAAGGCCAGATCGATCTCATCCGGCGCGTCTGCGACGCGCTCGGCGGTCAGGCGGTGGATGCGGTGCTGACCTTGGGGCCGGCGGTCAGCTCCGATGCGATTCGCGCTCCGCGCAACGTGGAGACGATTCCCTACGCCGACCACGATCAGTTGCTCCCACGCACCGACGCGGTGATCAGCCACGGCGGGCTGGGCACAACGCTGCGAGCGCTCGCCCACGGCAAGCCCCTGCTCCTGCTCCCGCTCGGACGCGACCAGGAGTTCAACGCCACGCGCGTGGTCGAGCTCGGTGCCGGCGCCAGCGTGCCGGTCGAGTCCTCGACCGATGAAATCGCCTCCGCCCTCGTCGAACTCCTCGCCCAGCCGCAGTTCAGAGAGGCCGCCGAGCGCGCCGCTGCAGCCATTGCGGCGGACACGCCCGACGAAACGGCGGCGGCGGCGCTGAGCGGTCTCGCCCATCTCGCGAGAGGACCTCATACCCCCACGAGTTCATGACCTGGAAACGTGATGGAAACGACCCGGGTGAAGCCGGGCGAAAATGCGGATCTGCCGAACCTGCGAAAACGGCGTGACTAGCCGATTCGCCGGCTAGGCGAAACCCGCTGCAACGGCTTGCGCACACCTGTCACGCCGGAGGTCGCGGGTTCGAGTTCCGTCGCTTCCGTTTAACCGGTCGCACGTGCCTAGCCGCCACGGAGTCAATGGCTCCCGGGCTCGAGAAGTTCCCGCGATACGTCGCGAGCGACCCAGCGCGCGCCCCGGCTGTCGCTGTCGATGCACGAAGTGACGGTGTCGAGGACGCGCGCTCTTAGCGGCTCGCTTCGCTTCCCGATCTGCCGGAGCGCCCAGCTAGCTCCCTTCCGGACGTAGGGTCGATCGTCGTCGGCCGCGGCCGTGACAGTCGGGATCAGGTCGGCGAAAGCGCGGTCGTCTGTGCGCTTGTCGTGCACGGCACGGACTGCAACGAGGACGAATGCGGCGCGCTTGACGAACTCGTCGGATCGTCGCGCCCATTCGACCGCCTTCGCGAACGCGAGCGGGGTACACGCAAACAGGTTCTGGCAGACCTGGTCGCAGATCTCCCAGCTGTCGAAGGACTTGGCCCAGCGATCCATCTGCTTCCCGTCACGCGTTCAGGCTCGTCGATCAGCGACGCGAGGATGCGTGCCTCGCGCACGGGCGTCTGCCAGAGGGCGAGCGCAAGCCGGTGGTCGTGGCCGATCCGCTTGGCCAAAGAGCGCAGGGTGGGCAGGCCGACCCCGAGGGCGGGAGAGGCGGCACCGACCCGTTTGAGCGACGCGACTCGCTCTGGGTCAGCCGCGTTCCGCAGCTCAGCGAGGATCTCGTCGACGGTCACCAAAATCGCGCCACGACTCACCTCAGCGCGCGCCAGACAGCGGACGAGCTGCAAATCAGGGGTGGCTGGTGACGCGAACTCGCCGCCCGCACACCTCATCCCCTCGTTTTATGCGTCGGCCCGGCTCATCGTTCGAGCGCGACTTTCGCGCCAAGCACGATGCAGATGGATCCGGCACCGAGTTTATGCCGGACGGGGGGTTCTTCGCGTGTGTCGGCGTGCGATCCGCCGAAGTCAACCGACCGAAAGTTCGTTTGGAACAGATTTGGGCACGGGCCCCTTCTCACGACAATCTCGGAGTGTCACCACGGCAACGAGCGCCAAGCGTACTGCTGGACACAGCTTGTCGTGCTGGTTAGCGGCCACGCGGCCGCTCTGAGTTGGCCGGGCCTCGAACGACGTCGGGATGGTGGGAGCGCTCAGCGCAGGAATGCGGCGACAGCGTCGGCTGCGGGGGTGACGAGTTTCGGGTCGTCGTAGAAATCGATCTGACCCTGAGACTCGAGCCAAAGCTCCTGCTTGGGCGAGTTCACGGCCGCATAGGAGGCGTGGGCGAGCTCGGGAGTCAACGCCTTCTCCGAATGGACGATCAGCACCGGCGCGTTGATCACGTCGGCGGCGCCGCGGGCGTCGAACGGCAGGCTGTAGGCCAACGACTGGACCGCGTAGCCGTTCACGTAGTTCGGGACTCCGCCGCGCGGCGTCCCGTAGAACTCGTACGCCTCCCGCAGCGGCATGGCGACGTCGCCGCCGTCGGGCGCGACCGCGGGGATGATCTCGGCCTCGCCGGTCTCGCGCCACCTCCGCTCGGCGGCCCGGCCGCGCTCGATTGTGGCCCGATAC
>JBKPCT010000325.1:0-3944 GCA_046727515.1 Actinomycetota bacterium | reverse complement strand
GCCGCGCGAGCACGTCCTCGACCTCGAGCGGGTGCACGTTCTCGCCGCCGGAGATGATCATGTCGTCGAGCCGCCCCTCGAGCCAGAGGTCGCCGTCCTCGTCGAGGCGGCCGACGTCGCCGGTGTGGTACCAGCCGTCCGTGTCGATCGCCTGGTCGTCCGCGTCAGGGCGATTCCAGTACCCGGTGAACGCCTCCTCCGAGGACATGTGGCAGAGGACCTCGCCGCTCTCTCCGAGTCGCAGGCGGGCGTTGAGCGCGGGTCGGCCCGCGCAGCCCGGCTTCGCCCGCTGGTCTCGCTGGATTGAGAACGTGTAGATCTCGGTCGAGCCGTAATGGTTGACGAACAGCCGCGGCGAGAAGGCCTCGACACAGCGCAGGACGAGCGCGCTCGTCATCGCCGCCCCCGCGTACGCGAGCGTCTCGACCGACGACACGTCGTAGTCCCCGAGCCGCGGGTGCCAGACGAGGTCGTGGTAGAGCGTCGGCGCGAGGTAGAGCGAGGTGATCCGCTCGCGCTCGATCAGCGCGAGCGCCGTCTGCGGGTCCCACTCGGGCTGGCAGACGTAGCACCCGGCGACGAGGTGCATCGCGATGAGCGAGTGCATGCCCATCGTGTGGTAGAGCGGCATGCAGCCGAGCGTTCGGTCGCGGTAGCGGTAGCTCTGGTGGACGACCTGGGAAAGCCCGCCGGCCCGGTCGGCCCGATGCGAGCGCGGGACGCCCTTCGGCCGGCCGGTCGTCCCGGACGTGTAGAGCATCAGGCTCTCGTGCTCGTCCGGCAGATCGAGGGCGCCCGGACGCTCGTCGCCCAGCAACCGCTCGAGGTCGACGTCGGCGTCGAGGAAGAGCCGCGCCTCGGAGTCCTCGCGGCAGTAGGCGAGGTCCGCCGCCGACACCCGCGGTGAGAGCGGGACGAAGGTCGCGCCCAGCCACTGGCAGGCCCAGTACAGCTGGGCCGACTCGTGTCGCGGGCGTACTACAGCGGCGAGACGGTCGCCCGGGCCGAGGCCCTCGGCGGCGAGGCCGCCTGCGAGCCGCGCGACGCGCTGGTGCAGGTCCGCGTAGGTGAACCGCGTCCCGCCCTGGGCGACGGCCTCGGCCTCGGGAGCGCGCTCGGCCGCGTAGAGGAGGCTGAGCGCAAGGTTCACGCGAGCGAGTCTAGAGCCGCCCGCGTCGCGAGGGAGATCGCGTCCGCAAGATCGTCGCCGCGCGCGAGCGCAACCAGCAGCGTGCCCGCGAAGGCGTCGCCGGCGCCGGGTGCGTCTGCGGCTGCATGCTCGGGGTGCGCGCGCTCGACGCGAGCGCCCATCACGGCGACCGCTCCGCCGGCGCCGAGCGTGACGCAGGCGAGCCGTCGACCCTCGGCGAGTGAGCGCGCCGTCGGCTCCGGGTCGGCGCCGGCGAGCCATTCCTGGCTGGCGAAGATCGCGTTTCCCCCGCGCGGGAGCTCCGCAAAGCGGGCTGCGTCGAGGGCGACCCACTGCGCCCGCGCGCGGTCCAGCGCCATCTCGATCGTCGCCCGCGAGAGATAGCCGGAGACGAGCACGGCGTCCGCCACGAGCCGGTCCGGAACGACGACGTCGTGGCCGACGCCCCGATCGACGCGGATCTCGCCGTCGGCGAGCAGGAACGTGCCCGTAGCTCCCTCGGCGACGGCAACCTCGGCGTGCACCCCGCGCGTCGCCAACTCGGCGAGGAGCATTCGTCCGCCGGCGTCGTCGCCGACCGTGCCGACGACGGTCGCGTCCGCGCCGGCCGCGGCCGCGGCGACTGCGGCGTTGAACGCCGACCCGGCCGGGCTCACCCGGATATGCGCGCCATGGCCGGAACCCTCGGCGACGACGTCGACGAGGAGCTCTCCGACGGCGGTGAACCGCACCGCCTGCATCCGAACGAGGTTAGTCCGCGCGGTAGGCGAAGGGGTGGTTGAAGACGTCCATGGCGTTGTCCGCTCGCGCCTCGACCTCGAAGCGCTCCTCCGTGCGCCAGTCGTTGACGACGACGGTCAGGCTGCCGTCGCTCTCGGCCCAGAGCAGGGTGGCCTCGAAGCCGTCGCCGACTCGGTGGGCCAGCTCGCGCCTCCGCTCCCGCTCCAACGTCTCCATGCACTCAGATTGCCACGGCAGCTGCGGTCTGCGTAGTACCCGCTCGCAAAGATTTCGTTAAGTCGCGGGCCGAGATGTGGCGCGGCGCACCGCCCGCCCTACGCGGCGAGCGCGCCGAGCTTGCCGTTCAGGTAGCGGAGGTAGGGCTCGGGGTCGAGTCCGCCGCCGACGACGCGCTCCAGCGTCTCCTGCGGCGTGAACTTGCGGCCGTGCCGCCAGAGACGCTCCCGCAGCCAGTCGGTCAGCGGCCGGAGATCGCCCTGCTCGAGACGGCCGTCGAGATCCGGCACGTCCTCGAGCACCTTCTCCCAGATCTGGACGGAGATCACGTTGCCGAGCGCATATGTGGGGAAGTAGCCGATCGTCCCGCGCGACCAGTGCACGTCTTGGAGGACGCCGTGCGCGTCGTCCGGCACCTCGACGCCGAGGTAGTCGCCCATCCGCTCGTTCCAGACCTGCGGGAGGTCGGCGATCGCAACCGAGCCGTCGATCAGGTCCTGCTCGAGCTCGAAGCGCAGGATGATGTGCAGGCTGTAGGTCGCCTCGTCCGCCTCGATCCGGATCAGCGACGGCTGCACCTTGTTGATCGCACGGTGAAAGTCCTCCAGCCCGACGCCGCCGAACTGCTCCGGGAAGAGCCGCTGGACGTGTGGGTAGCCCCAATGCCAGAAGGGGAGGCTCCGGCCGACGAGGTTCTCGAACAGGCGGCTCTGCGACTCGTGCAACGCGAGCGAGACGCCGCGGCAGAGCGGCGTGCGCTCGAGCTCCTGACTGACGTTGTGCTCGTAGAGGGCGTGCCCGCCCTCGTGCATTGTGGCGAACACGCCGCTGAGCTCGTCCTCGGGGTACCGGGAGGTCATGCGGATGTCGTCCGTGCCGAACGAGGCGGCGAACGGATGCTCGACCGGATCGATGCGCCAGCTGCCCTTGCGGAAGCCGAAGCGGAACAAGATGACCTGCTCGAGCGCCTTCTGCGCCTCGACCGGAAAGCGGCCACGAAGGAAGGAGTCGTCGATCTCCTGCGCTGACGCCTCCGCGATCAGAGGCACGAGCCCATCTCGCAGGCGCGTGAACACCTCCCTCACCTCGGCCGTCTTCATCCCGGGCTCGAAGTCGTCGAGCAGCGCGTCATAGGGCTCGTCGACCTCGAAGCACACGGCGTAGCGGCGGCGCAACGCGACGTTGCGCTCGAGGTAAGGCCGGAAGAGCTCGAAATCGGAGGTCCGGCGTGCTTCGACCCAGACCGGGAAGGCCTCAGCCGCGGCTCGCGACTCCTCCTCGCGGAGCTCGGCCGGAACCCGCAGCTCCTTCTCGCGGTCACGCCGGGCCCAGCGGATCAGGCTCGCCTCGTCCGAGTCGTAGTCAAGCGACTCCTCGTAGGGTCGGAGCTCGTCGAGGAGCTCGCCGAGCTCGTCGGCGACCATCAAGTCGTGGACGAGCTTTGCGCCGGTCGCGAGCTGATACGCGCGGACGGACGCGCCCGCGGGCGGCATCATCGTCTGCTGGTCCCAGCCGGCAAGCCCGGCCAGCTTGACGACGTCCCAGAGGTGTCCGAGTCGCTCGCGGAGCTGCGCGTACCGGGCGTCGCTCACGGGCCCAACCTTATGCACTGCCGCCATACCTGTGCGTCTCGGAGCGTGGTCCAGCAGATCGAGCGGGCCTTGCGGCCCGCTCGATCCGTTCGCGGAGGCGAACTTCAGGCCGGCTGGATCCGGTGGCGCTGCTGCCGACCAACCATGATCCCGCCGCCGATCAGGAGCGCCAGCCCCAAGCCGGTGCCGATGCCGATCGCCCAGTCGTCCCAGTCGAACCCCGAACCGCCCGATACCGGAACCGA
>JBKPCT010000324.1:0-10557 GCA_046727515.1 Actinomycetota bacterium | reverse complement strand
CCGGCGGTAAGGGTGAAAGGGTGGGGTAAGAGCCCACCAGCGCCGTGGTGACACGGCGGCTCGCCAAACCCCGTCCGGTGCAAGGTGAAGCAGGTTCCGACGACGCGGCCCGCCGAGGAACCGGGTACACCGCTCGAGCCGTCGCGCAAGCGGCGGCCTAGAGAGATGGTCACCCTCGACAGAATCCGGCTTACAGGCCTGCTACGGAAAAAGCCCTGGAAACGGGGCTTTTTCTATGGACCCGATTCGCCGGCGACTCGTCAGGCTCGCCCGCGGCGGGCGTGACTGCGGTCTCCGTGGAACCGCTCGGCGCGGTCGCCCGGCTTCGCCTCGCAGGGCTGTGCCGGCTACGAGCCGCTCCGCAACAGAGGACGCTACCACGACCAGCTTTGATATCGCGATCCGATTCAATCTCCCCGGTTCGCCGGCGAGCGACAGGCAGAGCGTCGAAGGGGCGCCGTGCGAAGCGACGCCCCTCAACGTCCTTGGGTGTCAGCCGACCGGCTGGAAGTAGTGCTTCTCCATGTATTGGACGACCTTCTTCCCAAGCACAGCCCCCTGCACGTCGGCCGTGCGGAAATGGATCCCGCCCCACACACGCGCGTCGATGATCTCCTTGAGCGCGTCCGAGAAGCGGTCGAAGCTCCTGTCCGCACGGTAGCCCGGAAGGCAAGGCACCGGAGGAAGGCACTTGTTGCTGTGCGCTGTAAAGGAGACCTTGTCCGTGCCGAAGAAGGCCTGCAGCGCGTGCACGGTCGCCGCGCTGATGCAGGTGTGACCCGCCGGGTGATCGGGGAACCCGGGAGTTACCAGGGGGGCTCCCGACACGGGTACCGACGGATCGAACAGCGGCAGCCAGCTCGCGTCGGCCTCGGTCGCCGGATTGCCGTCGCTCGCTGCCTCCCGGATTGCGGTGATCGGCCGCCAGAAGCTCCAGTAGGCCTTGTCGTTCCAGCAGCCGATCGAGCCGTCAGCCGCGGCCAGGTTGGTCATTGCAAAGAGGCGTGCGCTGTCGACGATGTTGAGTCCGCGGCTCGTCGCCAACGACCGGTAGACGCGGTTCCAGATCGCAGGGCCGCTGTCCTGCCAGAAGATCGCTGCCGCCGTCTGGTCGGCGGTGCGCTTCGTGCTCGTCAGCGAGCCGTACTCCTTCACCTCGTTGAAGTCGCTTGCGTAGGCGGCACTCGTCAGCGGGTTCGGACCGTCGCTCCGCAGCATCTCCACGTTCGGAACGAGGAAGGGCTTCACGAAGCCGACCCAGGGTGCCGGGTCCTTGGCGACGATTCCCGTGGGTCCCTGAGGCGGCGCAAGCCGCCACTCGCCGGGACTGAAGCCTTCGACGAACTTGAACGGGCCGAAGCGGCCGTCGTTCGTGCGAGCGGTCAGCATCGCCGTCGCCGCCGCCTCGCCGACCTCGACTCCATCATCCTTTGCTGATCCGTCGGGGATGCTGGCCAGCGACGCGTCGTAGACGGGCTTCAGCGCCGAGAACTGCCCGGGAAACAGGCCCGGAAGCTCGCAAGGATCCGTAGGATCATCATCAGAGAATCCCACGAGCACGCAGAAGGCGGCCGTCGCGGTTGCGGCGTCCTTCGAGGCCCCTGGGTTGGCACGCGGCGCGACCAGGTATGGCTGATAGCCCCCGTCGATTGCATTGACGGCGTCGTAAACGGCGCCTTGCACCATCGCCAGGCTGAGTACGGCGGCGTGGGGCGGCTGCCCGGCGCCCTGTGGCTGCGGTGCCATGATCGCCGTCGACGCAAGCGCGTTCCAGTCGATCGCCATGTTCCCAGCGGGCTGCCCGCGCGCCGGCGTCGAGAGCCCAGCGACGGCGACCGCCATCGCGAGCAGCACGCTTGCCGCGATGCCGGTGATCAATCGTGTGCGCATCGGTCTTCTCCTTTCGTCCTGGTTGGGACCCAGGAGGCTAGGAAGCGGCTTACCCCGCGACTACGGTGGCTGCAGGCGAGTGCGCAGGGGGCTGCCCTCCCGCTGCAAAGGGGTGCTGGGATCCTTGACGCCGCCCCTGCGATGACGGACAACTTCCGGGAGTTAACGACCAGGAGGCGAGTGCCGTGGAAACTCGGCAGGCCGAGGCGCTGCGGGAAACGCTTGACCGGCTGCGCGCCGAAGTCGTGGAATTGCGCGCGTCCCGAGAGCGGCTCGTGCTTGCCGCCGACGCCGACCGCCGCGCCCTCGAGCGGGAGCTGCACGATGGCGTGCAACAGCACCTCGTCGCGCTCGCCGTCAACCTCCAGCGAGCGAGCGCACTGGTTGAGGACGACCTTGCCGCGGCGAAGCAGCTCCTCGACGAAATGGAGCGCGACGTGGAGCAAGCGCTGGACGAGACAGCTCACCTTGCGCACCGCATCTACCCACCGCTGCTCGAGGCGCGTGACCTCGCCGCGACGCTTCGCGCCGCGGCGGTGAGCGCCGGCACCCGTGCGTCGGTCGAGGTCGCAGTGGGCTCGAGCTGCACACCCGAGGTCGGGTTGACGATCTACCTATGCTGGCTCCAGGCCCTCAGGCAGGCTGGCGACGAGGGGCGGCCGAAGGTGACGGCGCGTGACGAGGAGGGAGCACTCGCCTTCGAAGTCGTCGCGGAGTTCGACCGCTCGGATCCAGCACTCGCCCGGTTGCGCGACCGCGTCGAGGCGCTCGGCGGCCGGGTGACGATCCGGTCAGAGCGCGGCCGCGAGATCCGAGTCATCGGCTCGCTCCCGCTCTCGTAATGACGCTAGCTGCTCTCCGCCAGGTAGAGGATCACCGCCTTGACGCGTTTGTGGACCGTCGTTTCCCAGGTGAGACCGAGCTTGAGGAAGATCGAGTGGATCACCTTCTCCACGGATCTTTCCGTGAGGAAGAGCGCGTCGGCGATCGCCGCGTTGTTCTTCCCTCCGGCCATCTCGCGGAGCACACTGCCCTCGCGCGGCGTCAGCTGGTTGAGTGGCGATGCCTCGCCGCGCGCGTTCTCCGCGACCAGGGCCTCGACGACCTTCGGGTCGATCACCGAGCCGCCCTCTGCGACGGCGCGGATCGCCGCAGAGAGCTGGTCGAGATCCTTCACGCGCTCCTTGAGGAGGTAGGCGCGCCGAGCGCTCCCACCCTCCAGCAAGGCGAGCACGTAGCTTGGGTTCGCGTAGTGGCTGAGCACGACCACTCCGATCTCGGGGTTCGTCTCGCGCAGCCGCTCGGCGGCCTGGATCCCCTCGTCGGTGCCGCTCGGCGGCATGCGGATGTCGGTGACGACGACATCGGGCCGCTCCGCGCTGACGGCGCCGAGCAGCGAGTGCAGGTCTTCGCACACGGTCGCGACCTCGAACTCGGGCCGGGTCTCGAGCAGGTGCCGGATTCCTTCACGCACGAGGTACTCGTCCTCGGCGAGCACGAGCCGGATCGGCATAGGCAGAGGATAAGGCGATGACGCTCGTCCTGATCGTGGACGACAACGAGAGAAACAGGAAGCTTGTCGGGGATGTTTTGCGCGCCGCCGGCTTCGCCACGCTGGAGGCGGAAACCGGCGGCCAGGGGCTCACCCTGGCGGCCGAACGCCGTCCGGATGTGATCTTGATGGACCTTCGGCTCCCCGATGTCGATGGCGTGGAAGTCGCGCAGAGGCTTAGGAGCGAGCTGCAAACGGCGTCGATCCCGGTCGTGGCGCTGAGCTCGCTGCCGCTCGAGGGAGGCGGCGAGTGGCTTGAGGCGGCGGGCTTCGCCGGCTGGCTCGAGAAGCCGATCCGCGTTCGCGACTTTCCAGATCAGGTACGACGCTACTGCGCCGAAGCGGATGCGTGACGGATTGCTGTCGCGCCACCGTGCTAGCACCCTAACGAAGCACCAGCGGGCACGGTTGGCGCGAGCCTGTGCGCCTTCTACCCTTCGCGTTGGCGCTGGACGAATCCGCGCTGGCATGTGAACATCGTTACGCGCCGACAGCCCAGGCGAGCCTGAGCGGAAAGGAGGCTCAAATGCGGACGCTCTTGATCGGAGGCGCACTGGGGGTGCTCGGCGTGTTGCTCGCGGGCTGCGGGGGCTCGGGGACGAGCCCGTCCGAGCAGGCCCTGCAACGCCAGGCGGATCTCAACGCGATCGACCAGATCGAGAAAAGCTTTCACAAGGCGACGTCCAAGAAGGACATCGACCTGATGATGAGCCTGTGGGCTCCGAACGCGACCTTTACCACGAAGCCGGGGCAGACCCTTACGGGAAAGCAGCAAATCCGACGCTTTTGGCTGGCGGCGCCGGCCTTCCAGCCCGACAACCACTGGATCTCGGACACTCCGGCCTACAAGATCCGCATCACGGTCGACGGCGATCGGGGCACGCTTCACTTCGAGTGCCACTACGTCGATAGCAAGACGAAGAAGCTCGGGCCGATCACCGCCGCCGATCAGCAGGTCGCCCGGATCAACGGGAGCTGGTTGATCACGGACATGGTGGGAGGTTCCGCGACGCTAACTCCGTGAAGCCGTGGCGGGTGAGCGAGCGCAACAACCCCCTCGTTCTCGGGGTCGGTCGGCTGCCGGCGAGGGTGCGCACGAAGCTCCTCGTGGCGTTCGTGGGCACCGCGTTGCTGGTCGTCATCGTGGGCCTGCTCGGCCTCCGCGTCCTCGGAGCGTCACAGAACAGGGTCGCGCGGCTGGGCACACTGCAGCAACGAGCCTCCGCGTACGGCAAGCTCCAGAGCGACGCCTCGCACATTCGCCTGCTGCTGGCTGAGAACGTCGCGAGCGACTTCTACAGGGTCAACCAACGGAATCCACCGCGTCCGAGTCCGCGTGAAGCGGCTGCACGCGACAAGGCGGTCGCGAACGCTGTCGCGCTGATCCGTCCTGCGACCTCTTCCGTTCGCCTCGGATTCGTTCCTCCCGCCGAAGACGAGCGCGAGCTTCGCGCGATCCGCGTGACGAGTGAGCGGCTCTCCGCTGTCGTACGACAGCTCATCGGCTTCGAGACGCGCGCAGCGCCTAGCGAGGGCCCTCCACGACTCCGTACCAGTGCGGAGGAGCTCGCCTCCGGCCTCAGCCAGCTCGCCACGGTGCTTGCCAATAGAACGACCGCGAAGACCGACGCGCTGATCGCCGAGAACGCGAGCTCGTACACGAGCTCGCGGAACCTCGTAATCACGGTGGCGGCGGGGGCAATCGCGCTCGCGCTGCTGCTCGGCTTCATCCTCTCCTGGTCGCTGATTGGCCCCATACAGCGGATCGATTCCCGGCTCGCTGCGATCGCCTCCGGCGACTTCTCCCGACATGTCGATGTCGACAACCGCGACGAGCTGGGCGCACTCGCGGCCAACGTGAACCGCATGAATGACGAGCTGCGCCGCCTCTATGTCGAGCTGGAGACGGCGAGCCAGCACAAGTCTGAGTTCCTCGCCAACATGTCGCACGAGCTGCGAACGCCCTTGAACGCGATCATCGGCTTCTCGCAGGTGATGCGCGAGAGGATGGTCGGCGACCTGACCGAGAAGCAGGAGGAGTACCTCGACGACGTCCTCTCCTCGAGTAACCATCTGCTGTCGTTGATCAACGACGTCCTCGACCTGTCCAAGGTCGAGGCCGGGCAGGTGGAGCTTGAGATCACCCCGTTCTCGCTGCGGGAGGCGCTTGAGAGCGGCGTGGTGATGGTGCGCGAGCGGGCGAGGAAGGACGGCGTTCAGGTCACGCTGGCGGCGGATATGCACGTCGACGTTGTCGAAGGCGACGAGCGCCGGATCAGGCAGGTGATCTTCAACCTGCTCTCGAACGCGGTCAAGTTCACGCCCGCCGGAGGAAGCATCGATGTCGCGAGTTCGCGGCTCGACGGTGAAGTGCGGGTCTCGGTTGTGGACACCGGCCCGGGGATCCCGCCCGAGGATCTCGAGCGGATCTTCGAGGAGTTTCAGCAGACCGATGTCGGGACAGCACGGCGCGAGGGAACAGGCCTCGGTCTTGCGCTCTCGAAGAGGCTGATCGAGCTCCATGGCGGCCGCATCTGGGTCGAGAGCGAGCTTGGCAAGGGCAGCACGTTCACGTTCGCGCTTCCCCTGAAGTCGAGCTGATGGCAAGCGAACGCGTTCTCATCGCCGAGGACAACGAGAAGAGCATGAAGCTCCTCCGAGACGTGCTGCTGCTGAATGGCTACGAGACGCTGGAGGCGACGACCGGCGAGCAAGCGGTCGAGCTCACGATCCGTCACGATCCAGGGCTCGTCCTGATGGACATCGAGCTCGACGGCGTCGACGGCCTCACGGCGCTTCGGCTGCTGCGGGAGGACGAGCGAACGGCATCCACTCCCATTGTCGCGGTGACCGCCCAGGCCATGGCCGGCGACCGCGAGCGCTTCCTCGACGCGGGTTTCGACGACTACGTCCCCAAGCCGGTGAACGTCCGGGAGCTCGTCGCCATGGTGAGGCGCTACTGCGGAGGGCACGGAGATGGATAGCAGCGGCGCGGGCACGATCCTCGTCGTCGACGACATTCCGGCGAACGTGCGGCTGCTCGAGGCCGTCCTCGTCACGCATGGCTACGAAGTTGTAACGGCGACGTCGGGTGAAGAAGTGCTCGACCTCGTCGCTTCCGTTCGACCGGACCTCGTCCTCCTCGACATCGTCATGCCCGGACTGGACGGCTACGCCGTCTGCCAGGCGCTGCGCGACAACCAGGAAACGGCAGTGCTCCCGGTGATCATGGTCACGTCGAGCATCGGGCAGGAGAAGACGCAGGCGATAGAGGCCGGCGCCGACGACTTCATCCCGAAGCCGTTCAACCACCAGGAGCTGCTCACCCGTGTCCGCTCGCTGCTCCGGATCAAGCGCTACCACGACACGATCAAGGACTTGGACCGGACTCTCGAGGAGCGCGTGCAGACGCAGGTCGAAGAGCGCGGGCGACGAGTCGATCCTGCGCAGCCACCGCCGGCACGTCGCGATGGTCTTCGCCGACCTGTGCGGCTGGACGAGCTTCGTCGATAGCGTCGAGCCGGAAGAGTTGATGCGCGTGCTCGCCGAGTTCCACGCGACGATCGGCGGGCTCGTGAGGCGGTTCGACGCGACGGTCGGGTTCCTGGAGGGCGACGGCGTACAGCTCTTCTTCAACGACCCGATCGAAGTTCCCGACGCCGCGCTGATGCCACTGTGGACGGTCTGGCAAACCCTCGGCAGGTGAAGCTGTATGGAAAGGTCAATCGCGTGCTGGGCGACTCGGCGGAGCTAGAAAATGGTGGAGGGACGCCGGTCGTCTTGCCGGTGGACGAGCTCGAGGAGCTCGGGTCTCTCGGCGCCAGCGACGCCGCTTGTCCCGTCTGCGACCCAATTTCCGCCCGAAAGTGCCGGTCCGGTGTCGCGGTCGGTCACTGGCGATTAAACGCTACGTAGCGTATAGCCGTTCTGGTAGGTTACGTCTCGCAACGCTACGGAGCGTCGCGCTACACATTCTTCGAGAAAGGACAAGCTATGCACGATGTGAAGGCCGTCCAGTTCGGGCGGCGACGTGCGAGCGGCCGCTTGGGACTGGGCGTGCTCGCGGTTGTTCTGCTGTGCGCGGTGGGCGCCCTCGCGCAGGGAGCGTTCGCCGCGACGAACACCATCTCCACCGTGGCCGGGGGTGCGCGCCCGGTCGTAACGTGCGATGACTGGGGCTGCACCGTCGATCCGGACAACGGCGACGGCGGCCCCGCGACCTCGGCGGTGCTGAACGTCCCCTACGGGGTGGCGGTGATGCCCGACGGTGGCTTTGTGGCCAGCAGCCTGAGCAACGACGAGGTGCGTCGGGTATCGCCCGACGGCACGATCACGACGTTGGCCGGCGGCCTCCTCAATGGGTTCTCCGGCGACGGCGGCCCGGCGACGTCAGCCCGGCTCAATCTGCCGATGGGAGTAGCGGTGCAGCCCGACGGCGGCGTGCTGATCGCCGACTCCAACAACCATCGCATCCGGCGAGTCTCGCCGGAGGGGACGATCTCGACCGTGGCCGGCAACGGGACGGAGGGATTCTCCGGTGACGGCGGCCCGGCGACCGCGGCCCAACTCGACCTCCCGGTCGCAGTGGCGGCCACGCGCGACGGGGGCTTCCTGATCGCCGACTACCTCAACAACCGGATCCGGCGCGTGTCGCCAGCCGGCACGATCACGACTGTGGCGGGCACCGGCGCCGAGGGCTTCTCCGGTGACGGCGGCCCGGCGACCTCCGCCCGGCTGGGGTTCCCGAACAGCGTCTCGGCGACCGCCGACGGCGGCTTCCTGATCGCCGACTTCGTCAACAACCGCGTGCGTCGGGTGTCGCCCGACGGGACGATCACGACCATCGCGGGGACCGGCGGGTGGGGGTTCTCGGGCGACGGCGGCCCCGCCACGCAGGCTCAGCTCAACTCGGTGGCCGAGGCGGTCGAGACCGCCGACGGCGGCCTGCTGATCGTCGACACGGGCAACAACCGCGTGCGCCGCGTGTCGCCCGACGGCACGATCACGACCGTCGCCGGCATCGGCGGGTTTCCAGGCTCGTTCTCGGGCGACGGCGGCCTCGCCACCCTCGCCGGGCTCAACGCCCCGGGCGGCGTGGCGTTGACCGCTAGCGGCGGCTTCCTGATCGCCGATTCCAACAACAACCGCGTGCGCTTCGTCGACGCCGATTTCCGCCCGCCGGCGGGAGCGTAGACACCAGGGACAACCGCAGGCTGCGGCCGGACCGGAGCGTCCGGCCGCAGCGTTGCGCCGCGCACGATCAGCGCCTCCTCCCTCACGTTCCACCATCGATTCCACAGGGAGGACACGATTGCGAAGGCGCATTGTTCATAGGATCGGCTCGTGCCTGCTCTGACGACGACCTCGGCAGACCCGCGAGTGACCTTGAATGAGGTCGCGGACCCCGTACCGCTTCCGGATCAGGCGCTGGTACGGGTTCGGGCGTTCTCGCTCAACCGCGGCGAGGTCATCAACCTGCCGCCCTTGCCAGACGGTTCTCTCACGGGCTATGACGCCGCGGGCGTCGTCGAACGTGCGGCCGCCGACGGCAGCGGCCCTCGAAGGGGCACGCGCGTGTTCGGACTCGTCAAGCGCGGCGCTTGGGCCGAGCTGGTCGCCGTGCCGACGTCGCAGCTCGCGGCGACGCCGGCGACGGTGTCGGATGCAGAAGCCGCCACGCTGCCGACCGCGGGCTTGACGGCACTGCGTTCGCTCGAGCTCGGCGGGCTCCTTCTCGCGAAGCGCGTCCTGGTCACCGGGGCGACCGGGGGCGTCGGGCAGTACGCGGTCCAGCTCGCGGCTCTGGCCGGGGCCGTCGTCAGCGCGCTCGTTCGCAACGTGGACGAAAGGAAGGCGCAGCTGAAGGACTTGGGCGCCGAAACCGTCATCGACTCCGTTCAGGGTGAGTTCGATCTGATCGTCGATGCCGTCGGTGGAGCGACGTTCGCGGCAGCGATCGAGCATCTCGCGCCGCATGGGCTCGTCGTCATTCTCGCGACCACCAGTCCGGACGAGATCGTCTCATTCAGAGCGGCGCGCTTCGACCGAGCGGCCGGAGCGGCGATCCACACCCTGACTCTCCTCGACGACCTGAAGCGCACAAACACGCCTGGAGATCTCGCCCGACTTGCAGAGCTCATGCACCGGAGGAGGCTCGCAGCGCCGGTCGAGCTCGAAGCGCCGTGAGAGGACATTCACCGCGCAATCGATGCCCTCACAGCGCGGGAGATCGCCGGTAAAGCGGTCCTGCACGTCACCCCGGACGGCTGCGGGCGCCAGCGGTAACCGGATGAAGAGCGCCATCCTCGACGACCGGTTCGACGCGTTGCGCACGCTCCCGTGCTTCGGGAGGCTCGCAGGTCATAGGTCACGGTGTTCACCGATCACGTTCAGGATGTCGAGACCCTCGCCGCGCGCCTGCAGGGATTCGACGTGCTGGTGCTGATCCGAGCGCACGGAGATCCGCGCGCCGTGCTCCAGATCACACCTGCTGAGCCCCGACGGGCTGCGTTGGGTGGCAGGCAAGATCGAGCTCGCGATCCGGAGATCCGCCGCGGCTAACGATGTCGGGCGCCCGCCGCGCGGCTGCATGAAGTCGATCACGGCGCGTCGCTCACGTGTCGCTGGGTCGGTAGACGTGGAGTGCCGCCCCGCCCTCGAACGTCTGCGCCTCGATCAGTGTCAGGTGGAGCGGCTCGCCGAGGCCGCTGAACAGGGGCAGGCCGTCGGAGAGCGCGATTGGGTGGACGACGAGGCGGTATTCGTCGATCAGGCCGAGCCGGGAGAGCGACTGGGCGAAGCGCGCACCGCCATGGACAATCAGGTCGCCGCCTGGCTCCTGCTTCAGTCGGGCGATCTCCTCAGCAAGGTCGCCGCGCGCGATCCGCGTCTCGGGCCAGTCGGCCCGCTCGAGAGTTGTCGAGAAGACGACCTTCTGGATCTCGTTCATCGGCGCCGCGTAGTCATCGGCCGCCGACGGCCAGAACGCAGCCATCTGCTCGTAGGTGGCGCGGCCCATGACATGGGCGCCCGCGGCGCGCAGCCAGTCGAGCTTCCGGCTCGTCAGCTCCATAGCCTCCGGTGGAAGACCCCACGGATCGAATTCCGCCGGCTGC
>JBKPCT010000323.1:0-23008 GCA_046727515.1 Actinomycetota bacterium | reverse complement strand
AGGGCGCGGCCCGCAACAAGGCGATCTCGATCTACACGGCGACCGGCGCGACGGGGTTCTCGCTCGGGCTCGTCTTCGGCGGGCTCTTGACGGAGATCGGCTGGCGGTGGGTCTTCTTCCTGCCCGTGCCGATCGCTCTCGTGACGCTGCTCGCCGCGATTCGGCTCGTTCCGACCGAACAGCGGGTCGTCCAGCGGTCGCGCTCCTTCGACGTCCCCGGGGCGGTGAGCCTGACGGCGGCGATGCTCTTGCTCGTGTACACGGTCGTCGAGGCGCCCGATGTCGGCTGGGGCTCGGCACGCACTCTGCTCTCCTTCGCCGGCGTGGCCGCGATCCTCGCCGCGTTCGTTTGGATCGAGCGCCGCGCGGCCGTGCCGCTCGTGCGGCTCGGGATTCTTCGCTCGAGCCCGCTCGTCCGGGCGAACCTCGGCGCGATGCTGCTGGTCGGCAGCTGGTTCGGCTTCCAGTTCATCGCCACCCTGTACATGCAGCAGCTGCGCGGGTGGTCGCCGCTCGAGACCGGCCTCGCGATCTTCCCCGGCGGCCTCCTCGTCGCCGTGCTCGCGCCGCGGCTCGGCCCGCTCGTGATGCGGTTCGGCATCCAGCGGCTCGTCACCGTCGGCTTCCTCTCGGCCGCGGCCGGCTACGCGCTGTTCGTGCCGATCGGGCTGGATTCCGGCTACGCGGCGGCGATGCTCCCGACGTTTCTCCTGGCGGGCCTCGGCTTCGCCCTCGCCTACGGGCCGCTGAACATCGCCGGCACGAACGGCGTCGCGCCCGAGGAGCAGGGGCTCGCGAGCGGGCTCGTCAGCTCGTCCTTCCAGGTCGGCGGCGCGCTGGTGCTCGCGATCACGACAGCCGTGAACAACGCCGCGGTCGGAGCCGGCGGGTCGTCCCAGGCCGTGCTCGACGGCTTCCACGCAGCGATCGTCGTATCCGTGATCGCGGCCGGGCTGGGGGCGGTCATCACCGCCTTCCCGCGGCGCGCGACGGTCGCGGTCGAGGAGGTCGAGGAGGCTCAACCCGAGGTCGAGGCAGCGCCCGAGGCGGAGGCAGCCTGAGCGTTCGATCGGGCGGTTCTGGGACCCAGTCGAGGGACGCGCGCCGCTCCCCCCAGCGGCCGCGACCCTGGGCCTCGAGGTCTTGGCAGCCGATCCCGAGCTAGGACTTGCCGGCGCCGGAAGCGCAGCGCGGGTCGTTGTGATGCGCGAGCCGAAGCAGGAACTCGTGCATGAGCTTGCGATCTGCCTCATCGAGGGGTGCGAAGAACTCCCGCTCGATCCCCTTCGCCATCTCGCGCAGCCGGGCGAGCCCGCGCTTGCCGTCGGCCGTGATGCTGACCACGTGGCGCCGCCGGTCCTGTGGGTCGCGCTGGCGGGCCACGAGCCCGCGGTGCTGCAGCGAGTCGAGGAGAGCGACGAGCCGGCTCGGGTCGACGGCCAGCGCATCGGCGATCGTCGCCTGCGTTTCCGTTGCGCCCTCGTCGAGCAGTGCCAGGACGCCGTAGTCGTACAGCTCGAAGCCTTCCTGCTCGTAGAGCGCCATCGTCCTCATCTTGAAGCCCGTCCCGAGGCGTGCGAGCAGGAAGCCGTTGCTCGCGACCAGCTCCTTGGCGACCCGGCTGAGCGGGCGCGGCATCGGAGCAATCTCGGTAGCAGATGGATTCATCACGAAATCAGTGTAGCGCGCAACGGTAGCGTTCTGTTATCGTAGAGCAGCTCAACGATTAAGGGGGAAAACGGATGAGCCCTGGAATTGTGACAGAGACGGCCGCCAGACGTACGCTGCAGGGCAAGGTCGACGATCTGGTCCTCCAGCTGAAGGGCCTCGTGCACGTTCGCGCGCTGCTCGAGACCCGCGGAGTCTCGCCGGACGAGCTCGCCAAGCACACCGACGCGATCGACCGCGTCCGCGACGAGCTCGCCCGAGTGGCGCAGGCTCAGGCACGCGCGCTGGAGGCCGCATGAGAGCGCGACTCTTCACCGACGAGAACCGCAAGTGGTGGACGCTGGTCGCCGTCTCCTTCGGCCTGTTCATGATCATGCTGGACAACACGGTCGTGAACGTCGCGCTGCCCTCGATCCGGGCGGACCTGGGCATCTCGATCTCGGAGCTCGAGTGGGTGGTGAACGCCTACGCGCTGACCTTCGGCGTTCTGCTCCTGACCGGGGGCAAGCTGGCCGACCTGCTCGGGCGGCGGCGGATCTTCATCGCCGGCCTGGTGGTCTTCACCGCGGCGTCGCTGTGGTGCGGGCTGGCGGACAGTGCGGGCTCGCTGATTGCTGCACGCAGCGTGCAGGGTGCCGGCGCGGCGCTGCTGAACCCCGCGACGCTGTCGATCATCACCGCCACCTTCCCGCCCCGGCAGCGCGGAACGGCAATCGGCATCTGGGCCGGCGTCTCCGCGCTCTCGCTGGCTATCGGCCCTATGGTCGGCGGCATCCTGACCGAGCGGATCAGCTGGAGCTGGATCTTCTTCGTCAACATCCCCGTCGGCATCCTGGCGATCCTCGCCGCGCGTGTCTTCGTCGACGAGACGAAGGACACCTCGCGTGAGCAGCGTCTCGACCTGCCGGGCCTCGCTACGTCGGCGGTCGGCCTGTTCGCGCTCACGTACGCGCTGATCGAGACGAATACGCACGCCTGGGGATCGGCGCGCGTGCTCGGGCTCCTCGGCATCGCGGTCGTGGCCCTGGCGGCGTTCGTCGTGCTGGAGTTGCGGCAGCGGGTGCCGATGCTCGACCTCTCCCTCTTCCGCAACCCGACCTTCAGCGGCGCGAACGCGGCGATGGGGCTCGTGGGCTTCGCCATGTTCGGCGTCTTCTTCTACAACTCCCTCTTCGTCCAGAACATCCTCGGCTACAGCGCGATCCAGACCGGCGCGACGTTCCTGCCGATGACGGTCCTGATCATCCTGATCGCGCCCGTCGCGGGGCGGTTGACCGATCGTGTGGGGCCGCGCTGGCTGATGGGAGCGGGGCTGACCCTGCTCACGGTCTCGCTGCTCCTCTTCGGAACGCTCGACGAGAGCTCGACCTTCTGGGCGATTCTGCCCGGCCTGCTCGTCGGCGGCGTCGGCATGGGGATCACGATGGCCCCGACCACGGCAGCTGCCATGAGCTCCGTTCCCGTGGACAAGGCGGGAGTGGGCTCGGCCGTGATCAACTCGATGCGCCAGGTCGGCGGCTCGCTAGGCATCGCGGTGATGGGTACGGTAATCGCCACCAGCGTGACCGTGGGGCTGCGCAGCCCGGGCTACGGGTCGCAGTTCGTGGACGGATACCACCGGGCGCTGCTCGTCGGCGCGGTGATCCTGCTCGCCGGAGCGGTCCTGTCGGTGCTCACGGTTCGCCCGACGCGGCGGCCGGAGCCCGGGATCGTCGCCAGGGAGGAGGCGCTCGACGGTGTCCCGGCACTGGAGGAGGCCGCATGACCAGGCGCGGCGACCACGAGGCTCACCTCGGATTCCCGACGCAGGTCTAGCCGAGATCGATCCGCGTCAGCTTGTCCGGGTCGGCGACGATGTCGATCTCGGCGATCCGGCCGCCGACCACGGTGAACGCCAGGACCGCGAACAGCCGCCCCTGCGGAGCGACGACGAGCCCGGGCACACCGTTGACGAGCGCAGGCTGGGCAAGCGGCGCAAGGTGCGCGAACCTGAACGCCCGCCGTGCCACCGTCTCGGCTCCGTAGACCTCGCCCGGCGCTCCACGCGGCTGCGCGCGGTCGGTGCGGAGGACGACGTCCGGGTCGAGCACCGCGATCAGCCCCTCGAAGTCGCCCTCGCGGGCGGCGGCGAGGAACGCGTCGACGACCATGCGCTGCTCCACCACGTTCGCCTCGGGCAGGGGTCGGGCGCCGCGCACCCGTCGGCGCGCGCGGCTCGCGAGCTGCCGCGTGGCCTCGGAGCTGCGGTCGACGATCGGCGCGATCTCGTCGAACGGGACGCCGAACATGTCGTGCAGGACGAACGCAAGGCGCTCGGCCGGCGTGAGCGTCTCGAGCACGACCAGCAGCGCGAGTCCGACCGAGTCGGCGAGCAGCGCCTCCTGCTCGGGATCGGTCTCCTCATCGACGCTGACGATCGGGTCGGGCAGCCAGGCATCGGCCGAATCCTCGCGCCGGGCGCGGCGCGCGCGCAGAATGTCGAGACAGACGCGTCCGACGACCGTCGTCAGCCAGCCGCCGAGGTTCTCGATACTCGAGCCGTCGACGCGGCTCAGCCGCAACCACGCCTCCTGGACTGCGTCCTCGCTCTCGTCGAGCGTGCCGAGCATCCGGTAGGCGACTCGCCGCAGGTGCGGCCGGTGCTGCTCGAACTGCTCGGCCAGCCAGTCTCGCTCGGTCATGTCACATCGGCTCCTCGTGCCTCGTCATAGAGGTGACGAAACGAGAACGAGCGATGTGACCGCCAGGGGCGGCACGAAGGAGGTACGCGACCAGATGAGCGCAGAGACCGTAGAGACCTATCCGAGAGTTGTACCCCGCGGCGGCGCGAAGGCCGAGTCGTCGCTGTCGTCCCGCCGCGGAATCCTGATCCTGCTCCTGCTCTGCCTCGTCCAGTTCATGGACATCCTGGACGCCTCGATCCTCAACATCGCCCTGCCCTCGATCAGGGAGGACCTCGGCTTCAGCCAGCAGAGCCTCCAGTGGGTGATCAACGGCTACATCCTCACGTACGGCGGATTCCTGCTGCTCGGCGGGCGAGCCGCAGACCTGCTCGGCCGCCGACGCGTGCTCATCACGGGCCTGCTCGTGTTCGCCGGCGCGTCTCTGGTCGGCGGGCTGGCACAGACCGAGTCCGTGCTCGTCGCCGCCCGCTTCGTGCAAGGGCTCGGCGCGGCGATGATGTCGCCCGCGGCGCTGTCGAGCCTGACGACGACCTTCAGGAGCGACAGCGACCGACACAAGGCGCTCGGCGTGTGGGCGGCGGTGTCCGGACTCGCAGGCGCGGCCGGCGTCCTCTTCGGCGGCCTGCTCACGGAAGGGCCCGGCTGGCGCTGGGTGCTGTTCGTGAACGTGCCGATCAGCGCGGTCGCGCTCGTCGCCGCCCTCCTCCTGCTCGCGGGCGAGCGGCGGAAGCGGCTCGTCGACGTGGACGCCCTCGGCGCGTTCCTCGTTACCGGCGGCATGCTGATGCTCGTCTACACGCTGGTGAAGGCGCCCGATGTCGGCTGGGGGACGTGGCGGACGGTCGCCGGGCTGGCGGTGTCGGCCGTCGTCCTCGCCGCCTTCGTCCTCAACGAGCTGCGGGTGCGCAACCCGCTCGTGCCGCTGTCGATCCTCCGGATCAAGGGCGTTGCCGTCGCCGACGCGACGCAGTTGATCGCAATGGCCGGCTTCATCCCGATGTTCTTCTTCCTCACGCTGTACATGCAGACCGTGCTCGACTACTCGCCGATCCAGGCGGGCGTCGCCTACCTGCCGTTGACCGCCGCGTTCATCATGGTCGCCGGGGTCTCCCCGCTCATCATGGGCCGGGTCGGCACCAAGCCGATGATCGTCGTCGGCGCTGTCATCGCCGCGGGCGGCCTCTACTGGCTCTCGCGGATCCCGACCGACGGCTCCTACGTTGCGGACATTCTGCCCGGCCTCGTGATCGGAGCGGTCGGGGTCGCCGGCGTCTTCATCGGCGCCACCACCGCCGCCAACGCCGGTATCAGCGAGGACAAGGCGGGTCTGGCGGCCGGCCTGCTGAACACGGGCCAGCAGCTCGGCCTCGCGCTGGGGCTGGCGATCCTCTCGGCGATCGCGACCGCGCACACGCAGGCACTGGTCCGCGGCGGTGACGGCCTCGCGAACGCAGCAACGGCCGGGTACCAGCGCGCGCTCGCCGTCGGCGCCTTCTTCGTGCTCGCTGCCGGCCTTGTCGCCTTGCTCGCGCCCAACAGACGCGAGGCCACCCCCGAGGCGGTGCCCGATGCTGCCTAGCCTGGTCGGATCGTTGACGACAGGCGAGTGGATCGTTGCGGCCGGCTCCGCGGTGGTGCTGCTCCTCACGATCGCGCCGGTGGTGTGGCTCTCCTGGCGCTTCCTCCAGATGAGCGACGATGCGTTCGCCAGGCAAGTTGCCGACGTTCAGCGCTTCGCCGAGCTGCGTGACCGGGCCCGCCGGGAGCTGCGTTGAGGCTGTCACAGCGCGTCGGGCTTCCTCGTCCTGGGCGATGACACGAGAGGAGTTCAGGATGCGTGTGTTCGTTGCGGGCGCCGGAGGTGCGGTCGGCCGGCGCCTGGTGCCCGAGCTCGTCGCCCACGGCCATGACGTGGTCGCGTCGACGACGCGGACGGAGAAGATCCCCGAGCTGCGGGCGCTCGGCGCAGAGGCCCTGGTCATGGACGGTCTCGACGCGACCTCGGTCGGCGACGCCGTGGCTCGAGCCGCGCCGGACGTGATCGTCCATCAGATGTCCGCCCTTGCCGGCGCCACGGACCTCAAGCACTTCGACGACACGTTCGCCGTCACGAACGAGCTGCGGACGAACGGCACCGACCACCTACTCGCCGCGGCCGAGGCGGTCGGAGTGCGGCGCTTCATCGCGCAGAGCTTCACCGGCTGGCCGAACGCGCGCGAGGGCGGTGCCGTCAAGACCGAAGCGGATCCACTCGACCCGGACCCGCCGCCCAACCAGGTGCGGACGCTGGCGGCGATCCGGCGCCTCGAGGTAGCGGTGCTGAACGCCCGGCTCGAGGGCATCGTCCTCCGGTATGGGAGCCTCTACGGGCCCGGCGCCTCGGAGGAGCTCGTCGAGCTCGTCCGCCGGCGGAAGCTGCCGCTCGTCGGCGACGGCGGCGGCGTCTGGTCGTGGATTCACCTCGACGACGCCGCCTCGGCGACCGTTGCCGCGGTCGAGCGCGGCTGCCGCGGGAAGTTCAACGTCGTCGACGACGAGCCCGCGTCCGTCTCGGCGTGGCTGCCTTACCTCGCCGAGTGCGTCGGCGCGAAGCCGCCGCGGCGGGTCCCGGTCTGGCTCGCTCGGCTCGCGACAGGGCAGGTCGGCGTCTCGCTGATGACGCAGATCCGTGGCTCGTCCAACGCGAAGGCAAAGCGCGAGCTCGGCTGGGAGCCCCGGTGGAGCTGGCGGCAGGGCTTCAGGGACGGGCTCACGGAGCAGGCTGCTCCCGTCGAGGCGCAGCTGAAGGAGGCGGTCTAAAGTGAAGCGGACGATCATGAGCCAGAGGACGCTTGTCGCCGAGGCCTACGCGGATCTTCGTCCGCTGCTGTTCTCGATCGCCTACCGGATGCTGGGCAGCGTGGCCGAGGCAGAGGACATCGTCCAGGAGTCGTTCCTGCGCTACCAGGGCGCGCTCCAGGAAGGCACCCCGATCGAGTCGCCGAAGGCGTACCTGTCGGCGATCGTCACCCGGCTGTCGATCGACCATCTGCGCTCCGCGCGTGCCCGGAAGGAGGCCTACGTGGGTGAGTGGCTGCCCGAACCGCTGCTGACCGACGGCCGCGCCCCCGACGGCGCGCGCGACGCCGAGACCGCCGACTCGTTGTCGATGGCGTTCCTCTTGCTGCTCGAGCGGCTCTCGCCGGTCGAACGGGCGGTGTTCCTGCTGCACGAGGTCTTCGAGTACGACTTCCGCGAGATCGCTGCGATCGTCGAGCGAAGCGAGGACAACTGCCGCCAGCTCGCCGTCCGCGCGCGGCGCCACATCGAGGAGCACAGGCCCCGCTTCGATGCATCCCGTGAGGCGCGCGAGGAGCTCGCGACGCGCTTCTTCGGCGCGGTCGGGGAAGGCGACTTCGGCGCCCTGATCGACCTGCTGGCCGCAGACGTCGTCGCCTACGGCGACGGCGGCGGCAAGGCCCCTGCGGCGCTGCGCCCGATCGTCGGTCGCGACCGCGTCGCCCAGCTGATGCTCGGACTGGGTCGCCGGGCGGAGGAGCTCGGCGTCACGATGCGCCCGACGGAGGTCAACGGCCAGCCGGGCGGGATGTTCTTCGACCCGTCCGGTCTTCTCGTCACCGTGTGGACGCTCGACATTGCGGACGGTCAGGTGCAGACGGTGCGGTCGGTGACCAACCCCGAGAAGCTCGGCCACCTGGGCCCGCTCGCGGACATCGCCGCGCTCGTGCACGGGCGACCTAGTGGCGGAAGTGGCGGCGGCCGGTGAAGACCATCGTGGCGCCGGCGCTCTCGACCGCGGCGACGACATCGGCGTCGCGCTTCGAACCCCCGGGTTGGATGATCGCCTGCACGCCCGCGTCGAGGGCAAGGCGCGGGCCGTCCGGGAACGGGAAGAAGGCGTCGCTCGCGAGAGCGGCGCCGTCGAGCTCGTGGCCGAGCTCCCGCGCCTTCTCGACCGCGATCCGCACCGCGTCGACGCGGCTCATCTGACCAGCGCCGATCCCGATCGTCCGCAGGTCCTTGGCGATCACGATCGCGTTCGAGGTGACGTGCTTGCAGACGCGCCAGGCGAAGAGGAAGTCGCCCCAGTCCGCCTCGCTCGGCTCGCCACAGACGACGATCATCCCCTCGCGGTCCTCGGCGTCCGCGTCGCGGTCCTGGGCGAGCAGGCCGCCGATCACGCGCCGCAGGTCGCGCTCGCCGGCCGCGGCCCTCCGCCGTTCCGTCGAGGCGAGCACGCGCACTGCCTCCTTCGCTCGGAGCGCGTCCAGCGAGCCCTCGTCGTACCCGGGCGCGAACAGCACCTCGACGAACTGCTCGGCGAGCCGCCCGGCGAGTTTCGCGCCCACCAGTCGGTTCAGCACGACGACTCCGCCGTAGGCCGAGACGGGATCGGACCCGAGCGCCCGCGCGTACGCGTCCTCGATCGCGCCCGCGACCGCAACCGCGCAGGGGTTCGCGTGCTTGACGATCACGCAGGCCGGTAGGGTGAATTCCTCGAGCAGCCGCCGCGCGGCCGAGAGGTCGTTCAGGTTGTTGTACGAGAGCTCGCGTCCGTGGAGCTGCTCGACGCGTGAGAGGAGGTGCCGCCGGGCGCCGGCTTCCGCATAGTACGCCGCGCGTTGGTGCGGGTTCTCGCCGTAGGCGAGGTCGCGGTCCTTCCAGAACGTCGGGATCAGCCCTTCCGGGAACGCTTCGCGGTCGGAGAACCAGGCCGAGATCGCCGACTCGTAGGCCGCTGTGACGACGAAGGCCTCGGCGGCCAGCGAGCGACGCGTGTCAAGCGAGAGCTCGCCGTGCTCGCGGAGCTCTGCCAGCACCGAGTCGTAGCGCTCCGGCCGCGCGACCGCGCCCACGTGCGTGAAGTTCTTCGCAGCTGCGCGCAGCAACGCCGGCCCGCCGATGTCGATCATCTCGACCGCCTCGTCCTCCGTCACGCCGCGCCGCGACGCCACATCCGTGAACGGGTAGAAGTTGACGGCGACGAGGTCGAACGGCTCGATCTCGTGCTCGGCGAGGTCGGCGAGGTCCTCCGGCACGTCGCGCCGCGCGAGGATGCCGCCGTGCACCGCCGGGTGCAGTGTGACCACGCGGTGGCCGAGCAGCTCCCCGAATCCGGTCAGCGACTCGACGGGCGTGACCGGCAGGCCCTGCTCCTCGAGAAAGGCTGCCGTGCCGCCGCTCGCGACGAGCTCCCAGTCGAGCTCGACGAGCCCATGGGCGAAGTCATCGACGCCCGTCTTGTCGTACACCGAGATCAGCGCGCGCACAGGTCCCGCACCACCTCCGGCAGCAGGCGATGCTCCACGGCGTGGATCCGCTCGACCAGCGACTCGCGCGGCTCGACCGGCACGGGCTCCTGGCACAGCACCGGCCCGCTGTCCACGCCCTCGTCGACGAGATGGACAGTCACGCCGGTCGTCTCGACCCCGGCGGCGAGCGCCTCGTCGATCGCCCGCATCCCCGGGAACGCCGGCAGCAGGGAAGGGTGGACGTTGACGATCCGCTCCGGGAAGCGGTCGAGGAACGGCTGCGTGAGCAGGTGCATGTACCCGGCCAGCACGACCAGCTCGACCCCGTGCTCTTCGAGCCAGGTCGCCATCACGAGATCGCGCTCCTCTCGCGTCGCGTGGCAGTCGAGCGAGAACGTCGCCGCCGGGATGCCGGCCGCCCGCGCGCGCTCGAGCGCGCCCACCTCCTTGCGATTCGAGGCGACCGCGCGGATCGGCAGCCGCGCGTCGATCAGCGCCTGGAGATTCGTCCCCTCCCCCGAGACGAGGACGCCGATCACTCGATCCGTCCGATGAGCGCTCGGCCCACCGGGTCCGGCACGACCGCGCAGTAGCCGATGCCGAGGTTGAAGACCCTTCGCAGCTCTTTCTCGTCGACATGCCTCGCCAGCCACACGAACACCGGCGGCCGTTCCCAGGCGTCCCAGTCGATCGCGACTCTCAGTCCCTCCGGCAGTACCCTTGAGAGGTTTGCCTCGATCCCGCCGCCGGTCACGTGCGCGAGCGCACGCACGTCCGCGTCGCGCCGCAGGGCTCGCACGTCTTCTAGGTAGAGCTGCGTCGGGGCGAGCAGGTCGTCGGCGCCGTAGTCCTCGAGCTCAAGCACTCGCCTGACGAGCGAGAAGCCGTTCGCGTGCACACCCGCGGAGGGGAAGCCGACCACCACGTCCCCGGCCGAGGCGCGCGAGCCGTCGATCAGCGCCGACCGGTCGACCATGCCGACGCAGCACGCCGCGAAATCGAGCTCCTCCTCGCGGTAGACCCCCGGCAGCTCCGCGGTCTCGCCCCCGATCAGCGCGCAGCCCGCGGCGCGGCACACCTCGGCGGCGCCTTCCACCAGCTCCCCGACCTGCTCGAGATCGAGCCGGTTCGCGGCGACGTAGTCGAGCAGGAAGAGCGGGTCGGCACCGGTCGTCAGCACGTCGTTGACACAGTGGGCCGCCATGTCCATCCCGCAGTTCCGCAACGCTCCTCGTCCTCGCGCGACCATCGGCTTCGTCCCGATCGAGTCCATCGACGCGGCGAGGAACTGGTCGTCACCGAGCGGATAGAGCCCCGCGAAGGCGCCGAATCCCTCCGCCCCCGTCGACTGGACCGCGGCGCGCAGGCGCTCGACGACCGCGCCGGCCGTCGCCAGCGAGACCCCGGCCGCCTCGTAGCTCCCCACCCCTCGAGTCTAAGCTCCCTGGATGCCGTCCCCGCTGACCAGCTGGACGTGGGACCCGGCCCAGCTGCTGCTGCTCGCAGCGGCTGCCTTTCTCTACTACCGCCGCGCCGCCACGCTCGCCGCCCGGGGCACTCCGGTCGCCGTCTGGCACCGCCTCGTCTTCGCCCTGGGGCTCGCGCTCGCGTTCATCGCCGTCGCCTCGCCGATCCACGCGCTCGGCGAGCAGCAGTTCTTCTTCATGCACATGCTCCAGCACATCCTGCTCGGCGACCTGGCGCCGTTGTGCATGGTCGCCGGGCTGACGGGGCCGATCCTCCGGCCGGTGCTCGCGGTCCCCCTCTTCCAGCGGCTGCGTTTCCTCACCCACCCGCTCGTCGCCTTTCCGCTCTGGGCCGCGAACCTCGTCCTCTGGCACCTGCCGGTCGCCTACCAGGGCGCGCTGCACCACGACGCCCTCCACGCGGTGCAGCACATCCTCTTCTTCACCTGCGGCTGCCTGATGTGGGCGCCGGTGCTCGAGGTGCTGCCCGGCCCGGAGTGGTTCGGAACCGGGATGAAGCTCGCCTACATCGCGGCGGTGCGCGTCGTCGAGACGATCCTCGGCAACGTCTTCGTCTGGTCGGGCGGAGTGTTCTACCGCTACTACGAGCACCCGATCGAGCGCTGGGGGATCTCGGCACACGCCGACCAGGGAATCGCGGGCGGGCTGATGATGATCGAGGGCTCGCTCGTCACGCTCGGCGCTCTCGCGTGGCTCTTCCTCCGCCTCGGCAGCGAGAGCGAGCTGCACCAGCAGCTGCTCGAGCAGGGCGTCGATCCGCGCGCCGCGCAGCGGGCCGTGCGCTACGGCCGCGGCCGAGAGCTATCCGGCCCGCGGTAGATCATTCGGCGGCAGGCAATGCGCTCAACAGGCGTCCATCATGTCGATCTCGTCGTCTCCTCGATCCTGCGCAGCCTGCCCTTCTACCGCGACCTGCTCGAGCCGCTCGGCTGGCACCGGATCGGCGAGGTCGAAGGCGAGCGCGGCGAGACGATCTGGTACCTCTCCGGCCCCGGCAGCTCGATTGGTCTGCGCGAGGCGCAGTCGCCGTCCGAGCCGTACGACCGCTACCGCGTCGGCCTCCACCACCTGGCGCTCGAGGCGCGTTCGCGCTTCGCCGTCGATGAGCGGGCCGAGTGGCTCCGCGCGCGCGGCGCCGAGATCGAGAGCGGGCCGGAGGAGTACTCCTATATGCCGGGCTACTACGCGGTGTTCTTCTACGATCCGGACGGGATCAAGCTCGAGATCGTCCACGTTCCGGGTCATGCGGCCTGAGCACCACGTCCGGCGGCGCCGACGCGTCCGCGAAGCGCGCCGCCCGGCCGCGCTCCAGCGCGGCCTCGAACCGCTCGGCCCCGAGCGCCTCCCGCAGCTCGCGCTACGGCCCGAGCTCATTGAGCGTCGAGGAGACGAAGACGCGAGAGCGCTGGTCCGGCGTAAGAATCGCCGCGTTCCTGGGGGAAACGTTCGTCGGGGAAAGGATCGGGCGTGTGCCGCGGCCCAATTTCGACTACGGCGGAACGCGCATACATAGGATCCCGCCACCTCGACGGCAATCGAAAGGAGACTGCAGGGATGTCCACGCCAGAGCAGCCGACAAGCGGTGGCAGCACAACCTCGCGCGGCGGTGGCGGCTACGGGTTCCAGCCCGTCGCCGGCGCGCGCATGCCGATTCCCGGCAATGCCGAGTTCGCCGTGTTCTTTCTCATCTGGGTGATCCTCGCGATCATCTGGGCGGCGAGCGATGCCGTGAACGCGAGCGATTTCGCGACGCTGACGACGGCGCTGACGTTCGGCTACCTGCTCAGCCGCGGGATCGCCAAGGCGAGCAGGGTCCTCGAGCAGTAGGCGAAAGACCGGAGCCAGGGACAGGCCCCGCCTGTCCCTAGAGCTCCGCCAAGCGCCGTTCCAGAAACGCCCGCTCGGCGTCGGAGTGGACGAGCGCGAGCGCGCGCCTGTAGGCGGCGTGGGCCTCGTCGATGCGATCCAGCCGTCGAAGCAGCTCGGCCCGGGTGGCGTGCAGGTAGTGGTAGCCCTCAAGCTCGAGCCCGTCGGCCAGGGCCAGCGCAGTCTCGGTCTCGCCTGCTTCGGCGAGTGCCGCGGCACGGTTCAGCTCGACCACGGGCGAGCCCGTGATCCGGGCGAGCTCTCCGTACAGAGACGCCAGCCCCCGCCAGTCGACCGGCTCCGCGAGGTGCAGCGCGGCGATCCTCGCCTGCAGGACGTAGGGGCCGCCGCCACCGAGGGCCAGGGCGCGCTCGAGCTCGACCCGTGCCTCCGCAAGCGGACCGGGCCTCCAGAGGGATCGGTCCTGATCACGGAGGAGGACGACGCTGCCGTCGGCGAAGCGCGCGTCGCGGCGCGCGTCGTTGACGAGCATGAGCGAGAGCAGGCCGTGCGCCTCGGGCTCGTCGGGCATCAGCTCCGCTAGCGCCTGCCCCAGGCGGATCGCCTCGTCGGCGAGGCTCTCCCGGCCGCTGTACCCCTCGTTGAAGATCAGGTACACGACCGCGAGGACCGCGGCGAGCCGATCGGGCAGGAGATGGGCCGGCGGGACGCGGAACGGGATCCCGGCCGCCTTGATCTTCGCCTTTGCACGAACGAGCCGCTTCGCCATCGTCTGCTCGGGAACGAGGAACGCGTGCGCGATCTCCGCCACGTTCATCCCGCCGAGCGTTCGCAGCGTGAGCGCGACCTGGCCGTCGAGCGCGAGCGCGGGGTGGCAACAGGTGAAGATCAGCTCCAGGCGCTCGTCGGGGATCGTCGTCTCGTCCATCTCGGTCTCCACGGCCTCCGGCACCTCGAGCAGGCGGGTCCTCTCCGCGAGCGTCCGGTCACGGCGGATGCGGTCGATCGCGCGATTCCGCGCCGTCGTCACCAGCCATCCCACCGGGCTCGCCGGCACGCCCTCGCGCGGCCAGCGCTCGGCGGCGGTCGCGAACGCCTCCTGGGCGGCTTCCTCGGCGAGGTCGAAGTCGCCGAGGAAGCCGATCAGCGAGGCGAGGACACGGCCCCACTCCTCCCGGAAGACCTGCTCGAGCGTCGTTACCAATAGGTCTCGACCGGGCGCACCTCGATCGCCCCGCCGAGCCGGGCAGCCGGGACGCGCGAGGCGAGCTCGATCGCGGCGTCGAGATCGTCGGCCTCGAAGACGAAGAAGCCGCCGATCGCCTCCTTGATCCCGATGAACGGGCCGTCGGTCACGAGCGTCTCCCCGTTCTCGACGCGGACTGTGGTCGCGTGGTCGGGCAGGCCGAGCGGAAGCCCGGGAGTCATGCCCTGGGTCTCGTTGAGCGCGCCGTAGTCGGCGTAGACCTTCTTCTGCTCCTCCTCGGGGAGCGCGTCCCACTCCTCCGTTCCCGGCAGGGGCGTCGTGCCCTGGTAGATCAGCATCACGTACTGCATCGTGCCCTCCTTTCGATGGTCATCTTGAAGACGAACGAGGAGCGAGGAAGAGGACAGTCAGGCGCGGACCGGCTCGAACCTGAGCTTCGCGAGCCGGCGGCCCTCGGGTACGCGAGTCGGGTACTCGCCCGTCAGGCACGCCCGGCAGAGTGCGGAGCTGGGCCGCGCCGTCGCCGCCTGCAGCCCCTCGAGCGAGAGGTAGGCGAGCGAGGTCGCACCGATCGACTCGCGCACGTCCTCGACCGATCGGCCCGCCGCGATCAGCTCCTCCGCGTCGGCGAGGTCGATCCCGTAGAAGCACGGCCCGATCACCGGGGGCGAGGAGACGCGCACATGTACCTCGCTCGCGCCGGCGTCGAAGAGCATCTGGACGATCTGCCGCGTCGTGTTCCCGCGGACGATCGAGTCGTCGACGACGACCACGCGCTTCCCGGCGACCTCGGCGAGCGGGTTGAACTTCAGCCGGATGCCCTGCTCGCGGAGCGCCTGGTCGGGCTGGATGAACGTGCGCCCGACGTAGCGGTTCTTGATCACGCCCTCGCTGAACGGGATCCCGGTCGCGCGCGAGAATCCGATCGCGGCGGGCGTGCCCGAGTCGGGGATCGGGAGGACGAGGTCGGCCTCGACGGGCGCCTCGTCGGCCAGCCGCTTGCCCATTCGCACACGGGCGGCGTGAACCTCGACCCCCTCGAGTCGCGTGTCGGGGCGGGCGAGGTAGAAGAACTCGAAGATGCACAGCGCGCCGGTCCTGCGCTCCACCGCCTGGCGCGACTCGACTTCCGACTCGTCGACGACGAGCAACTCGCCGGGCGCGACCTCCCGCTCGAGCTCCGCGCCGACGAGGTCGAGGGCACATGTCTCCGAGGAGACGACGACGCCGTCGTCCGGCAGCCGCCCGAGCACCAGCGGGCGGAACCCATGCGGGTCGCGGAAGGCGAGGAGCTTTCCCTCGGCGAGCGCGGTCACGGAGTAGGCGCCCTCGAGCCGACGCATCGTGTCGGCGACGGCGTCGGCGAGCGGCTGAGGGTCGTTGGCGACGAATGCGGCGATCAGCTCGGTATCGGAGCTCGACGAGAGCTTCACGCCGCGCGCTGCGAGCTGTTCACGGAGCTCGGACGCGTTGACGAGGTTGCCGTTGTGGCCGAGCGCGACCGTTCGGGCGCTGCCGTGCTGGAGGATCGGCTGCGAGTTCGCCCAGTGCGCCGCCCCGGTCGTCGAGTAGCGGTTGTGGCCGATCGCGAGCTGGCCGGTCAGCCCGTGGACGTTCTGCTCGTTGAAGACCTGGGCGACGAGTCCGAGGTCACGAAGGACCGTCAGCCGGCCCTCGTCTGAGACCGCGATCCCGGCCGACTCCTGGCCCCGGTGTTGGAGCGCATGCAGGCCGAAGTGCGCAAGCCGAGCGACGTCGCGATCCGGGGCGCAGATTCCGAGCACGCCGCACATCTAGAGTCCGTACGCGTTTCCCAGGTCGCCAAGCGGTACGCCGAGCAGCGCGTCGCCGCCGACGACGCCGAGCTCGCGCAACGGGACCGCGACGAGACGCCCGACGTCCTCGGGCGCGCAGGCGATCACCGCCTGCCCGCCGCCTTCGGTCAACCAGGCGTCCGCAGGCAAGTCGAGGCCGGCTCCGACGCCGCTCCACAGCGCTGCCTCGGCGAGCGTGACCGCGGCGCCGCCTTCTGAGACGTCGTGCGCGAGCGAGAGCAGCGGCGCGGCGCGCCAGAGGAACTCGACGAGGCGCGCCTCGGCGACCAGGTCGAGGGGCGCCGTCGACTCGGCGGCGCCCGCGAGCAGGACGACGTCGCCCTCGCGCCACCGGCCCGGAACGACGCGGACGTCGGGGACGAGTCCGACACAGCCGA
Source organism: Actinomycetota bacterium (assembly GCA_046727515.1). Classification (GTDB taxonomy): domain Bacteria; phylum Actinomycetota; class Thermoleophilia; order Gaiellales; family Gaiellaceae; genus DATBLE01. Next base: position 6,671 of record JBKPCT010000323.1, on the reverse strand, counting down.
CGACCGGCGTGGGGGGGATCGCGCGGCCGTCCGTCTCGTTGTAGAGCGAGACGTTGCCCGAGACGACTGGGACGCCGAGCGCCTCCGCGGCGAGCGCCATCCCTTCGATTGTCTCCGCGAGCTCCCACGCGACCTCTGGCTTCTCCGGGTTGCCGAAATTGAGGCAGTCGGTGAGGCCGAGCGGCTCGCCTCCGGCACAGGCCACGTTGCGGGCCGACTCGAGCACGGCGAGCGTGCCGGAATGTCGCGGTGGGAGCGCAGTAGGAGTACGCGGCCCGTCCAGCGCCACTGCCAGGCCCCGCAGCGAGGGCCGCAGCCGCAGCACGGCTGCGTCGAGTCCCGGGCGGCGGACCGTCCGCGAGCCGACGAGGTGGTCGTAGCGCTCGTAGATCCAGCGCCGGCTGCGGATGTTCGGGGAGGCGAGCAGCTCGAGCAGGTCGGGGGCTGAGGGCGCCGGCGGCTCGGGAGGAGCCGCGCGCGGAACCGGCTCCACCCTGTAGCGCGGCGCCTGCTCGGTCAGCAGGTGGGCGGGAATCTCTGCGAGTGTCTCGCCGCAGTGGAACGCGCGCAGCTCGCCGGTGTCCGTCACCTCGCCGATCGGCGTACAGTTGAGCTCCCACCGCGCGCAGACCTCCTCGACCGCCTCCAGGAACGCGGGCCGGACGACGGCGACCATCCGCTCCTGACTCTCCGAGATCATGATCTCCCAGGGCTCGAGGCCCTCGCGGAGCGGCACTCGGTCGAGGTGGACGTCGACGCCGGCGCCGTCGCGCGCCATCTCGGCGAGCGCGGAAGCGAGCCCGGCGGCGCCGCAATCCTGCAGCGACTCGACCAGGCCGCGCTCGACGAGCTCGACCGAGACCTCGATCAGCTTCTTCCCGGTGAACGGGTCGCCGATCTGGACGGAGGGCCGCTTCTCCGCGGCGCCCTCGCCCAGCTCCTGGCTCGCGAGCACGCTCGCGCCGCCGATCCCGTCACGGCCCGTCGTCGCACCGTAGAGGACGACGAGGTGGCCGGCCGTTCGCGCGCGCGCGCGCGTGACGCGGTCGGAGGGCAGTAGCCCCACGCACATCGCGTTGACGAGGCAGTTGTCGGCGTACGCTCCGTCGAAGACGGCCTCGCCGCCGACCGTCGCCACCCCGACAGAGTTGCCGTAGGCGCCGATCCCGGCGACGGCGCGGTCGAACGCGTGGCCCGGCTCGCCGAACCGGAGCCCGTCGAGGAGCGCGATTGGCCGCGCGCCCATAGCGACGATGTCGCGCAGGATCCCGCCGATGCCGGTCGCCGCGCCCTGGAACGGCTCGACCGCCGAGGGGTGGTTGTGGCTCTCGACCTTGAAGGCGACTGCCTCGCCCGCGCCGAGGTCGATCACGCCCGCGTTCTCGCCCGGGCCCTGGAGGACGCGCTCCCCGCCGCTCGGAAACCGCTCGAGCAGGAGCGCCGAGTGCTTGTAGCCGCAGTGTTCCGACCAGAGCAGCGAGAAGACGGCGAGCTCGAAGGGGTTCGGCCCACGCTCGAGCAGCTCGCAGATACGGTCGAGCTCCCCGTCCGTGAGACCGAGCGCGCGGTGGAGCGGCTGTTCCGCGACCTGCGTCAGAGAGGGCATGCTAGCCGGGAAGGCGGTCGACCTGAGCGGCGTTTGTCAAGAAGCGATGACGCGCTCCTACGGCCCGCTGCTCCTTCTCGCGGCGATCTGGGGTGCCTCGTACCTCTTCATCAAGGTCGGCGTGCGCGACTTCGGGCCGAGCTTCTTCATCACGCTGCGCCTCCTGATCGGCGGCGTGCTGCTCTTCGCCTTCCTCGCCGCCCGCGAGGGAGGGCGCGAGGCGCTGACGTCGGTGCGGAGCACGTGGCGCGAAGGCCTGATCTTCGGGACGATCAACGGCGCGCTCCCGTTCACGCTGATCGCCTGGGGCGAGACGCACATCGACTCGGGCGTTGCCGCGATCGCCAACGCGTCCGTGCCGATCTTCGTCGCGCTGCTCGCGATCAGGTTCAGCCCGGGCGAGCGCTCGAACGGCTCGAAGCTCGTCGGCATCTTCATCGGCCTTGCCGGTGTCTGCGTGCTCGCCGGCGTGCACCCGCAGGGCGGAGCCTGGGCGGGCGTCGGGACGCTCGCGGTCGTCCTCGCCTCCTTCTGCTACGCGTGCGGGGGGCTCTACGGCCAGCGGGCAGTCGGGCACCAGCCCGGGCCGGTGCTCGCGACGTCGTCGATGCTCTTGGTGCGACCGGGTTCCGCAGGCGCAGGATAGGCGACGCGGCCGCGCGGGCCTTCCAGCGGCACCTGCTAGCCCCGTTCGAGGGCCGCGACCACGGCCCGCGCGGTCTCCTCCGGCGTCCCGTCCCCCTCGATCCGCAGGGCCTCGTCCGGCGCCGGCGGCTCGAGCGTCGCGAGCTGGCTGTCGAGCAGCGACGTCGGCATGTAGTGGCGTTTGCGCGCGGCGAGGCGGGCTCGGACGACATCGGGAGCGGTGTCGAGGAAGACGAAGACGACGCTGCCCGGAGAGGCGCCCGCGAGCACCTCGCGGTGCCGCCCACGCAGCGCGGAGCACGCGACGACGGCGCCGCCGGCCGCCTCCCAGACAGCCATGCGCCGGGCAAGGTCGCGCAGCCAGGGCTCCCGGTCGGCCTCGGTCAGCGGGATGCCGGCGGCCATCTTCTTCCGGCTCGGCTCGGAGTGGAACGTGTCCGCGTCGTGGAACGGGAGGCCGAGCTCGCGCGCGACCAGCTGTCCCACGGTGGTCTTGCCGACGCCCGCGACGCCCATGACGACGACCAGCATGCAAAACGAGTCTAGGTCGGCCTGTTTTCGTGTGTATAGTCGCGTCTGCGAGCGGGTGATCCCCGCTCACATCGAGAGAGGCTGAGGGACCGGCCCTGTGACGCCTCGGCAACCTGCTCACACCCGAGCAAGGTGCCAAACCCGGCGAGCCGCAAGGCTCGGAGGATGTAGAGCGAAAGGAGAATCCGTTGCCCGCCACCGCACTCCGTTGTCGCAACTGTGCGACCGACCACGCCCTCGAGGCAATCGGCGTCTGCCCTCGCTGCTGGGGCCCGCTCGACCCGGTCTACGACCGCGGCGAGCTCGCGCGGCTCGTCACCCGCGAGCGGATCGCCGACGGCCCGCCCTCGATCTGGCGCTACGCCGACCTCCTCCCGGTCGGCCCGCCCCAGGAGCCGCGTCTCGCACCGGGTTTCACCCCACTCGTCCGTGCCGACCGGCTCGCGGAGCAGGTCGGCGTCCGCGAGCTCTGGCTGAAGCTCGACACGGCAAATCCGACCCATTCGTTCAAGGACCGGGTCGTGGCCGTCGCCACGGCGAAGGCCCAGGAGCTCGGGCTGACGACGCTCGCCTGCTCCTCGACCGGCAACCTCGCGAACGCCGTCGCCGCCCGCGCGGCGGCGGAGGGGCTGGAGGCCGTCGTGTTCTGCCCGGCCGACCTCGAGCCGGAGAAGCTCACGGCGACCGCGGCCTACGGCGCCACGCTCTACGCGGTCGCCGGCACCTACGACGACTGCAACCGGATCACGATCGAGCTGTCCTGGGAGCTGCCGTGGGCGTTCCTGAACGTCGGCCTGCGCAGCTACTACGCGGAAGGATCGAAGACGCTCGCGTACGAGATCACCGAGCAGCTCGGCTGGCAGACCCCCGACGTCGTCGTTTCGCCGATCGCGTCCGGCTCGCTGTACACGAAGCTCAACCAAGCGTTCGCCGAGCTCGTCGAGCTCGGCCTTGCCGAGGGTGCGCTGCCCCGGCTCGTCGGCGGCCAGGCCGAGGGGTGCGCGCCGGTCGCGACCGCGTTCGACGACGGTGTGCCGGTCCGACCGGTCCGGCCGGCGACGGTCGTGCGCTCGCTCGCGATCGGCAGCCCTGCAGACGGCGATCTCGCCGTCGCCACCGCCCGGTCGACGGGAGGCGCCATCCACGCCGTCGCCGAGGACGCGGTCGGCGAGTGTATGGCGCTGCTCGCCGAGACCTCCGGCGTCTTCGGCGAGACGGCGGCCGGCGTCACCCTCGGTGCGCTACGGGCCGCGGTCGGCGCGGGCCAGGTCGGGACCGAGGACCGCGTCGTGCTGCTCGTCACCGGCGACGGCCTGAAGACGCCTGGGCCGGTCGCCTACCGCTACCGGCCGGTCGAGATCGAGGCCGACGCAGACGCGCTGCTCGAGCGCCTCCAGGCGGCCTGACGAGACATTACTTCCCGAATAAAAGCAACTTTACTTTTTGAAGCTGTTTCGCTAGCATGCCTCTGTGACCGGACGCGCATGCTCCCTCTCCCGCGCGCGCGTCTCCATGCCGACCGGGGGCGGGTGTCTGTCCGGCGCCCGTCCCCGCGGCTGAGCGGGAAGCGGGCTCAGGCGCAGCCGAAGGAGACGATGGCCACTCGAGCCACACCGACGCGTCTCACTCCCAAGCCGCCGCCCGACTGGGAGCTCGTCTACAAGCGCAACCCGGTCGAGCGGATCAAGCGGGACAAGAGCCCGCTCGGGATCCTCGACGAGCTGCCCGCGCTGATCGCTGCGGGCTACGAGCGCGTCGCCGAGGAGGACATCGTCCGGATGAAGTGGTGGGGGCTTTACCACGACAAGCCGAAGATCGGGACGTTCATGCTGCGGATCAAGCTGCCGGGCGGCAAGGTCTCGCCGGCCGGCGTGCGGGCGATCGGCGAGATCTCCAACCGCTTCGGGCGTGGCGAGGGCGAGCTGTCGACGCGGCAGAACGTCCAGCTCCACTGGCTCGAGCTCGGCGCGCTCCCCGAGATCTTCGACCGGCTCCACGCCGCCGCCCTCACCTCCGCGGGCGGCTGCGGCGACGCCGTGCGCAACATCACCGGCTGCCCGGTCGCCGGCCTGGACGCACACGAGCTCTTCGACACGCAGCCGGTGGTCGACGAGGCGGCCACCTTCTTCTACGGCAACCCCGAGTACTCGAACCTGCCGCGCAAGCACAAGATCACGATCGCCGCGTGTGCCCACCACTGCAACGCGCCCGAGATCAACTGCATCGCCCTCGTCGGCGCCGTGAGCGAAGGGGTCGAGGGCTTCGGGGTCCGGGTCGGCGGCGGACTCTCGTCCGTCCCGCGGATCGCGCGCGACCTCGGCGTCTTCGTGCCGAAGGAGGAGGCGGTCGACGTGCTCCGCGCGTTGCTCGATGCCTGGAAGGAGGACCTCCGCTACCGGGTCTCGCGCGTGAAGGCGCGGATGAAGTTCATGGTCGACGACTACGGCCCGGAGGGGATGCGGGCAGAGGTCGAGCGCCGCCTCGGCCGCCGGCTCACCGACTTCGAGGCGCCCCTGCCCGACACGCTGGGCGACCACATCGGCGTTCACCCGCAGAAGCAGCCCGGTCTCGCCTACGTCGGTGTTCCCGTCCACCTCGGGCTCGTCTCGGGCGACCAGCTGCTCGCGGTCGCTGATCTCGCCGAGAGCCTCGGCGGCGACATCCGCGTGACGCGGCAGCAGAACCTCGTCGTCACGAATGTCCCGGAGGCGCAGGTCGAGCAGACAGTCGGCGAGCTCGCGGAGATCGGGTTCCCGCTCGAGGTGAACCGCGTTCGCGCGACCTCGATCGCGTGCACGGGCGAGCCGCACTGCAACTTCTCCGTCACGGAGACGAAGACGCGGATGGACGTGCTCGTCGGGCACCTCGAGTCGCGGTTCGGGGAGGAGATCGCCGGGCTGAAGCTCCACCTCGACGGATGTCCGCACGCGTGCGCGCAGCACTGGGTCGGCGACCTCGGCTTCCAGGGCACGACCGTGCGCGACGAGCAGGGGCAGCGACGGCAGGCCTACGACGTCTTCCTGCGCGGCGGGCTCGGGCCTGCGGCCGCGATTGCGCGGCCGGTCTTCCGGCGGGTCCCGACAGAGGAGCTCGACGTCACCGTCGACCGCCTGATCTCGGGCTGGCTCGCCGCACGCCGGCCGGACGAGGACTTCCGCACGTTCTGCGACCGGATGGGCGACGAGGAGCTCGGGATCCTCGCCGGCCGCGAGCCTGCCCGCGGGCGGGAGGAGAGGGAGGCCGCGTGAGTGCACAAGCCGTAGGCTCGACGGAGGCGACCATGAGCGGAGGTGCCGGCTTGGCCGGCGCCGGAGCGGGAATCGAATTGATTGACGAGCTGGAGGCGGGGGAGCTCTCCGTCGAGTTCGAGGGGCAGGAGCCGCAGGAGCTGCTCGAGTGGGCGCTGGAGCGCTTCTCGCCGGCGATCGGGCTCTCGACCGCCTTCCAGATCGACGGCGTCGCCCTGCTCGACATGGCGTACGAGCTCGACCCGTCGATCCAGGTCTTCAGCATGGACACCGGTCGCCTGCCGGGGGAGACGTTCGAGCTGATCGAGCAGCTGCGCGAACGCTACCCCGGCCTGAATCTCCAGCTGCTCTCGCCGGAGCCGCGCCACGTACGGGCGATGGTCGCCCGGCACGGCCCGAACCTCTTCTACCGGCAGGTCGAGAAGCGCCTGCTCTGCTGCAACGTTCGCAAGGTCCAGCCGCTGACCCGCCATCTCGCGACGCTCGACGCGTGGATCACGGGGCTGCGCCGCGACCAGTGGGCGACGCGAACCGACATCCGGAAGGTCGAGATCGACCACGACCACGGGGCGATCGTCAAGCTCAACCCGCTCGCCGAGTGGACCGAGGAGGAGGTCTGGGACTACGTGCGCGAGCGCGAC
>JBKPCT010000322.1:0-11349 GCA_046727515.1 Actinomycetota bacterium | reverse complement strand
GACTCGCGGAAAAATCGCTGGCGGAATCCCTCGTCGTCGGCCAGTCGCGGGGCGAGCAGCTTGAGCGCGACCTTGCGGTTCAGGCGTGGATCGAACGCCCGGTAGACCTCACCCATCCCGCCCGCGCCGACGAAGGCGTCGATCCGATACCCGGCGAGTGTGTCGCCGATCGTCGGCTGCGTGCGGTGGGCCATTGTGTCGATTGTCTCGCGGTCGCTTGTGCGAGTAAAGCCTGCGAGGAGGTTCTGCGAGGCTGCTAGAGGGCCGCTGGAGAGATACTGGAACGAGGCAGAATGGGGCCTTGTCGCAGCCGAGTCGCTCAGAGCTCGAGATCCTGACCGTCGGCCGCGTGAGCGTCGACCTGTATCCCGAGCAGATCGGCGTGCGGCTCTCGCGTGTCCGGACGTTCCGGAAGATGCTCGGCGGCAGCCCCACGAACGTGGCCGTCGCCGCAGCCAGGCTCGGCCGGCGGAGCGCAGTGATCACGAAGGTCGGGGACGACCCCTTCGGGCCGTACCTCAGGGAGGCGCTACGGGGCTTCGGCGTCGACTCCGCCCGCGTCGGGACCGATCCCGACCTGCGAACGCCGATCGTCTTCTGCGAGATCTCCCCGCCGGATCACTTTCCGCTGCTCTTCTACCGCGAGCCCAAGGCGCCCGATCTCAACCTCTCGCCCGACGACTTCGACCTGGACGAGGTGGCGAGGGTGCCGCTGTTCTGGACGACCGGCACCGCGCTGTCGCAGGAGCCGAGCCGCGGTTCGACACTGGCTGCGCTCGCCGCGCGGCGCGGCGGCGTCACCGTCCACGACCTCGACTACCGGCCGATGTTCCGGCCGTCGCGCGACGAGGCGCGGCGGCGCGGCCGCGAGGCGCTGCGCCACGCGACCGTGGCGGTGGGGAACCTCGAGGAGGTGTCGGTCGTCGTCGGGGAGCTCGAGCCGGACGACGCGGCGGAGGCGCTGCTCGAGCTCGGGCCGGAGCTGGCGATCGTGAAGCTTGGCGCGCGTGGCGTGCTCGCCCGCTCCGCTGACGAGCGGTGTGTGGTGCCGCCGGTCGAGATCGAGGTCGTGAACGGCCTCGGCGCCGGCGATGCGTTCGGCGGGGCGTTGTGCCACGGCCTCCTCTCCGGCTGGCCGCTCGAGCGAACGATCCGGTTCGCAAATGCCGCGGGCGCGCTCGTCGCCGGCCGCCTCGGCTGCGCCGATGACATGCCGGCGCTGGAAGAGGTCGAAGAGCTGGTGGGAAACGCATGACTATTCGCAGCCGACGGCAACCTCGAGCGCTTCGCAGATCTGGCGCATCCGTCTATCGCTCAGGCGGCCGAGACGCTCGACCAGCGTTCCGATGGAAACGCTCTCGACCGAATCGAGGTTGACGACCGAGATCAGCGGGATCGGATCCTCCGTCGGCTCGAGCGTGACCTCGCTGGGAATCCCCCGGATCGTCGTCGTGCAGGGCCCGACCAACGCGCGACGCAGGCGCGGAATGGCGGCGTCCCGAGAGAGCACGACGACCGGCCTCCGTCCGACGTCGGGAAGCTCGCACCACCAGACGTCGCCGCGCGCGGGAAGTGCCGTCACGACGCGCCCGCCTTAGAGCGGAAGGAGTCGAGATCGCCCCAGGCGTCGCCCTCGCCGAGTGGATGCTCGTCGTACGCGGTGTAGGCGGCGTCGATCTCTGCAGCACGCTGCCGGGCGAGGAGAGCCCCAAGAGCCTCGTCGATGAGCGCCGAGTCCGGAACGCCGCGGTGGCTGCGCCGGGCTCGCGAAAGCAGGCCGGCGTCGACGGTGGTGCTGATCCGAGTTCTTGCCATGGCATAAGTGTAGCATTGTTATGCCATTGTCCGTCTCAGCCTACGTCGGGATAGGCCCAAGGCTCGCCCGCGAGCGCGGCGCGCAGGCGGTCGCGCAGGAGGATCGACTCCGCGAGGTTGTCGCACTCGTGGCAGTGCTCCCACTGGAGCCAGACGTATTCGAGAGTGAGGTAGCCGTCGTAGCCGCCGGCGTCGAGCGCGCCGACAATCCGTTCGAAGTCGAGCGTGTTCTCCCGGATCGACTCCTGCACGCGGCGTTCGGACGCGCCCCGAACGTGGACGTGGCGCGTGAACGGGATCAGCACGTCCGCCGCCTCCTCAGGCATGCCCTGCCGGACGAAGTGGCTGTAGTCGAGCGTCAGCTCCACACCTGGAGCCGTCTCGGCAAGCTGCCGCGCACGCTCCGGGGCGGCGACGACCGACCCGACGTGCGGCTCCACCGAGAAGCGCAACCCTTCCCGCCGCGCTTCCTCTGCGCGCCGGCCGAGCTCCTCGACGGCGCGGTCGAAGGAACCGCTGTCCTCCGGCCACTCGATCCCGGGCAGGAGCGTCAGTCCCGGCGACTCCAGGCGAACCGCCAGCTCGAGCATGTCTCGAAAGAGGTCGTGCGATCGCTCGCGCTCCGCGGCGTCGGGATGGTTCGGCGCCATCGTCTCGAGGTCGGGCCACGGAATCACGAAGACGTCGCTGACCGCGAGGCCCACCGCCGCGACGTCGGCGCGGATTGCTGCGGCCGCGCCGGCGATGTCGCCGCGGACGTCCTCCGGCCGGACGATCGACCGCTTGCCGGCGAGGAAGACGTCCACGCCCTCGACGCCGAGCGCCGCCACGAGCTCGAGCACGGCCCGGTGGGGACGAAGGAGGCGGAACGTGTCGTCGGCGCAGGCGAGCTTCACGCCCGCTCGCCGAGCAGCGGATTCGGCGTGCTCTTCTTCGTGATCGAGAAGCCGCCGTCCGCGGCGATCACGGCTCCGGTCACACCGCGCGCGTCCTCCGAGAGCAGGAACCGGACGACGGCGTCGACCGCCTGCGTGTCGGGCTCGAGCGCTGGCACGACCACGTTGGCCGTGATTCCCTGCTCGCCGAGCTCGGCTGCCGCCACCTGCGCGGCGGTGGTGAGAAAGGCCCCGCCGACGCCCTCGAGCGTCCCACCGGCGATCGGTCGCGCGGCCGCGGCCGCGGAGACGAAGACGATCCGTCCGCCGTTGCGGCCGCGCGCATAGTCGCGGGCGCCGAGGAACGCGTCGCGGACGCGCGCGATCATCGCCTGCCAGTCCCCTTGCTCGAGCTCGAGGAAGGGCGCCCGCCGTGCCTCGACCGGGCCGCGGACGTAGTGCTCGCTCACGGCTTCTCCCGCGGCGCCGCGGCAAAGCCGCGACGCCGCGCACGGGGGAACCTAAGGTTCCCCCGGCGCCCCCTCCGCGTGAGACGCCCTGTTGACACAGGGCGTCTCACGGGAACACCCCGACCACGAAGCCGCCGTCGACGCGGAGGTACTCCCCGGTTACGTAGTCGCCGTCCGACGAGGCGAGGTAGACGACCGCGCGCCCGAGCTCCCGCGGATCGGCCGGCCGCTGCTCGATCGGAATCGTCGCGAGGGACTTCTTCAGCTCCTCCGGATCGGCGACCGCGGGCGAGGGATCGTTCAGCGCCGACAGCACCCAGCCCGGGCCGATGTGGTTGACCCGGATCCCGTACGGGGCGAGCTCGATCGCCATCCCCTCGCACAGCGCCCGCACGCCCTGCTTCGTCGCCCCGTAGACCGCCATCGTCGGAAACGGCATCTGGACGTGGACCGACGAGGTGAAGACGATGCGGCCGGGGCGGCTAGAGCGGACCATCGCTCTCGCCGCCGCCTGGCCGACGTTGAAGGCTCCGGTGAGGTTGACGCCGACGATCCGGTCGAACGAGTCGTCGGTTGTCTCCGTGAACGGCTGCCAGTCGGCGACGCCGGCATTCGAGGCGACGACGTCGAGCGGGCCGAGATCTTGCTCGACCCGCTCGACGAGCTCGTCGACCTCCGCCCGGTCGGAAACGTCTGCGCGGTAGAAGCGGCCGCCCACCTCGGCCGCGAGCTCTTCGCCCATCTCCTGGTGCGCGATGTCGACGACGGCCACGACCGCTCCCTCGGCGGCGAGCTCGCGCACGATCCCGCGCCCGATCCCGCGTTCGTGCGCCGCGCCGGTGACGAGCGCGACTCTGCCGTCGAGGCGCCCCATCAGGCCGGGGTCTTCCTCGCCTCCCAGGCCCGCTCGAAGCCCTCTCGCCCTCGTCTGACCACGTCCACCGGATCCTGCTTCCAGAGCGAGTCCTCGAAGTCCTGATCCGTGAACGAGCCGTCGTCGGAGAAGATCTCCAGGTCGACCCAGCCTTCCCAGCCGCCGGCCTCGAGCGCGCCGAAGATCCCCGGCAGGTCGATGATCCCGTCCCCGGGCAGCACCCGGTCGAAGTCGTTCCGCGTCGGGTCGCGCCAGTCGCAGATGTGCACGCTCGGCGCGACGCGAGGCGCTACCTCGCGCGTGTGTTCGAGCACGTCCTCGGTGTCCCAGAGGTGGTAGACGTCGTAGAGCAGGCGGACGCTCGGGTGGTCGATCTCGTCCATCAGGTCGATCGCCTGCGGGATCGAGTTGACCATCGACCAGCTCCCGTACACCTCGCGATGCAGCGGCTCGAGACCGAGCACGATGCCGTGCTCGCCTGCGAGATCCGCCACCCGGCGCAGCCCCTGGACGATCGTCTGCCGGTCCTCGGGGCTCGGCCGCTCACCCGGCTTCCCGGGGTTGCCGGTCAGGCAGAGGATGACCTTCGGCTCGAACGGCGCGAACATCTTGATCGCGGCGCAGAGACCGTCGACGCGCTCCGCCGGATCGTCCGGCCCCGGGAACGGCACGGGGAACACGGAGAGCGTGCCCGGGATGCAGGTGGTCGCCTGCAGGCCGCTGTCGCGGAGCTTCGCGACCGCCTCGACGTCCTTGGAGCGTTCCTCGCCGAGCTTGAACTCCCAGATCCCGATCCCGTCGACTCCGGCCTCGCGGTAGTCGGCGAGGTCCTCGTCGAACGTCGAGTGGAACGTCGTCACCTGCGACACCGAGAACTTCGGCCGGTCGCTCACGGCGTGATCACCGTCTTCACGACCTCGTCCTCGCGCTGGAGGACGCGCTCGATGGCGGCGCCGATCCCGCCCAGCGACGCCTTGTGCGTGATGATCGGGCCGGTGTCGACCTTCGCAGCGTCGAGCAACCGGATCGTTGTGGGCCACTGCAGCGGGTAGAGCCACGAGAACCGGATCGTCTTGTCCTGCGTCAGGTTCGAGAGGAGCGGCACCGAGACGGCGTCGTTCGGCCCGGCGAGCCCCATCAGCACGACGGTCGACCCCTGGCCCGTGACCTCGATCGCCTGCTGGTTCGCGTCGACGTTCGCCGTCGCGACGAGCGCTCGGTCGGCCAGCCGGCCGCCGTTCACCTCCTGGATTGCCTCGGCGAGGTCCGGCACCCAGTACGGCGACGAGCCGTCCCGCGTGTTCCAGACGTAGTCGGCGCCGAGCGCCTTGCCGACCGCGAGCCTGTAGTCGCGGGTGCCGACGAGCGCCACCCGCGCGCCCTCGTTCTTCAGCAGCTGCACCATCGCCAGGCCGACCGGGCCCGGACCGTAGACGACGGCGAGGTTGCCCGGGTCGACGTCCGCGCGGCCGACGGCGTAGACGGCGGAGGAGAGCATCTCCACGAACGCGCCCTGCTCGTCCGTCAGCGAGTCCGGGATCTTGTAGGCGTGCGCGATCTTCGTCTTCGCATACTCGGCGAAGCCGCCGTTGGTCGTCACGCCGAGCACCGACATGTTGGGGCAGAACGCGACCTTGCCGGAACGACACATGTCGCAGGCGTTGCAGCTCTGTACGGGATTGACCGAGACGCGGTCGCCCTCGGCCAACCCGTAGTTCGCCGCGAGCCGGCCCGCCTCGACGACCTCGCCGCACAGCTCGTGGCCGAGCACGAGCGGGCCCTTGCCGTCGGGCGTGCCGAGCGGGCTCTTGCCGTAGTAGTACTCGATGTCGGAGCCGCAGAATCCGCAGGCGCGGACGCGGACGACGACCTCGTCGTCCCCCGCCTGGGGCTCCGGGACGTCCTCCAGCTGGATCTGCTCGGGCTCGTAGAAGACTGCAGCCTTCATGCCGCGACACCTGCCGGCTGGCGCACATGCCGGTCGAGCAAGTCGTTCAGGAACGGCAGGCCGTCCCACGTGTCCTGCCAGGCCTTGGAGCCCATCGGGATCGAGTCCACCGCCCACCACTCGCCGTCGTACGCCTCGGCGAGGACGGGCATCAGCTCTTCGAAGTCGATGATCCCCTCGCCGAAGTTGCACTTCGTCCCGAACATGTTCAGGTGCGTGTTCATGTCGGTGTCGCACAGGTGGATGTGGCCGATCGACCCGGGCGGGAGCATCCGGATGAACTCGATCTGGTTCGGCAGGGTCTCGGCCGGCTGGACGTGGTTGTGGCCGACGACGCCGCAGGCCTGGAAATGGCCAGTGTCGTACATCAGCTTGAAGTTGTCGTGTCCGACGTCCTGGAGCAGCTTGACGGTCTCGGACGGTTTGTTGAACGGCTGCAGCGACTCGAGCTCCCAGAGCATCACACACCCGACCTCCGCGCCGTTCTCCGCGTGATGCTGGAAGGTGCGGACGACGCGGTCCCAGACGGCGTCGTAGTCGGCGTCGTACGGCAGCGGCCCGGCCGCGCCCGGGTCGACCCGCATCCCCGGGATCTCCAGGTCTTCCGCGAGCTGGAGGTAGCTCTCGAAGTAACGGATGTACTCGTCGTAGACCTCCTGCGACCCCGTCGCCCACGGCAGGCGGAAGAGGTCGCCGTACGGTCCGGGTGCGATCCCGGCGATCTGCAGCCCGAGGTCGTCCGAGAGCCAGTCCTTCAGCTTCCGCCGGCTCTCCGCGTCCGGGTACCGCTCGACCGTCGCGTGGTCGAAGAAGCCGCCGAGCTCGATGCCGTCGTAGCCGAAGGCCGACAGCACCTTCGCCACCTGCTCGAGGGTCGCGGGCGGCTCGAAGCCGAACGCCATGCACCAGCTCCCCCGGCAGACCTTCGCGTTGCTGTTCATCTCGACCTCCTCTTCCTAGTCCATGAACAGGCCGCCGTTGACGTCGATGTGCGCGCCGTGGACGAAGGCGGCTCCGTCCGAGGCGAGCATCACGACCACCGCCGCGACCTCCTCGGGCTTTCCGATCCGTCCGAGCGGCGTCTGGGCGATCGTCCGCTCGAGCACCTCCCGCGGCCACCCCGCGAGCATCGGCGTGTCGATGATCCCGGGGTTGACGCAGTTCGCAGTGATCCCGTGCGGCCCTGCGAACCGCGCGATCGACTTCGTCAGCGCGGCCACGCCCGCCTTCGAAGCCGCGTAGCTCGCCCCTGCCGCCAGTCCGCCGGACTGGCCGGCGAGCGAAGCGACGGTGACGATCCGACCGCGCCGGCGCGGGATCATCACCGACAGCGCTGCCTGGGCGACGAGGAACACGCCGCGCAGGTTCACCGCCTGGATCCGGTCCCACTCGTCCGCCGCAATTCGGTCCAGGGGCGTCGCGTGAAAGGCACCGGCACAGGTGACGAGCACGTCCAGCCCGCCGCACCTCTTGACCGCCTCCTCCACGACGCGCCGGGCGTGCTCGGGCTTTGTGACGTCTGCGGCGACGTGGTGCGCCGCCAGCTCCTCCGCCGCCCGCGCCCCCACCTCCTCGTTCACGTCGGCGAGGACCACTGAGGCGCCCTCGCCGGCGAGGGCGCGCACACACGCGCGGCCGATCCCGCTCGCTCCGCCGGTGACGACGGCGCTCTTCCCGGCAAGTCCCGTCTCCACGCCTACCTCAGCGGCTTGAGGTGCGTGAAAGGCTCGTCGTCCGGGAGCTGATCCCACGCGAGCTGATCGTCCGCCGCGGGGACGGCCCGCGGCTCGATCCCGAGCTCCTGGAGCACGATGTTCCGCGCCTGCGGGATCGCCGCCGCCTTGTAGAAGGCGAGGTGGCGGTTGAAGCCCTGCCGGCCGAAGCCGCAGTCCGTCGAGAGCACGAGCTTGTCCGCCGGGATGTACTCGAGCGCCCGCCTGACCCGGTCGGCGACGACGTCTGGGAAGTCGGCTTGCAAGGTGCGGTGGCTGATGACGCCGACTGCGACCTTCTTCTTCAGCGAGTCGTTGTAGGGCGCGAAGAGCGGCAGCTCCTCGAGATCGTTCTCCGTCGCCTCGATCGTCCACACGTCCCCCTTCAGGCGCTCGAGGTAGATCTCGATCGAGTTCGCGTACGACTCGTCGCTGAAGACCTTCTGCATGTTCGGGTTGCCCCAGCAGGTGTGGATCCAGACCTCCACGTCGTCGAGCCCCTCGACCTCGCGGTTGAAGCAGTCGACGAGGAAGTCGATCAGGTCCGTCATCTCCGGGTAGTAGCGGGCCATGAAGTGGAGTGTGGGCTCTTCGACCTGAATCACCTTGCACCCCGCTGCGGCGAGCTGGCGGAGCTCCAGGTTCATCGCCTCCGCCATGTCCCAGGTGAGCTGCTTCTTGTCTTCGAGGTCGTACTCGTCGGTGTGGCTGTCGAGGAAGAAGGCCAGCACCTGCGCCGAGCAGGTGCCGAACTTGACCGGCTTACCGGACGCGGCGCTCTGCTGCGCAATCCGCCAAATCTTCGGGTACTCGAGCGGGTTCTTCGGGTCGTGCTCGACCTTGCCGACGACCCGCGGCCATCGCCACGTCTTGTAGATCGAGTCGAGCATCGTGCCGACCGGATACGAGAGGAGGGGCGAGCGCGTGTTCTTCGTCTGCAGCTCCTCGTGCTCGAGCCCTTTCCAGCGCTGCAGCGGGTAGTGGTGCCACGACCGGCCGGCGACGTCCTCGTCGAGGTGGTAGTCGCCGGTCGTCAGGATGTCGAGCCCTGCGCGCTCCTGATCCGAGACGACGACGGCGTGTGCGTCGGTGAACTGCTCGCGGTACCAGGGGTCCATCATCGCGGTGTCGAGCGGACGGCCCCACATGTTCTGCGTGTACCACCGGGGGCGCGGCCACGACCCCGTCACCGTTGCCGGGAGCATCAGGTCCTTCGTCGCGGTGAACGCCATCGTTCGGTTGACCTCCTCTCGTCGTCAGACGTTGGATCCTAAACCTGCGCCCTGCTCCGGGCCCCAGGGCCGTGCGAGCTGGATGATCTCGACTCCGTTGCCGTCGGGATCCTCCACGTAGATGCCACTTCCGCCCCGGTTGGGACCGCTCGTCGTCGTCACCGGGCCGGGGGAGCGGAACGGAACGCCCAGGGCGCGCAGTCGCTCGCACTCGGCGTCGAGGTCTTCGGTCAGCAGGCAGAGATGGGCGCTCCCGACGTCCTGGAAGCCCCGCGCGCGAGGTGCCCCGCGAGGGCGCTTGTACTCGAGCAGCTCGAGGTTGTGCCCGAAACCGTGGAGATGGGTGATCCTCACGTGCGCATCGGGAACGCCCGTGATCACCTCCACGTAGTCCCCGTCGACCTCCCGGTCAGAGACGAGCTCGAAGCCGAACTCCCGGTAGAAGGCCATCGAACGATCCACGTCGGCGACGCTCAGCGAGAAATGGTGCACGCCCGTGATCACGGCCCGCCGCTTCCCGTGTTGTGCCAGGTGCTCCTCCCGCGTGTGCACACGCTCCGACGACCATAACGCGGTGCGACCTGCCCTGCCTACCGGAAGCCGCCTATCTCTTCCTCCAGTGGCTCGGCAGTGCGCGGATGCACATCTGGCTCGGCCCGATCGCCCTGAAAGGCGGGCCCGCCTACCGCGACGCGGTCTCGTCAGAGCTCCGAAAGGCGCCGACCTGCGCACGTCGACATGCGCACCGCCCGACAGGTACAACCCGCAGCGTGGCGCCGCGGTCGGTCCGCCTCTCGAGCCCGGAACGCGTCCTGTTCCCTGACGAGGGGATCACGAAGCAGGACCTGTTCGAGTACTACCGCGCGATCGCGCCGGTGCTCGTCCCGCACTTGCGCAACCGGCCGTTCACGATGAAGCGCTCGCCCTACGGAGTGGCGGGAGACACGTACTTCCAGAAGCAGGCGCCAAAGGGGATGCCCTCCTGGATCCCGACGCGCACCTACCGCACTTATCCGCGCGAGGGCGAGTCGCGGCTCGTCGACTTCCCGCTCGTCAACTCGCCGGAGGCACTGCTCTGGATGGTGCAGATGAACTGCATCGACATGAACGCTTGGTACTCGCGCGTCGACAAGCCGCACCGCCCGGACTTCGTGCTCTTCGACCTCGACCCGCCCGAAGGTGGCTTCGCGCTCGCGATCCGTGTCGCTCACCTGATCCGCGAGGAGCTCGAGCGGCTCGAGCTCGAGTCTTACGTCAAGACGAGCGGTGCCGACGGGATTCACGTGCTCGTCCCGATCGCACGCCGAGCGACCTTCGAGCGGACCTACGCGTTCTCGGAGCGAGTCGCGCGTGGGCTCGAGGAGCAGCACTCAGGGCTGGTCACGACCGAATGGCTGAAGCGCAAGCGTGAGGGCGTGCTCGTCGACCACCGTCAGAACGCGTGGGGGAAGACGATCGCCTCGGTCTACTCGGTGCGGCCGAAGCCGGGCGCGCCGGTCTCGACGCCGCTTCGCTGGGACGAGCTGACAGAGGACGTGACGCCGCGCTGCTTCGGTATGAGTGAGGCGCTCGAGCGGGTCGAACAGCACGGCGATTTGTTCGAGCCCGTGCTCGCGGGCGGACAGGCGCTCGGACGTGCCCTGAAGAAGTGGCGCTAGCGGAGAGCAGCGGCGGGCGGTGGGCCGGTCGTCGCCCGCACGACGAGGCTCGGCTCGAGCCGGTGGTGCGCGGCGCTCGCCCGCTCGCCGTCGATCCGCTCGACCAGCGTCGTCAACGCGAGGCGCCCGATCTCCGGCCGTGGCTGGTCGATCGTCGTCAGCGACATGTGGTGGAGCGCGGCGAGGAAGGTGTTGTCGTAGCCGATGATCGAGATGTCGGCGGGGATTCGCAGACCCGCGTCCTCGAAGCGGTCGAGCGCGCCGGCCGCCACGAGGTCGTTGGCGGCAAACACCGCCGTCGGCAGGGCATCGCCGCCGAGCAGCTCCTCGGCTGCACGCACCCCGGCCGCATCGGTGAACTCTCCCGCGACGACCCACGGCTCGAGCCCGCGCCGTTTCATCTCGCGCACGTAGCCTGTGCGCCGGGCGGCTGCCCCGGCGCCGCGCCCGCCGTCGATGTGCACGATGCGGCTGTGGCCGAGCTCGGCGAGGTGGCCCACGGCGAGTCGGGCTCCCTCGAGGTCGTCGTTCGTGACCGAGTCGACATGGGCGGCGCGGAGCGGACGTGCCACGGCCACCGTCGGCGCGGAGCGGCCGATGGAGAGGATCTCCGCGAGCGGCAGGCGAGGGCTGACGAGCAGGAGCCCGTCCGCGCGGTGCTCGAAAAAGGCCTCGACGGCACGGCGCTCGCCGGACGCCTGACGGCGGCCGGTGCCGATCAACAGGCGGTAGTCGAGCTCGTCGGCCGCCTCGAAGATCCCGTCC
>JBKPCT010000321.1:0-9005 GCA_046727515.1 Actinomycetota bacterium | reverse complement strand
GAAGGGACCCCCGGCGGGTCGGAGGCCGTGGAGACGGTCCGCGGGCTCGGCGACCGCAAGAACGAGCTTGTTCGCGAGATGATCCACCGTGTGGGCGTCACCACCTTCGAAGGCTCGGTCCGTTACGTGCTGGCCGCCCGGAACGCGGGGCTTCACCGAGCGGTCGTCTCCGCGAGCGAGAACACACGCGAGGTCCTGGCGGCGGCAGGGATCACGGACCTCTTCGAGGTGCGAATCGACGGCGTCGTAGCCAGGGAGCACGGGCTGCGCGGCAAGCCGGCACCGGACAGCTTCCTGGCCGCTGCGCGCGCCCTCGGCGTGCCTGCCGACCGGGCCGCCGTGTTCGAGGATGCGCTCGCGGGGGTCGAGGCCGGTCGTGCGGGCCGCTTCGGCTTCGTCGTCGGCGTCGACCGCACCGGGCGCGCGGAAGCCCTGCGCCAACACGGGGCTGACATCGTCGTGTCCGACCTCTCGGAGCTTCTCGAGTGAGCCCTAAACCGGTCTTCGCGGTCGAGCCCTGGTCGATCAGCGAGACGCGGCTCGAGCTCGACCTTCTCGCCCGAACCGAGTCCCTCTTCGCGCTCGCCAACGGCCACATCGGGCTACGCGCGAACCTCGACGAAGGCGAGCCGTATGCGATTCCGGGCACGTACCTCAACTCGTTCTACGAGCTCCGGCCGCTCCCCTACGCCGAGGCCGGCTACGGCTACCCCGAGTCCGGCCAGACCCTCGTCAACGTCACCAACGGAAAGATCATCCGCCTGCTCGTCGACGACGAGCCGTTCGACGTCCGCTACGGCCGTCTGCTCGCGCACGAACGGGTGCTCGACCTGCGCGCCGGCCTTCTCAGCCGCCGTGCCGAATGGAGGTCGCCGGCCGAGGCGGCCGTTCGCGTCTCCTCCACGCGGCTCGTGTCGCTCGTGCAGCGCTCCGCGGCCGCGATTCTCTACGAGGTCGAGCCGATCGAGGCTCCACTCCGCGTCGTCGTGCAGTCCGAGCTGGTCGCGAACGAGCCGGGCCCGCCGCAGGCAGACGACCCGAGGGCCGCCGCGGCGCTCGAGTCGCCACTGCAGTCGGAGCACTTCTTCGACCACGGAACCCGCGTCGTCCTCGCCCATTCCACGAAGCTGAGCAGGCTGACGATGGCGGCCGCCATGGACCACCTGATCGAGGGCCCGGAGGGGACCGAGACGTTCACCGAGAGCGGGCCGGATGTCGGTCGCGTGACCGTCGCCACCGATCTCGACCCGGGAGAGCGGCTGCGCCTGATCAAGTTCCTCGCCTACGGCTGGTCGAGCCGGCGCTCGCTGGCCGCCCTCCGAGACCAAGCGGTCGCCGCCCTCACCGAGGCGCGACACACAGGCTGGGAGGGACTGCTCGCCGGTCAGCGCGAGTACCTGGACGACTTCTGGCAGAGCGCGGACGTCGAGCTGGAGGGTGACACAGAGCTCCAGCAGGCGGTCCGCTTCGCGCTCTTCCACACGCTCCAGGCCGGTGCGCGCGCCGAGCAACGGGCGATTCCCGCCAAGGGCCTGACCGGCCCCGGCTACGACGGCCACACCTTCTGGGACAGCGAGCGATTCGTCCTGCCCGTCCTCACCTACACTGCGCCCCGCGCCGCCGCCGACGCCCTGCGCTGGCGACACGCGACGGTCGACCTCGCGCGCGAGCGGGCCCGGCAACTCGGGTTCGAGGGTGCGGCATTCCCCTGGCGGACGATCCGCGGGCAGGAGACGTCGGGTTACTGGCCGGCTGGGACCGCCTGCTTCCACATCAACGCTGACATCGGGGACGCAGTCTCCCGCTACTACGCCGCGACCGGCGACGACGACTTCGAGTGCGAGGCCGGCCTCGAGCTGCTTGTCGAGACGGCCCGCCTGTGGCGCTCGCTCGGCCATCACGATCCGCAGGGCCGATTCCGCATCGACGGAGTCACGGGCCCCGACGAATACAGCGCGATCGCGGACAACAACGTCTACACCAACCTCATAGCCCAGGCGAATCTCGTCGCTGCCGCCGACGCGGTCGCCCGCCATCCGCGCCACGCTGCGACGCTCGGCGCGGACTTCGAAGAGGCCGCGGGATGGCGCGACGCTGCGAAGGACATGGTCATCCCGTGGGACGACGAGCTCGGCGTCCACCCACAGTCGGAGGGATTCACGAGCCATCAGGTCTGGGATTTCGACAGGACCGAGCCGGACCAGTACCCGCTGCTCCTGCACTTCCCGTACTTCGATCTGTACCGCAAGCAGGTCGTCAAACAGGCCGATCTCGTGCTCGCCCTGCACTGGCGTGGCGACGCGTTCAGCGCCGAGGAGAAAGCCAGAGACTTCTCCTACTACGAGGCGCTGACCGTTCGCGATTCGTCGCTCTCCGCCTGCACGCAGGCCGTGATGGCCGCCGAGGTCGGATACCTCGAGCTCGCCTACGACTACTTCGGCGAGGCCGCCCTCATGGACCTGCACGATCTCAACCGCAATACGGGTGACGGCCTGCACATTGCATCGCTCGCCGGGGCATGGCTCGCGGCCGTGGCCGGCTTCGGCGGGATGCGCGACCACGCAGGTGCCCTGACCTTCGCCCCCCGCCTCCCGAGCCGCCTGCAGCGCCTGGCCTTCGGGCTCATCTTCCGCGGCACGCGGCTCCGGGTCGATGTGACCGAAGCCGATGCCACCTACATGGTGCTCGACGGAGCGCCGCTCCAGATCGGCCACCACGGCAAGACGATCACCGTCTCGGCGCGCGGGCCCACGACGCAACCGATCCCGCCGCTGAGGGTCGACCGGCCTGCGCCGACGCAGCCTCGCGGCCGTGCACCGCTGCGCCGCGGCGTCGACGGCGGCTAGGCTGGGACGCCCTACTCGATCTTCTTCACGCTGTTCTCGAGCGGAGGCGCGCTCGTACCGGTCGCCCAGGTGCGGAATCTCGCGAGCGGCACGCTCGTCGGCCACAGCGAGCACCTCGTCCCCGGCCAGGTCAGCCGCTCAGCCGTGGACGTGGAGGCAGGCCGGACCCGACTGCGCTACCAGCCCCGCTCGGGTATCTGGTCGTTCGGAGCGGCCGGCCGCGGCTTCGCCGTCTCGCTCGATCAGCGTCCTGACAAACCGTACGTGCTCAACGGTGACGGCACCGGACTGATCCAGCAGTCGCTCGCCGGAAGCGCCCACAGGGACTGGTTCTCCTGCCGCTTCGACGACCGCTCCGAGCTGATGCTCTACCAGTTCCGCGACCGGACCAGCGGCCGGCCGCTCGCCCGCTTCCGGACCGGGAGCTACGTCCCCAGGCGCGGGCACGCGATCGCGATCGGCGATTTCCAAGCGCGCTAGACCGCGCGAGCGAGGCGGCGCCTCTCACCGACGCTGCGGGGGTCGAGGCGGAGCCCGAGCTCACGGGCGAGCGAGAGCGCTTGCTCGTACTCCTCGCGATGGATGCCGCGGGCGATCTCCTCGTACTGGCCGTCCCTGCCGACCTTGCCCGAGACGTAGTACTGCGCCATCAGGTTTACATAGGTGCCCGTGCCGAGCTCGTCGGCAACGAAGCGCAGGATCGCCTCGGTCTCCTCCAGCAGCCCCGGCATGATCAGGTGTCTGAGGATCAGGCCCCGCCGTGCCATCCCGCGCTCGTCGAGCACGAGATCGCCGACCTGGCGGTTCATCTCGACGATCGTCTCACGCGCGACGTTCGGATAGTCGGCGCGCTTCAGATAGCGGCGCGCCGACTCGGCCGTCCACAGCTTGAAGTCGGGCATGTAGACGTCGACGATCCCCTCCATCAGGCCGAGGCTGTCGAGCGAGTCGTAGGCGCTCGTGTTGTAGACGATCGGCAGCTCGAGTCCGTTCGCCAGGGCAAGCGGTAGCGCTTCGAGGATCTGCGGGACGACATGTTCGGGCGTGACCCAGTTGATGTTGTGGCAGCCGATCGCCTGCAGCTCGATCATCATCTCCGCGAGCCGTTCGGGTGTGACGAGCTCGCCCTGTACCGCCCACGAGATCTCGTGGTTCTGACAGAAGACGCAGCGGAGATTGCACCCCGAGAAGAAGATCGTCCCCGAGCCCCGGCGGCCGCGGAGGCAGTCCTCCTCGCCGAAGTGCGGGAAGTAGGAGGCGACGACGGCCTGCCTGCCGATCGCGCACAGCCCCGCCACGTCTGCCCGACGGTCGACCTTGCAGCCGCGCGGGCAGACGACGCAGCGGTCGCCGAGGAGCTCGTGCGCCTCGGCCGCGCGACGCTCGAGCTCGGACCGCGAGAACGAGCTCAGCACGTCAGGTGCAGCGCCGCCGCCGTCTTGCGCGGATCGAGCTGGGCGTAACGCCGAACAGCTTCCGCGGTCGGGAGTGCCTCGACCTGGACACCGCGGGCGCGGAGGGTCTCGAGCGTGCCAGGATCGGGCCGTAGCTGCCCGTATGCGCCGGTACCGACGACCAGCCGCTCGGGCAGCTCGTCCAGCACCTCGTCGAGATCCTCGAGCACGAGCCCGTGCCCTTCCTTCCGCCACCAACCGCGCACGACGCGCTCCGGGAGCACGATGACGTCGCGCGTCTCCTCACGTCCGTCGATCGTAACGCGCCCGAAGTCGTAGGCCGTGATCTCGGCCATCGCCTCGATCGTAGCGCCAGAACGGACGAAAGGCCCGCGAGCGGCACCCTCGGCTGTTAGCGTCTCGGGGTAGAGGGCGATTGGCTCGGTCGGCGGATCTGGTCGCCGCTGCACGCGCTCACGGCGTGCGGGACCTGCGGCTGCTCGAAGCGATCGCTGCCGTCCCGCGGGCACAGTTCGTTCCGTCCGGTCTTTGCGAGCAGGCCTACGAGGACAAGCCGCTGCCGATCCCGCACGGCCAGGTGACGACACAGCCTTCCCTCGTGGCGCAGATGGTGGAGGCGCTCGACCTCTCACCCTCCGAGCGTGTGCTCGAGATCGGCACCGGCTTCGGCTGGCAGACGGCGCTGCTCGCCCGACTCGCCGGCGGGGTCTGGAGCGTCGAGCGCTGGCAGGACATCGCGCGCACGGCCCGCTCCCACCTCGACCGCTGCGGCATCGAGAACACGACTGTCGTCGTCGGAGACGGGAGCGGCGGGCTGCCCGGACACGCGCCGTACAACGCGATCATCGTCGCCGCCGCGTTTCCGCGCGTGCCGCCGCCGCTCGTCGAACAGCTCGCCGACCGCGGCCGACTCGTCCAGCCGATCGGCTCCGGGGGCGCCGACGAGGTCGTGCTGTTCGAGAAGCGCGGCGGCGTACTCGAGCGGACTCAACACGTGACCGGCGCGCATTTCGTCCGCCTCTACGGCGAGCACGGCTTCGTGTCTTGAAACTCGCCCTCGCAGGAGACACCATGCTCGGCCGGGGCGTCGCCGAGCGCCTCGCTCGCGATCCGCAGCACGTGCTCCTCGCCCCGGACCTCGTCGAGATCATTCGCGAGGCCGACCTCTTCGTGCTCAACCTCGAGTGCTGCATCTCCGCCCGGGGCGAACCTGCGCCGGGCCGCGTGTTCCACTTCCGTGCGCCGCCTTGGGCGGCCGAGGCCCTGGCGAGGCTCGGTGTTCACTGCGTCACCCTCGCCAACAACCACGCGCTGGACTTCGGGCCCGATGCACTGCTCGACACGCTCGCGCACCTCGACGCGGCCGGGATCCGAGTCGTCGGTGCAGGCACCGACAGCGAACGCGCGCGCTCGCCGGTCGTGCTCGACACGGGTGGCTTCCGCCTCGGCGTGGTTGCCTTCAGCGACCACCCGGCCGAGTATGCGGCCGACGCGAGTCGACCCGGAATCGCCTACGCCGACCTGCGACGCCGTCCCCCGGAGTGGTTGACGGAGTTCCCCGACGCCGATGCGGTACTCGTCACGCCGCACTGGGGCCCGAACATGACGAGCGAGCCGCGGGACTATGTCCGTCGCGCGGGGCAGGCCCTCGTCGAGGCAGGCGCGACGATTGTCGCCGGACACTCAGCTCATGTCTTCCACGGCGTCGCGCCGCGTGTCGCGTACGACCTCGGCGACTTCATCGACGACTATCGCGTCGACCGCGTACTGCGGAACGACCTCGGCTTGCTCTTCTTCGTGGACCTCGCCAGCGATCGCCTGGAAGCGATCCCGGTGAAGCTCGAGTTCGCTCACACCCACCTCGCCACGGGCGACGACGCTGCGCGGATCGCGCGGCGCTTCACCGCGGCCTGCGCTGCGCTCGGCACCGAGGTCGCCGAGGAAAACGGCCGGCTCGTAGCGCGCTGGCGGTAGCGCTTACACTCGTCTCGTAGCCGTGGTGTCGGGCGGTCCGGTCAGGAACGCGCGAGCACGCCGCGCAGCACGGACGAGAGCTCGCCCGCCGGATCGTCCGGCGCAGGCGCGGCGCGCCAGGCGACGAAGCCGTCGGGCCGCACGAGCGTGCCCCCTCCCGCGCCGAGGCCGTAGGCGTCGGCGAAGCCGTCCGCGTTCACTTCGTGGACGTCCACTGGGACGCCGAGCTCTCCTGCCGCCGCATCGGCTGCGTGCCGCCACGGGCCGGCGCCGAGGCCGAGCAGCACGAACCCGTCACCGAACAGGTCGAGTGTGGAGCGACCGTCCTCGAGCCACACGTGCGGAGCCCGCGTCCCGGGATCGCCGGAGGGGTCGTGGGGATCCTCGAACAACGTGTCCGAGCCGTACCGGTACCCGAGCTCGATTGGGGCGTCCTGGATCATCGGCTGCACGTCGTCGGTGCCGAGATCCGGATCGAGGCGGAGGACGTAGCGTGTGTAAGCCTGCTCGGTGATCGCCCTGCCCACCGGCCTGCGCTCGCTGTCGTAGGTGTCCAGCAACGCCTCGCCGGCCGACCCGCCGAGAACGGCCGCGAGCTTCCAGGCCAGGTTGTGCGCGTCTTGGACTCCCGTGTTCCCGCCGAACCCGCCCGTCGGCGGCATCGTGTGCGCCGCGTCCCCCGTGATGAAGACGTTCCCGCGCCGGTACTCCGCCGCCGAGTCGGCGAGCGCGACCCAGTGCTGGACGTTCTCGATCTCGATCGGCAGGTCCGGTGCGCCGAGCGCCAGCCGGACCCACTCGATGCAGCTCCCCTCGTCCGCGAGCCCCGAGACGTCTGTCGTCCGCAGGCCATCCTCGCCGACCAGCCTGTTGACGACGAGGAAGCCCGCGTCGCCGGCCTTCGAGAAACGGAAGAAGCCGACGAGCCGCGGGTTGAAGACGTAGACGACGCTGAGGTTGCGGTCGCCGAGCAGCGGCCTGACGTCGGCGCGGAAGTAGATCGTGACGCTGTTCGAGAAGCTACCGCGTCCCTCGGTCCCGATCCCCAGGCGCTCCCGGATCCCGCTGCGCGGCCTGTCGGCGGCGACGACCCACCGGGCGCGGAGCCGGCGCTCCTCGCCCCGCTCCCGGTCGAGGACGAGGGCCTGGCTCTCGCCGTCACGCGCCTCCAGGGAAGTGAGCTCCCAGCCGTAGTTCAGGGCAGCGCCCAGCTGGGCGGCGCGCCGCCGCAGGATCGGCTCGAGCCCGATCTGCGTGATGAACAGCCGGCGTGACGGGCTAGACCTCGATCGTGCGCTGGCTGAAGTGCGCGGCGCGGGGATGGATCGCGGTACCGGGGTGACGCTCGATCAGAAAGCTCGGCACGCCGTGACGTCCGAGGAAGAGCGCGGTCGACAGCCCGACGAGGCTACCGCCGACGATCAGGACGGGAACTTCGTCCGGAGCCGCTTCGGTCGCCACCGTGCCTCCTCTCGTCGCCGGTCGGCGGGAGGTTAACCGGCGCGGAGGCGCCGGGGCTCAGGCGATCGCTTCGGAAGTGACCGAGTGCCTGTGGACAGGCGCCGGACGGCGGTAGGCGAACGGATGATGGAACGCCTCGAGCGCGTCATCGGGCGCGACCTGGAGCTCCGCGACCCGGTTTGCGACGAGGCGTGTGACCGTCACCTTGACCCGCCCGTCCGCGCGGTTCCAGAGCAGACGGATGTCGAGGCCGTCTCCCTGGCGGTCGGCTAGCTCGACCCAGCCCTGGGCCTGCATGCCGCTGGACATCGCTGCCTCCTTCGTTGTCGTCATGCGTCCAAGATCGCAGCGGCGCCGCTGCAGGGGAATGGAGCCAGCAGGCGTCTTGCGGTGTGGCTGCCCGCACCCCGGCTGGAGGTTCCACGTCTCCGCGGCCCTTCCAAATTGCCGGCGAGCTCCTTGGACAGAACCGCGCCGCGTCTTCCCGGCGCAGGGTAAGAGATCGGCAACGATCGTCAGTCATGTTGTGAGCACGGAAGCCCGAGTCGAGGACCTGTTGCGCCGGCTCGCGCCGCAGGTCCTCGGCGCGCTCGTCCGCCGTTACGGCCGCTTCGACGTGAGCGAGGACGCGGTCCAGGAGGCGCTGCTGCCGGCCGCACTGGCGTGGCCCGACGAGGGTGTCCCGGACAATCCACGCGCGTGGCTGATCACTGTGGCTGCCCGCAGGCTGGTCGACGAAGTGCGCAGCAGCGAAGCCCGGCAGCGGCGGGAGCGAACTGCTGCCACCGATGAGCTCGTGACGTCCGATCGCGGCGACGAGTACCCAGCGAACGCGGACGACACTCTGATCCTGCTCTTCCTCAGCTGCCATCCGGCCCTCTCACCGGCTTCGCAGCTGGCGCGGGAAGCTGATCGAGGAGGGCCTTCACGCGCGAGCTACCGGGCAGCAGCACGACGCACCACGAGCCTTCCCGAGCAGCGATACCTCGAGGGCCGCGCTGCGCGGCTTCACCGGCGACGTTAGGCCCGTCGCACTCGTAGCCGGGTTGCGAGCCGTCTCATTACCTCGCAGGTCATGGACATGGAGCAGCGCCACCGGCAACGTGGCCGCGTCGTCGAACGGAAAGGAGGGAAAGATGACGGCAGCAACACTCGTCGAGCGCTACCTCGACACCTGGAACGAGACCGATCCGCAGGCGCGCAAGACGGCGATTGCGAGCGTCTGGGCCGAGGACGCGCGGTACCTCGATCCGCTGGCGAGCGTCTCGGGCCACGACCAGATCTCGGACCTGATCGGCGCGGTGCAGAA
>JBKPCT010000320.1:0-9341 GCA_046727515.1 Actinomycetota bacterium | reverse complement strand
GGTCACGCTCCCGACGAGCACCGGGACCGGATTGCGAAGCACGACGCGCGCCAGGCCTGCCCAGAACCGCGAGCCCGCGGCCCGCCTCCGCGCGCGTAGCCGCCGGACGCTCCGACGGCCGAGTACCGAGAGGAGCGCAGGCTGAAACGTGAGACACGCGACGATGGAGACGAGCGGGAGCAAGAGCCCGGCCACACCCATCGACCGGATGAACGGGACCGGGACGAAGAGAAGCAGTCCAAGACCGACTGCGACGGCGAGTCCGGAAAAGACGATTGCCCGTCCCGCAGTCGCGATCGTGCGAACGATTGCCTCGTCGACAGGTCCGTCGGCGGCGAGCTCATCACGGAACCTGTGAACGACGAGGAGCGAGTAATCGATCGCAAGGCCCAGACCGATCAACTCGACGAGATTCGTCACATAGGTGACCATCGAGAGGGCGTGCGCGATTGCGTAGACGGCCGCCAGCGTCCCCGTGATCGTGCAGGCGGCAAAGGCGAAGGGGACAGCGGCCGCGAGCGAGAGCCCGAGGACGGCGAGCAGGACGAGTAGCGCGATCGGGAGGGCGAATGACTCGCCCCGGCGCAGGTCGGAGCCGAAGATCGAGTCGAGGTCGTGCTGGATCGCCGGCTGGCCGGTGACGAAAGCCCGGGGACCACGTTGCGCCTGCAGGCTCTCCCGAATCGCCTCTGTGTATCGCTTGGCGTGCCGTAGGTCGAGATTCGTGTCGAGGTCTGCCCACAGGACTCCGGCTCCAGGGCGAACGGAATCCGGGTGGCCCGTGGGCACGACGAGCGCGGTCTCTGCAAGGCGCCGCTTCGCCCGGCGACGCTCGCGCGGCTCGGAGGCGTTTTGCACGCGGAAGACGACCGTGAACGTCCCGTCCGGCCGCTCCCCGAAGTTGCGCGTCAGGATCGCCCGCGCGCGGTCCGAATCGGTGCCGGGAACTGCGAACGAGTTGGAGAGCAGGGGCGAGAGCCGCGTCGTCGACCAGACCCCGACGACGAGCAGGGCGAGCCAGAGAGCGAGGACGGCGACGCGGAAGCGGAGGACGGCACGAGTCCAGCGCTCCAGCACGCGACTACCCTACGCAGTTGCCGGATACGTGTTGGCCGGAGCTCAGGGGAATTCGCCGGTTCGCCCCGTATCCTCTATTCGGAAAGCGGTGGCCGAAGACATCAAGTTCCTCTGGCGGGAGTTCAGGAAGTCGAACGATCGCGCGCTGCGCGATCGCCTGATCCTGACGTATGCACCGCTCGTCAAGTTCGTCGCCGGACGGCTCGGCAGCGGCCTGCCCGCGCACGTCGACGAGGGCGACCTCGTCTCCTACGGCCTGCTTGGCCTGATCGGCGCGATCGAGCGCTACGACCCCGACCGCGACGTCAAGTTCGAGACCTACGCGATGACGCGCATCAAGGGAGCGATCATCGACGAGCTCCGGGCGATGGATTGGGTGCCGCGCTCCGTGCGGGCGCGCGCGAGGGACATCGAGCGCGCGATCGCGGCGCTCGAGGCGAGGCTGCACCGGGCGCCGACAGACGAGGAGATCGCAGAGAAGCTCGGGATCACCACGGGTGAGCTCGAGGACAGCCTGACCGACATCTCGCGCTCCTCGATCGCCGCGCTCGACGAGCTCTGGACGGTCTCGTCGGGGAGCGGCGACCAGATCTCGCTGCTCGACACAATCGAGGACACGTCCGGCCCCCAGCCCGCGCAAGCGCTCGACCAGACCGAGCTCCGCGAGGCGCTTGGCGAGTCGATTGCCCGTCTGCCCGAGCGCGAGAAGCTCGTGATCACGCTCTACTACTACGAGGAGCTGACCCTCCGCGAGATCGGCGAGGTGCTGGGCGTGACGGAGTCCCGCGTCTCGCAGCTCCACACGAAGGCGATCCTGCGCCTGAAGGCCAGGCTTGCCGGCACCGCCGCCGCCCGTGCGGGCATCGAAGAGTGACCTCGGCCGCCGGGCGCTAGGATCGAGTCACAAACCAACGTTTCCAGGGAGGAATCTCGCGCGCATGCCTGCTCAGGAGCCCGGAAAGATCCGCAACGTCGCCGTCGTCGGCCATCGAGGAACCGGCAAGACGTCTCTCGTCGAGGCGCTGCTCTATCAGTCCGCTGCTGTCAATCGGCTCGGCACCGTCGAGCAGGGCACGACTGTCTCCGACTGGGACGAGGACGAGCAGCGGCGGCAGATGTCGCTCTCGGCCTCGCTCGCGAACCTCGAGTGGCAGGGGCGGAAGATCAACCTCATCGACGCCCCCGGCGATGCGGGCTTTCAGGGCGACGCGATCGCCGCCCTACGCGTCGTCGAAGGTGCGCTCGTCGTGATCAGTGGCGTCATGGGGGTGGAGGTGGGCACGGGCCGGGCCTGGAACCGCGCCGAGGACGACTCGCTCGCCCGCGTCGTCGTCGTCAACATGCTCGACCGGGAGCGCGCCGATTTCTTCCGCGCGCTCGAAGCGCTCCGCGGCCAGCTGTCCGATCGTTGCATCGCGGTCCACATCCCGATCGGCGCCGAGCACGAGCTGACCGGAATCGTCGACGTGCTGCACATGTGCGCCTACACGAGCCCGGAGGGGCAGCGCGAGGGCGCGCGCACGGAGATCCCGGCGGAGGTCGCGGACCTCGCCGCCGAGTACCGCGAGAAGCTGCTCGACGCCGTCGTCGAGACCGACGAGGGCTTGATGGAGCGCTACCTCGACGGGCAGGAGCTCTCGGACGAAGAGGTGGCCCAGGCGCTGAAGGACGCTGTCACGCGGAGCGAGGTCTTCCCGGTCGGAGCCGCGGTCGCGACGAAGAATCTCGGCACGACCGCGCTCCTCGACCTGCTCGTCGAGGGCGTCCCGAGCCCGGCGAGGAAGGGCGAAGCGTTCGATCTCCAGGGCGCGAACACCGGCGTCTTCGTCTTCAAGACGATCGCCGACCCGTTCGCCGGCCGCATCAACGTCTTCCGGGTGCTGAAGGGCACGGTGACCACGGACACGACGCTGACCGACACGCGCACCCACGCGAAGGAGCGGTTTGGATCGCTGATGACCCTGCAGGGGAAGGACCACGCCCAGGCAGACGCGTTCGGCGACGGGGACATCGGCGCTGTCGCCAAGCTGAAGGATGCGGCGACCGGCGACCTACTGCTCGACAAGGAGACGGCGGTCGAGCCGCCGCGGTTCGACTTCCCCGAGCCGGTGATGAGCTTCGCGATCACCCCGAAGGCGAAGGGCGAGGAGGAGAAGATGGGCCAGGCGCTGCGCCGCCTGACCGAGGAGGATCCGACCCTGACCCTCCGCCGCGACCAACAGACCGGCGAGCAGCTTCTCGCGGGCCTCTCGCAGATGCACGTCGAAGTCGCGGTCGACCGGCTCAAGCGCCGCTTCGGCGTCGAGGTCGACCTTCATCCGCCGCGCGTTCCCTACCTGGAGACGATCCGGGCCGAGTCGCGGGCTCAGGGCAAGTACAAGAAGCAGACGGGCGGCCGCGGCCAGTACGGCGACTGCCACATCGTGCTCGAGCCGCTCGAGAACGGGGTCGGCTACGAGTTCGTCGACCAGATCGTGGGCGGCGTGATCCCGCAGGGCTTTCGGCCGGCCGTCGACAAGGGCATCCAGGAGGCGATGCAGCACGGAGAACTCGCCGGTGCTCCCGTCCAGGGTGTCCGCGTCCGTCTCGTCGACGGCTCGCACCACAATGTCGACTCGTCGGAGATGGCGTTCAAGATCGCCGGCTCGATGGCGTTCAAGACCGCCTACGAGAATGCCAGCCCGGTGCTGCTCGAGCCGATCATGGAGCTCGAGGTCACGGTCCCGGACGACACCGTCGGTGCCGTCAACGGCGACCTGAACTCGCGCCGCGGCCGGCTGCAGGGCATGGAGCCGCGGGCCGGTATGACGACGATCAAGGCCGAGGTTCCGATGGCCGAGATCCTGACCTACTCGCAGGCGCTCACCTCGCTGACCGGCGGGCGCGGCGACTACCACATGCATTTTCTCCGCTACGACGAGGTGCCGACCCACATCGCGCAGAAGATCATCGACGAGACGAAGAAGGCGCGCGAGGAAGAAAGGGCAGGCGCACACTAGCCTGGCGCGAAAACCCCCTGCAGTTGCCATATAGTTGCGTCCTCGTGAGGACGATGCGGGTCATGGAGGTGAACCGCTGCGCCGTGTGTGAGCGTACGCTGCTGCTCGGCGAGCGGTCGTACCGGTTCGCGCCCGACGGCTCTGACGAGTTCGTCGACGTCTGCCAGCTCTGTCAGGAGACCGCCCTCGACCACGGCTGGGTGCGCGAGGGCAGTCCTGTCGGCCCCGCGGTCGGCCACTCGCGCCGGCGCAGGACGCTCAGCCTCGCCGGCATCTTCGGCGGCGGCCACCGTCGGCAGGCGGAGAAGATCGTCCCAGAGCCCCAGCTCAGGCGCCTTTCCGACGAGGAGCACGCGATGGTGGAGGCCGTGGCCGTCTTCAACTCCAGCGACGGCCTGCGGACGATGGAGGGAATCACGCGAAGTCTGGGGCCGCCCCGGGTCAGCATCGTTGCGCTCGCCGGGTCGAATCCGGACGTCGTCCTCACGTTCGTGTGGGACCTCGCCTGGTACCAGTACCGGATCACCGGCGGCGCCACCCAGCCGATCCGTCTGACTGACCGCGGCACCGAGCCGGAGGAGGTCGCGGCGCCGTTCACGGCTTGGAATGCCCGTTTCGAGCCCGGTAGCGGCGTCATACCCGAGCTCGAAAACGCGGACTAGATTCCGACTGATCCATCCATACACTGAGAGTGGTGGAGATGTTGCGGCGTTGATCTACTGCGTGATTCCGCGTGAGCTCGAAGAGGAGCTCTTCGACAAGATGACCATCCACTATCGGGACAACCCGAACGTGACGGTCATCCTCGACCGCCGCGCGGGCCCGGATCGCCGCCGCGGGAAGGCCTACGGCGGCATGCGAGCGCTCCGCGACCGTAGGCGGCTCCGCCCCATCGGAAGCTTCCCGACGATCGACATCGCCTAGCCGGCTTCGCGTAGGGCGGCTCCGAGAAGAGCTTTGAGCTGCACCCGCCGCTACAGTGGCGGCGGGATGGCGGTCGAGACGACGACGTACAAGAACTTCATCGGCGGCGAGTGGGTCGACGCCGTCTCCGGTGAGACCTTCGAGTCGACGAGCCCTGCGACCGGCGAGCTCATCGGGGTCTTCCCGCGCTCCGGTGCGGAGGACGTCGACCGTGCCGTCGCCGCGGCCCGCGAGGCCTACGAGGAGTGGCGGCTCGTGCCGGCGCCGGCGCGCGGAGAGATGCTCTACCGGTTCGGCGCGCTCGTCCGCGAGCACAAGGAAGAGCTGTCGCTGTTGATGTCGCGCGAGATGGGGAAGGTGCTCCCCGAGGCGGGCGGCGACGTCCAGGAAGCGATCGACATGAGCTTCTACATGGCCGGCGAGGGCAGGCGCCTGTTCGGCCAGACGACGCCCTCGGAGCTCCGCGACAAGTTCAACATGAGCGTGCGGATGCCGATCGGCGTGGTCGGCGTGATCACACCGTGGAACTTTCCGATCGCGATCCCGTCCTGGAAGATCGCGCCGGCGCTCGTCTGCGGGAACACGTTGGTCTTCAAGCCGGCGACAGACACGCCTGCGCTCGGCGAGCGCTTCGTCGAGCTGCTCGTCGAGGCGGGAGTGCCGGCGGGCGTCGTGAACGTGGTGCACGGGGGAGGGGGCGCCGTGGGGCAGCGGCTCGTCGAGCACCCGGACGTGCCCGTGATCACTCTGACCGGATCGCGCGAGACCGGGGTGGCGGTGATGAGGGCTGCGGCGGACAACCTCAAGCGCGTCCACCTCGAGCTCGGCGGCAAGAACGCCGTGATCGTGCTCGATGACGCGGACCTCGATCTCGCCACCGAGGGGATCATCTGGTCGGCGTTCGGCACCTCAGGCCAGCGCTGCACCGCCGCGAGCCGAGTGGTCGTCCACGAGCGGGTCTACGACGCGCTGCAGTCGAAGCTCGCCGCTGCCGCGGAGGGCATGCGGCTCGGGCCCGGCTGGGAGAAGGACACCGATGTCGGCCCGGTGATCAACAAGGGCGCGCTCGAGAAGATCCACTCCTACACCGAGATCGGCCGCGACGAGGGCGCGAAGCTGCTGACGGGCGGCGAGGTCGCGTCCGGGAACGGGCTCGACCGGGGGTTCTATTACCGCCCGACGATCTTCGCGGACGTCGAGCCCGGGATGCGCATCGCGCAGGAGGAGATCTTCGGCCCGACCACCTCGCTGATCCCGGTCAAGGACTTCGACGAGGCGATCCGGGTCGCGAACGGGGTGTCGTACGGACTCTCGTCCTCGATCTTTACCCGCGACGTGAACCAGGCGTTCCGCGCGATGCGCGACCTCGAGACCGGGATCACCTACGTCAACGCGGGCACGATCGGCGCGGAGGTGCATCTCCCATTCGGCGGGATGAAGGACACCGGGAACGGCCACCGCGAGGCTGGCCAGGCTGCGCTCGACGTCTTCACCGAATGGAAGTCGCTCTACGTCGACTACTCGGGGCGCCTGCAGAAGGCGCAGATCGACGTCGCCGAGTAGGTCACCCGTACTCGCGCGACAAGGCGTAGTGCAGCTCGGGCTGGTCGACGACGACCAGGCTGACCGCTCCGCCGAGCTTGACCCGCAGCTCGTCGCACGAGCCGATGTCGGTCGGATCGGCGACGCCGACGAGCAACGAGGCGCGCCTCGACCGGGCGCTCGACCATCTCGCGGAGAACTGTGAGGCCATCGACCGGGTGACCGCGGCGTCTGAGGAACGGCGGCCGCAGGTGCGGGCAGAGCTCGAGCGCGAGCTGGGACCGGAGCTCACCCGGACCCTGCTTGCGGGTCTGGCCGCTCGCCGGTAGCGGGTTCCTAGGTAAAGGTGAGGATGTGGAAGAGCTCCACGTCCAGGCCGAATGCCGTCAGCCGCGCGAGCTTCGCAATGCCGTCGTGCTCCTCGAAGCGGAGGACGAGCTCCTGGCCCGTGTCGTCGGCCGCCGTCAGCTGGTCGAGCCGAAAACGCAGCAACGAGGTCTGTTCGCCGGCTGCGAACAGGATCTCGACCTCGACGTTGTTTGCGCGGCCGAACTCGTGGCCCTCGCGGAGGGTGAAGGTCCAGGCCTGGCGCGGCTCGGTCCAGTCCTCGATGATCGTCGCGTGGTCGCTGAACGTCTCGTCGACTTCCACCTCTACGGGCGCGTTGGCCCGCTCGGCGGGCGTCTCGCGCGGTTGAACCTGGATGGTCGCCATGGGCGGCCGGTTCCCGACCCCGCGCGGAGGCAAACGTGAGGGCCCGGCTCTCCACCGACGGCGGTGCCCGCGGGAACCCCGGGCCGGCCGCCTACGCCTACGTGCTCGAGGCCGAGGACGGGACGGTGCTCGACGCCCGCGGACAAGGGATCGGCGTCGCGACGAACAACGTCGCCGAGTATCGCGCCCTCGTCGAGGGCCTCCGCCGTGCCTCCGAGCTCGGGATCGACGGGCTCGACGTCGTCTCGGACTCGGAGCTGCTCGTCAGACAGATGAGGGGCGAGTACCGGATCAAGAACGAGACGCTGCGCGCGCTCGCCCGGGAAGCGGAGGACCTGGCGCGGCAGATCGGCCCAGTGACCTACACCGCGGTCCGCCGGCAGCACAACGAGCTCGCCGACCGCCTCGTCAACGAGGCCCTCGACCGCCTCAGTCACACTTGAGGTTGGGTCAACGCCGGCAGGCCGCGCACCAGGCCGGGTTGTCGCGTCACGAGCCGGGCTATACTGGGCCGCGCGTGCGGATGTAGCTCAGTCGGCTAGAGCGTCTGCTTGCCATGCAGAAGGTCGTGGGTTCGAGTCCCATCATCCGCTTAAAAAACCCCCGTAAATCGGGGGTTTTTGTTTGGGAATGAGACAACGTGGGTCCCCGACGTGTCCCAACAACTTGTCTCCAAACTGCGTCTCGCGCAGCCCTCCCACCACGCCGCATATCGCGAGCCGTGCGATAGACAAAGCCGAGGCTGCGATGGCGCTGTCGAAGCCTTCCTCCACGAGAAGGCTCCTCGCCTCCCAAAGACGCAGCGGTTTGGCCACGACGACTCTCGAGGTTTGCATTCCCGGCGATCGCACTCGGCCCACGAGAC
This sequence comes from Actinomycetota bacterium, assembly GCA_046727515.1. Lineage (GTDB taxonomy): Bacteria > Actinomycetota > Thermoleophilia > Gaiellales > Gaiellaceae > DATBLE01. The sequence continues at coordinate 1,220 of JBKPCT010000320.1, read as the reverse complement.
GGCCGGGCAGTCCCTTGAATCTGGCGCAGAAGTCTTTTCGAGCGTGGCTTCCACGGAGTCACGGGACGGTTGGCGGAACAAACTCGTGCTTTCACCGGATGTTAGGGCCGGAGGAATGGCGCAAGATTTGTTGCAGAGGCGACGAGGGTCGCCTTTCCGGCGGATGGCCGCTTCGTCGTCTTCTCGTCAGAAGCGGCGAACCTCGTTCCTGATGACACCACGACCTGCACCGACTACAACGGGGCGGAGTACAACTGCTCCAACGTGTTTGTACGCGAACGAGTCAAGAAAACGACGAAGCTCGTCAGCGTCGCCACGCGGCTAGTTCGCCAATCGCCTCGCGCAGTCTCAGGAGACGCTCTGAGCGCGCGTTGCAGGTGCGGGTACTTTTGGCGCGACTTGACTGGCAGAAGGCACGGGGATCGCGACCGTGTAGGCGTCACGTAGCACGCGAGTAACGGGACCCGACCCGGATGCGGCCCCCGGGTGGGGCGTCTGTTTCGAGCCCGAGGCTGCAGGCAGACCTACAGCGCCCCGGCAGCCTCCGGCGGCCAGCCTCTCGGGCTGACCGGCCGGAGGCCGTCCAGCGATCCTTAAAGCGCGGCGCGGTTCCGCAGCGCCTCCACCGATGCTGGATCGACGCGAGGGAAGGCGACTTACCTGGTCGGCTCGTAGAAGAAGTAGTCGGCCGTGTAAGGCACAAACGCCTTATTACCGACGTCTGTCACCGAGCTGCAGCCCGTCTTCGGTGCGAGCCCTCCAGTGGTGTTCAGCCGCTGGACGAAGGTGGTGTTCGCCAGCTTGTCGCCACCGGTCGGTCCGTTCCGGTGTCCAACCGCATCGAGCAGGACCCAGGCAATTGAGTTCTGGTCGACCATGACCGCTCCATTGGGTTGGTGCACCTTGGCCCAGACCCTGCTCGTGTCCTTGAACTGCCACGTGGCGCGGATGATGCCATCGGCCACCACCTTTGGATCAGTGTTCGGCTCATCCGGGTTGGGGCTGTTGTAGTGGGTGATGATTTGCACACCGTCGGCGCCGGACAGGGTGGCCTGCGGCGTGAAGAGTACGTAGGCGAAGCCAGCGCCTGAGGGCTGGCAGACGTAGTTCTGGGTGCCGACAGCGTGAGTCCCCAGGAACAGCTTGTTCCCCTCTGGCACCGGCGCCATGCCGTCGGGCAGGGGTGGCGGTGTAATAACGCCGAGCGTGGCCGCCTGCGG
>JBKPCT010000319.1:0-6528 GCA_046727515.1 Actinomycetota bacterium | reverse complement strand
GGAACCTGCCGAGGCGCCCCTACAGGCGGCGGTTCCACTCGTACAGCGCGATTGCTCCCGCGACCGCGACGTTCAGCGACTCCGCGGCCTGCGCGATCGGGATCGAGGCGACGGCGTCGCACGCCGCCACGACCTCGCCCGGCAGCCCCTTGCGCTCGGCGCCCAGGACAAACACGGTGCGCTCGGCCGGCCCGAGGTCGACGAGCGGCAATCCTTCGTGGGCGACGAGGGCAACGCGCCGGCCGACCGGATCATCGAAGCCGCCGAGCGGGACGCGAAAGATCGCGCCCGCCGACGCGCGGAGCGCTTTCGGGCCGGTCGGGTCCGCACAACCTGGAGAGAGGCCGACGGAGGCGCCGAAGGCGTCGGCCGTCCGGACGAGCGTGCCGACGTTTCCGGGGTCGGCGACGTGCCAGAGCGCGAGCGAGACCGGCCGCTGCTCGAAGCGCGGGAGGTCATCCAGCCGGTAGACGCCGATCACCCGCGGCGGGTGTGCGAGCGTCGAGACCTCCGCGAGGAGCTCCGGTGCCACCGACTCGCCCGCGACGAGGAGGTCGACCGGCTCGATCCCGGCCGACCGCGCCGCGTCCGCGAGGTCCTCACCCTCGGCGACGAAGAGCCCGAGCTTGTCCCGCTGCCGCCGGCTCTCCAGCTTCCGCACGAGCTTCAGGCGCGGGTTGGCGGGCGACATGATCATCGTTTGCGGACTATGGCGAAACGGACGTGACAGGGGTCAGACCCCTTACATTTCGCGCCCGCCGTTGCGGACACGTCCGCCTCGACCGACGGCCCGCTACGCCTCGAGCGCGGCCTTCGCCTGCTCGGCGATCTTGCCGAACGCGGCCGGGTCACTCACCGCGATGTCGGCGAGCACCTTCCGGTCGAGCTCGATCTCCGCCTTGCGGCAGCCGGCGACGAACTGGTTGTACGAGAGCCCGTGCTGGCGAGCGGCGGCGTTGATGCGGATGATCCAGAGGCTCCGCATGGTGCGCTTGCGCGCCTTGCGGTCGCGGTAGGCGTAGACGAGCGAGTGCTCGACCTGCTCCTTCGCGTGGGTGTAGGTCTTGGACTTGAGACCCCGGTAGCCCTTCGCCTGCCCGAGGACCTTGCGGCGCTTCTTGCGCGCGTGGACGGATCGCTTGACGCGAGGCATGGCCTACCCGATCCCCAGCTGCTTCCGGACGCCTCTGGCGTCGCTAGGCGCTACGGGCTTGTCGCGACGGAAGCTCCGCTTCCGCTTCGCCGACTTCTGCGCCAGCCTTCCCGGCGACGTTGCTCTCTTCGCTGCGTGCCGGCGCAGGAGCTTGCCCCCGCCCGTCACCTTGAACCGCTTCTTCGCTCCGCTGTGTGTCTTCTGCTTCGGCATCACTCGTCTTTCTAGAGATATTGCTCACTCCGGCGTTCTTGGTCGGGCCCAGCACCATCACCATGTTCCGCCCGTCGAGGAGGGGCGGCTGCTCGACGACGCCGATCTCCTTCACGTCCTCCGCCAGCCGCATCAGTAGGTCCCGCCCACGCTCCGGGTGGGCCGTCTCCCGCCCCCGAAACATGATCGTGACCTTGACCTTCGCGCGCTGGTTGAGGAAGCGCTCGACGTGGCCCTTCTTGGTGTTGTAGTCGTGGACTTGGATCTTGGGTCTGAGCTTGATCTCCTTGACGTGGATCTGCGACTGGTGCTTGCGCGCCTGCTTCGCCTTCTGCTCCTGCTCGTAGCGGTACTTCCCGTAATCCATCACCTTCGCGACGGGGGGATCCGCCTGCGCGGCGATCTCGACGAGGTCGAGGCCCTTGGCGTACGCGTAGTCGAGTGCCTCGGCGACGGGCTTGATTCCGACCTGGCTCCCGTCGTCGTCGACGAGCCGCACCCGCGGCGCACGGATCTGGTCGTTGATCCTGTTCTGGGAGGCCGGGCGAACCGGAGGTTCTACGCTCCGCCGCGGTCTCAAAGGGTTGTCACCAAGCTCGCTCTGTTCTCCTTCGTAATCTCGTAGACAAAAGCCGCTGCGAGCAGCGGCTTCCCGAAACCTCGTCCAGCGACTCGGTTGAACCCCCGCGAAGCACACTCCGGGAGGTGAGGAACGGGTCGTCCCTGCTTGAGCAGGCTCACATCGTAGCCAATTCTGCGCCGAGCTCATCCACCGACTTCGTGGACTGTTCTCCCCCGCGCTCGCGCACCGCCAGCCTTTCGGGCGACTCGCGGTCGCCGTAGACGACGACGCGGGGGATCTTCTCGAGCTCGGCATCGCGGATCTTCTTCCCCACCGTGTCGTCGCGGTCGTCGACCTCCGCGCGCACGCCGGCTTCCCGGAGCCGCCCGCAGAGCGTCTCGGCCGCCTCGCGGTGCGCCTCTCCGACCGGCAGGATCCGCACCTGCACCGGCGCGAGCCAGACCGGGAAGTCCCCGCCGTAGTGCTCGATCAGGATCCCGATGAAGCGTTCGAGCGAGCCGAGCAGGGCGCGGTGGACGACGTACGGCGTGTGCTCCGAGTTGTCGGCGCCGACGTAGGAGAGACCGAACTGCTTCGGCATCTGCGAGTCGAGCTGGATCGTCGCCATCTGCCACGAGCGGCCGAGGACATCCGTCATGTGCAGATCGATCTTCGGCCCGTAGAAGGCGCCGTCGCCCGCATTCAGGTCGAAGGCGAGGCCGCGGCGCTCGAGGGCGGCCCGCAGCGCGCCCTCGGTGAAGTCCCACTCCTCGTCTGTGCCGAGCTTCTGCTCGGGGCGGGTCGACAGCTCAGCCCGCGCCGTCATCTCGAAGCGGTCGTAGAGGAAGGCGGCGAAGTCGAGGCAGCCGAAGATCTCGCCCTCGATCTGCTCCGGCGTGCAGAAGATGTGAGCGTCGTCCTGGGTGACGTGCTTGACGCGCAGCAGCCCGTGCAGTGTGCCGCCGGGCTCGTCGCGGTGCAGGGTCGACGACTCGGCAAAGCGCATCGGCAGCTCCCGGTAGCTGCGCAGCCGGCTCCCGAACAGCAGCATGTGCCCGGGGCAGTTCATCGGCTTCAGCGCGTAGCGCTGCCCGTCGTGCGAGGTGACGAAGAACATGTGCTCGCGGTAGTTGTCGTAGTGCCCAGAGGTGACGTAGGTGTCGATGTCGTACAGGAGAGGCGTCTTCACCTCGAGGTAGCCGCGCCTGCGGTTCTCGCTCCGGCGCAGCTCCTCGAGCGCGTTCCAGACCACCATTCCCTTCGGGTGCCAGAAGGGCGAGCCCGGCGAGTGGTCGGAGAGGTGGAAGAGATCGAGCTGCCGGCCGAGGACGCGATGATCGCGACGCCTCGCCTCCTCGAGCGCGGCCAGGTGCGCGTCGAGGTCGCCCCGGTCGTAGAACGCCGTACCGTAGATGCGGGTCAGCTGCGTGTTGCGCTCGTCGCCGCGCCAGTACGCGCCGGCGAGGCCGGTCAGCTTCACCGCCTTGATCGGCGAGGAGTCCTGCAGGTGCGGTCCGCGGCAGAGGTCGGTGAAGTCGCCCTGGGTGTACAACGAGATGTCGCCCTCGGCGGTGTCGACGAGCTCGACCTTGTACGGCTCGTCGGCGAAACGCTTCTTCGCCTCCTCGCGAGAGACCTCTTCCCGAGACCACGACCGCCCTTCCTTCAGCTCCCGGAAGATCTCTGCCTCGATCTTCTCCAGGTCGGACTCGTGGATCGGTTCCGGGAACTCGAAGTCGTAGTAGAAGCCGTTCTCGATCGGCGGGCCGATCGCGATCTTCACGCCCGGATAGAGCCGGCGAACGGCCTCGGCGAGAAGGTGGGCGGTCGAGTGGCGGAGGACGTACAGGGCGTCCCGGTCGTCCCTGTCGCGCGTGGTCAGGATCTGGATTCGCTCGCCGTCGGCGAGCGGCAGCCGCAGGTCACGCAGGTCGCCGTCCGAGCGGACGAGCACGGCTTCCCTGGCGAGCCTCGGGCCGATCGCGCGCGCGGCATCGAGGCCGGTCGCCCCGTCGGGAAGCTCGAGCTCCGAGTTGTCGGGCAAGACGACCTTCATCGAGGTCAGGATACTTCCCAGCCGTTCGCCCCAACACCACGCGATCACGCGGATTCAGCGACGGAGCGCGGTACGCACGTCCGGGCGGCCGAGCACCTCGACGTAGACGATCTCGCCGTCGATAGTGTCGACGACGAGCTCGCCGACCGGAAGCTGCTTGCCGCGGCGGAACCAGCGCTTCATCGGCATCGCCGTGTAGAAGCTCGCACATCCCTCGACCTCGCACTGACACACCTGGCGGATCCGGAGTGTCGCGACCTGGTCGGCAAGGTCGGGACGGGCAGCCTCCCGCAGCGCGTCCTCGAGCTCGGCGGCGAAAGAAGGCACCGCGTGGATCAGCAGGGGGCCGCCGTCTGACACTGCGTCCGTCAGTTTGCCGGGCGCGACCTGCGGGAACCGGTCCACCGACGAAAGGGGGATCCATGGGCAAGCGCGTTCGCGATGTGATGACGCCGGGGCCGGAGACGATCCAGGCCGACCGGCCGGCCGCGGAGGCGGCGAAGCTGATGAAGGAGGCCGACGCCGGGATGATCCCGGTGGTGAACAACGGCAACATCCTCGGGACGGTGACCGACCGCGACATCGTGGTGCGGCTCGTCGCCGAGGGGAGGGATCCGCAGTCGACGCCCGTCTACGAGATCGCCTCGACCGAGATCGTCACGATCGAGCCCGACCGCGACCTCGACGAGGCGCTCGAGCTGATGGCGAAGCACAAGGTGCGCCGGTTGCCGGTTGTCGAGAACGGCCGCCTGGTAGGCGTCCTGGCACAGGCCGACGTCGCCCGCGAAGGCGACGAGAGAGAGGTCGGTCACACGGTCGAGGAAATCTCCAAGTGAGGGCAGCGGCCGGTCCCGCCGACGCCGGGTCGGCCGCCGACGCCAGAAGGGGGTCACAGATGCCTGGAAACGCCCCGGGGTCAAGAACGAGAAGCAGTACGAGGCGCTGAAGGACAAGGGGATGTCGAAGGAGCGCGCGGCGAGGATCTCGAACGCGTCCGGCTCCTCGAGCCGCGGCGGCAAGAAGTCGCACTCGAGCTCCTCGCGCAGCAGCTCCTCGCAGGGCGGGACGACCGCCCAGCAGAAGGCCGCGGGCCGCAAGGGCGGTCGCGCGACTGCTCGGAAGCGCAGCTAGAAGCCGTCCCGGTTGGAGATATGTCCAACCGGGACGAAGCTGTCCGCGGTTACGCCGCCAGCGCGACGACCCAGCTGAGATTACGCGTGCGGCCGTACGCGTCGGTCGCGTTCAGGCGCAGCGTGTAGCTGCCGGGCCCGAGCAGGAACGGGCCGATGCTGATCGCGCCGGTCTTGGCGAGGAAGCGCTGGTCGACCAGCACCTTTCCGCCCTTGACTGCGCGGACGCGCGCGACCGCGATCTGGTTCGAGTGGACGTGCAGCGTCACCGACCAGACGTCGCCCGACCGGGTGACCGTCGGCGGCTTCCGGACGAGGATGAACGGCGGCGGCGGTGCAGCGGCTCCGCAGCGGCCGAGACACACCCGCCACTGGAGCAAGGCCGTTCCGAGGCGGACCTGGAAGGTGTAGAGACCGGGCTTCGCGACCGTGAACGGACCGACGCGCGCCGGTCCGGCGGCGATGCGGAAGGTGACCCGCACCCCGACGCGGCCGGCGCGCAAGCCGAGAACGCGCGCGATTCCGGCGCGCGTCGTGTTGAAGCGGAGCGTGACCCGGAAGCCCGCTGCCGTGTGGCGCACGATCGGCGGCCCGAGCGAGGTCAGGACCGGCCGGGTTACGCCTCCGCCGCCGCCCGTCGTGGGCACGAACGTTGCCCCGACCGACTTCGCCGTGTCCAGCGTGATCGTGCAGGTCGGTTTCTTCGCGGCCGCGGCGCAGGCACCGTCCCAGCCCGCGAATACGTTCCGCGCCGCCGCTGCCGCCGTCAGCGTGACCGTCCGGCCCTTCGCGTACTTCTGGATGCAGGTCTTCGTCACGCCCGTGCCGATGCACTTCCCCAACGGCGCCGACACCGAGCCCTTCCCCTTGACCGTGATCGCCAGCGTCCCGGGCGCGATCGTGGTGAAGGTCGCCGACACGGACTTCGCCGTGGTCATCGACACCGTGCAGGTCGGTGCCGAGCCGGTGCAGGCGCCACTCCACGCGGTGAAGGCGGCGCCCGTGGCCGGCGTGGCGGTCAGCGTGACCGACGAGCCCGTCGTCACGTTCGCGGTACAGGCGCCGGAGCCGTTGCCGCACGTGATCCCGCCGCCGCTGACCGTGCCGCTGCCGGTGACCGTGACCGTGAGACGTACCGTCGCACCACCGCCGCCCCCGCCGCCCGAGAACGTCGCGGTCACGGATCTCGCCGCGGTCATCTGGACGGTGCAGGTCGGAATGGTGCCGCTGCAGCTTCCCCCCCAGCCGCTGAAGGTCGCCCCGGAAGCAGGTGTGGCGGTCAGCGTGACGCTCGAGTTCACCGCCGGCGTCGTACTGCAGATGGTCGCGCCGCTGCCGCAGCTGATTCCCGCCCCGGTCACGGTGCCCGAGCCGGAAACAGTCACGGAGAGGAGGAAGCCCGCGCCCCCGGCGA
>JBKPCT010000318.1:0-18571 GCA_046727515.1 Actinomycetota bacterium | reverse complement strand
ACCGCGACGACAATGCCGGCGACGACGATCGCCACCGCGAACGGCGCGTCGACGAGCGCCCGCGGCGGGAGCAGCTTCTGGACGAGCACGACCGCGGCAACCACGCCCATCCAGGCGACGCTCATCACGCCAACCGCCAGCAGCACCACCATCAACCCGACGCTCGAGCCGACGCAGTAGACCCCGAACTCGAACCCCGACCGGACGCGCTCGCGACAGCGCCGCCGGAAGCCACGCTTGAGCGGCGTCAGCTCGTACACGCCCGCCGCGACGATCAACGCGCCTGCGGTGAACGTCCCGTGCGGCCGGTACAGCGCGTAGACGACGAGGCCGACGAGCGTCCAGACCGCGAGATACGACCCCGCGAACAGCGGCGCTGCAAGCAGGCGACCGTCGACGCGCACGAACCTCGACACTGCCGGAACCGCACCGGGCAGCATCATCGCCGCCATCATCGACGCCCACAGAGCGACGAAGAACGCGAACGAGCCCAGCTCCGTCGCGACCCCCATGTCCATCCCGTCCATCCGCCGAACCGCAACGACCCAGAACGCGGCCGCGAGCCCGAGCGTCGCCGTCGGCAGGGCTGCCGTTTCGGCTGTTTCCGCGCTCGTCATAGCGGCTGAGCGAGAAACAGCGTCGCGTCCGCCCGGTATCCGATCGAACGGCTGGTGCTCAGCGGCGCCAACGTCCCAGCCCGGAAAGCCCACAACTCGTTCTCTCGCACAACCTGTCGAAGCTCCATCGTCCCCTCCATCAATAGAGAGTGGACTCGGACTGGCGCGCCTCGCGTCGGGGCCGACCCCAAACGCGCCCCTAAACTGTCGGTTCTGAGGGCTCTACCGATTGGTCGTGATGGCGTTGGCGAGTGTTCTTCCCTCGGACGGAACCACCTTGCTCCTCGAGCGCGAAGCCCAGGTCGCGGCGCTGCGGGCCCTGGCCGACGCCGCACAAAGGGGCGGCGGGCGGTTCGTCGTCATCGAGGGCAGCGCCGGCCTCGGCAAGACGCGCCTGCTCGCCGAGGCGCGCGCGATTGCCGGCTCGGCGGGGATGCGGGTGCTCGCGGCCCGCGGCGGCGAGCTCGAGGGGGAGTTTGCGTACGGGATCGTCCGGCAGCTGTTCGAGCCGCTGCTCTCGTCCGTCTCTCCGGATGTCCGCGCGGAGCTGCTCTCAGGGCCCGCCGCGCTCGTTGAGTCGCTCTTCGGAGCCCCGCAAGCCGGTTCTGACGGCGCGCCCGTGGAGGGCTCCTTCGCGATCGTCCACGGCCTCTACTGGCTCGCGGCCAACGTGGCCTTTCACCAGCCGACGCTTGTCGCAATCGACGATCTGCACTGGGCGGACGCCCCCTCTGTGCGGTGGCTCCTTTACCTGACGCGAAGGCTCGAGGGAGTGCCGCTCCTCGTCGCCGCCGGGACCCGTCCGCCCGAGGCAGAGAGCCGCGATCCCACACATCTCACAGAGCTCGTCGCCGATCCGCATGCCGCTGCGATTGGCCTCGAACCGCTCGGGCGTGCCTCGATTGCAGTGCTCGCGCGCGAGCTGCACGGCCTGGAGCCGGACGAGGCCTTCTGCGCGGCGCTCGAGAAGGCGACCGGCGGCAACCCGCTCTTCGTCGTCGCGGTGCTCGACGCGGTCGCACAGGAGGGAACCAGCCGGACCGCCGAGCACGCGGCGCGTCTGCTGGAAATCGGAGCACAGGGCGTTTCCCGAGCCGTCGGGCTTCGCCTCGCCCGGCTGCAGCCGGCCGCGCTCCTCCTCCTGCGCGCGGCCTCGATCCTCGGCGACGGGATCCAGCTGCGCCAGGCGGCCGCACTCGCAGGTGTGGAAGAAAGGGCGCTTGGTCCAGCCGCCGCCGCGCTCGTCCGGCTCGACCTCCTCCGACGCGATGATCCGCTCGAGTTCTCCCATCCCGTCGTCCGCCACGCCGTCTACGAGACACTCGATGTGGTTGAACGAGGCGACGCGCACCGCTTGGCCGCTGAACTGCTGCTGGATGCCGGCGCCCTGCCCGAAAGTGCCGCCGCGCACCTCTTGCGCGTGGCCCCACAGGCCGACTCGTTCGTCGTCTCGACGCTTCGCCAAGCGGCCGAGCGTTCACTGGCCCAGGGCGCAGCCGAAGCCGCACTCGTGTATCTCACCCGCGCACTCGAAGAGCAGATGGATCCAACGGCGCGGGCAGAGGTGCTTGTCGAGCTCGGCCTCGCGGAGCGGCGGACGAATGGCCCGGCTGCGGCCGACCATCTGCGGGCAGGTCTCGAGCTCCTCGTCGACGGTGGGCGGCGCGGCGCGGTGGCGCTCGAGCTCGGCCGCGCGTTCTGGTTCACCGATCGGATCCCGGAGGCCTTTGCAGTCTTCGAGCAGGCGCTCGACGAGATCGACCGGGAGCAAGATCCGGACCTCTACGAGCTGCTCCTGGCGGAGCTCATCAGCTCGGCGTTGTGGAACCAGCAGACCTATCCCATGGCCGAAGCAGCGCTGGGCGAGCTTGACCCCGATGCGCTCCACGGAGGGCTCGGCAGTGAAACCTTGCTTGCGACGATGGCGCACTACGAGCAGCGGTTGGGGCTGCGCCGCGAGCTCGTGATCGACCTCGCCCGTCGCGCGCTCGCGCCCGGGAACCTGTCGGCGAGCGGCTCGATCGCCTTCTATTACGCGGTGAATGTGCTGCCCAAGTCGGGGTTGCTCGACGAGGCGGTCTCGATCCTCGACAAGGCGGTCGCTCAGGCTCGCCGGCGCGGGGACATCTTCAACGTCGCGTTCATGTTGCTCTGGCGCGGCAAGTGGCAGACACATCGCGGCGATCTTCGAGCAGCGGTCGCGGATCTGAGGGAGGCGATCGACCTCAGCGTCGCGCACGGCATGCACGTGGCCTGGCCGTACAACATCGGGTTCTTGGCGGAGGCGCTGCTGGAGCAGGGGGAGGCAGAAGAAGCGGCGGGAGTCATCGAGAAGGGTGAGTTCTCAGAGCAGCTACCGCCCGACCAGCTCCACCTCGCCTACTTTCGGCTCTCCCGTGCTCGCCTGCGCATCGAGACCGGAAGCCCCGAGCGGGGAGTCGAGGAGCTGCTCCAGGTCGGCGAGACCGTTCGGCTCATCCCGCACGACAATCCAAGCAGCGTGCCCTGGCGGAGCTGGGCCGCCGAAGGCCTCCGACTGCTCGACCGGAACGACGAAGCACGTGCGCTCGCCGAAGAAGAGCTGGCGCTCGCGCGACGCTGGGGTGCCCCGCAGACGATCGGTGCCTCCCTGCGCGCGCTCGGTCTCGTCGAGGGCGGCAAGGCAGGAATCGGGCTGCTTCGTGAGGCGGTCGAGGTGCTCGCCGGCTCGGAAGCGCGGCTCGAGCATGCGCGCGCCCTCGTCGACCTCGGAGCAGCCCTGCGCCGCGCGAACCAGCGGACCGAGGCACGCGAGCGACTCCGGGAGGGCGTCGATCTCGCTCTCAGGATCGGCGCCTTGGGGCTCGCCGAGCGGGCGAACGAGGAGATCGCCGCCACGGGTGCAAGGCCGCGAAGGGTCCTCCAGACCGGGCTCGACGCACTCACCGCAAGCGAGCGGCGCGTGGCGCAGCTTGCGGCCGACGGGATGAGCAACAAGGAGATCGCGCAAACGCTCTTCGTCACGATCAAGACGGTCGAGGTGCACCTGAGCCACGCCTACCGCAAGCTCGAGATCAGCTCCCGCGCGCAGCTCGACAAAGCCCTCACTCCCGCACCGAGCCTCACGCCTGCTTCCACGTAGGCACTCGCCCGCCCACTCTCGGAGCCCGCTCAAGCCGGTGGCGAAGTCGTGGTGGTGAGGACGACGATCAGGCATGGGAAGACCGGCCGGACCTCGGCGGCTTACCTGAAGAGATGGTCGAGGGTGACGTCGATCCGGCTGCCGGCAACACGGGGAGCCGACCCCTCGGCACCGTCGTCTTCGGCGCGCACGATCTCGCAGAGACCCTGCAGACGCTCGGTGAGAAAGCGTGACGGCTTGCCGTAGCCGTGTGAGTCGTCGCGGGCCCGGGGACGGTGGTAGTAACGACGGGGCACATACACCGACAATGAACGGCGGGGCCTCGTGAGCGCAACGTAGAAGAGGCGCCGCTCCTCCTCGAGCCCCTCCTTGGTCGAGAGCGCCATGTCGGCCGGGATGTTTCCGTCGCTGGCATGGATGACGTGCACGTGATCCCATTCGAGGCCCTTTGCCGAATGGATCGTGGAGAGGACGAGGTAGTCCTCATCGAGACCGGGCGGACCCGCGTAGTCGGCACTTGAGAGCGGCGGGTCGAGGACAAGCTCGGCGACGAAACGCTCGAGGCTCGGCGCTGCGGCGGCGGCGCCGGCGAGCTGCTCGAGGTCGACCAGGCGCGGATCTGCATCGGGATAGTTGCTCCGTATCAGCGGCGCCAGCGCATCCTTGAGTCGCCCTGCTCGCACCGCGACAGCGTCACCCGCTGAGTCAGCGAGGGTCTCGAGCAGGAGCCGGCCCGGATCCCGTGCTGCAGCGGGTACCTCGGCCTCTCGCCAGCGGCCGGGGAGAGCCGACACCGGCGGCTTGTCGGAGAGAAGCTCGCCGAAGAGCCGCTTGGCCATCACCGGCCCTACCCCGTCGAGCAGCTGCAGAAGGCGAAACCAGCTGAGTTGATCGTCGGCATTCGTCGCGACGCGCAGCACGGCGAGGAAGTCCTTGACGTGGGCGGCTTCGAGGTAGCGGATCCCGCCGTACTTGACGAACGGGATCTGTCGCCGCGCAAGCTCCAGCTCCAGCAGGTCGGAGTGATGCCCCGCGCGCATCAGCACCGCCTGATCGCGAAGAGGCGCCCCCTGCTCGCGGCGCGCGAGCACCCGCTCACAGACCGCGCTTGCCTGGCGCTGCTCGTCGAGGCAGAAGACGAGTTGAGGCCTTCCCTCGCCTTCGCGCTCGGCAGTTAGGCGGCGAGCGAACGAACGCACTGCGTGCGCGGCGACCTCGTTGCCGGCATCGAGCAGGGCCTGCGGCGCGCGGTAGTTGCGCTCGAGCTTGACGACCGTGGCCTCCGGATAGAGCGAGGGGAAGTCGAGGATGTGTGCCGGGTCGGCCGCGCGGAAGCCGTAGATCGCCTGCATGTCGTCGCCGACGACGGTCACGTTCCGGTGTTCCTTGCAGAGGGCGCGCACGATCTCGACCTGCAGGGCGTTCACGTCCTGGTACTCGTCGACGAGTACGTGCTCGTACTGATCGGCGAGCCGCCTGCCCAGCCGTTCGTCGGCCACCGCCGCATGCCAGTAGAGGAGCAGGTCGTCGAGGTCGAGGGCATTGAGTTCGCGCTTGCGTGCAACGTAGCCTCGAAACAACCCTGCGATCTCTTCTCCGTAGTCGGCACACCACGGGAAGGACTCGGCAAGAACCTCGCTCAACTCGCGCTGCACGTTCACCGTTCGTGAATAGATATCGAGCAGCGTTCCTTTGCGCGGGAAGCGCCGGTCCAGCGAGGCAAGACCGAGCTCCTCGCGCAGCAGGTCGAGCAGGTCGGCGCCGTCGGAGGCATCGAAGAGGCTCACACCGTCGAGTCCGAGCGCCGGCGCCTCACGCAGGATCGTTCGGTAGGCAACGGAGTGGAAGGTGCCTCCGACGACGAAGCGCGACCTCGCCTCGCTCGCGACCAGCGCGCGGACCCGCGCGAGCATTTCGCGCGCCGCTCGCCGCGTGAAGGTGAGGAGCAAGATCCGCTCTGGCGAGACGCCTACACCTACGAGCCAGGCAACGCGCGCGCAAAGCGTGGTCGTCTTCCCGGTCCCGGCGCCGGCGAGAATCAGCAGCGGGCCGCCGTCGTAGGTGGCGGCTCGGGCCTGTTCCTCGTTCAGCTGTCCGAGCCAGGACCGAACCTCGAGTCGTGCGAACATATGTTCTACTATAGGGAGTCCTGCGGGTCGAGCAACTAGTCAGTCGCTGAATAGTCAGGCGAAAGGACCGAGTCCTCATGAGAGCAGTCGCCCACGACAGATACGGGCCGCCGGACGTTCTGCACCTGGAGGAGGTCGAGCGGCCGGTACCGAAGGACGACGAGGTCCTCGTCAAGATCCACGCGACGTCGGTCACCCGGACGGACTGCGGCTGGCGAAGCGCGAAACCCTTCTTTGTCCGCGTCTTTATCGGTCTCCTGCGACCAAAGAAGAAGATCCTCGGCATGGAGCTCGCCGGGGAGGTCGAGGCTGTCGGTAGGGCAGTCAGCGAGTTCGGGGTCGGCGACCAGGTCTTCGGCGTGACCGGCTTCGGCGCGAACGCAGAGTTCGTCTGCGTGCGGGAGAGCGCCGCGCTGGCGCACAAGCCGGCCGGCATGAGCTTCGAGGAAGCGGCGGCGGTCTGCGACGGGGCAAGCATCGCTCTAGCGGCGATGAGAAAGGCGGACCTCTCCAAAGGGCGGAGCATCGTGATCTACGGCGCCTCCGGTTCGATCGGAACGGCGGCGGTGCAGCTCGCCAAGTACTACGAATGGGATCTACCTCGAGACCGACCTCGGGTACCTGTGGCACGTCCCGGTGCTCGCCTTGCTGACCCGGTGGGTCGGCGACAAGCGGGTGACACTCCCGGTACCCAAATACACGAAGGAAGAGGTTCTCTTCCTCAACGGGTTGATCGAGGCAGGGAAATACAAGGCCGTCATCGATCGGCGCTACCCATTGGCGCAGGGGTCGAAGCGACGAAGTACGTCGAGACGGGGCAGAAGACCGGGAACGTCGTCCTGACGATCATCGGCGAGAGCGCAACCTGAAGGGCGGGGTCGGCCTGCAACGCACACAAAACGAGAGGGGCCGCGTGATGCGGCCCCTCTCGATCCCATGTGCTCGCCGCCAGGTTGTTGTGTTACGCCGCCTCCTCGAGCACGACCTCGTGGCCCTCGACCTGCTCGACCGCAGCGGCCTTGGGCGCGGGCTCGACGAAGAAGGCCGCGATCATCGCGCCCGCGAGCGCCAGGCCGCTCAGCGTGTAGAAGGCGACCTGGAACCCGTGCGCGAGCGCCGGGGCGCTGCCGGCGAGCACCGCGTGGCTGTGCGCGTAGCGGCTCGTCGCGCTGGCAGCGATCGTGGTCACGGCGGCCAGCCCGACGGAGCCGCCGAGCTGGCGGCTGGTGTTGATCAGCCCGGAGGCAACGCCCGCGTCGGCGGGCTGGACGCCGGCGAGGCTGGCGATCATGACCGAAGGGAACGAGAGCGCGAGCCCGATTCCGCCGACGACGAGGCCGGGGAGCACGTCCCAGAAGTAGCGCCCGTCGGCGGGCATCTGGGCGTAGAGTGCGCCGGCCGCGGCCGTGAGCAGCAGGCCCGCGCTCAGCACCGGTCGGGCGCCCAGCCGGGTGGTCAGCGCCTGCCCGACGTTCGCGACCACCGCGATCGTGGCGGTGATCGCGATGAACGCGACGCCGGTCTCGATCGCCGAGTAGCGCAGCACCTCCTGCAGGTAGAGCGTCAGCAGGAAGAACTGCCCGAACGTGGTCGCCCCGATCGCGAGCATCGTCGTGTTCGCCGCAGAGAGCGTCCGCAGGCGGAAAATCCGCAGCGGCAGGAGCGGGGCCGGCGAACGGGACTCGATCCCGACGAAGGCGACGAGCAGCACCGCTGCCGTCGCGAGCAGCCCGACGGTCACGCTGTCACTCCAGCCGTGCTGGCTCGCCCGCGTGATCGCATAGACGAGCACCATCAAGCCGGCCGTGATCGAGGTCGCGCCGGAGACGTCGAAGTGCCGATGCGCGAGCGCGGCCCGGCTCTCGCTGATCAGGAACGGCGTGGCAGCGAGCACGGCTACGCCGACCGGCAGGTTGACGAAGAAGATCCACGACCAGCTCAGGTACGAGGTGAGGACGCCCCCGAGCAGCACGCCCGCCGCGCCGCCGCTCCCCGAGGCAGCACCCCACACGCCGAGCGCGATGTTCCGCTCCCGCCCCTCGCGGAACGTGGTGACCACGATCGAGAGCGCGGCCGGCGCGAGCAGCGCCCCGCCCAGGCCCTGCAGGCCACGGAAGACGATCAGCGACCCCTCCGACCAGGCGAGCCCGGAGAGCAGCGAGCTCAACGTGAACACCGTCACGCCCGCGACGAACAAGCGTCGGCGCCCGAGCAGATCGGCCAGGCGACCGCCCAGCATCAACGTGCCCCCGAACAGGACCGCGTAGGCGGTGATCACCCACTGCAGGCTCTCCTGGGAGAAATCGAGGTCCTGCTTGATCGCAGGGAGCGCGACGTTCACGACCGCCACGTCGAGGATGACCATGAACTGCGCAGCAACCGTCACCGCGAGAACCAGCCATCGCCTCCGCTCCGAACTCATGCGCGAAGCCACGACTTGACCTCCTCGATCGTTGATCTGGTAGCTCATGGTTCCTCCTTTAGACGTCGGTTCGTCCAGACGACGAACGAGCGGCGCCCGAGGGGACAGCGTGGCTCAGAGCTCGGCGAGGCGGCGTTCGATGAAGCGGCGCTCAGGCTCGGCGCGTGCGAGCTCGAGGGCTCGCGTGAAGGCGGCGCGCGCCTCCTCGCGACGTCCCAGGCGGCGCAGCAGCTCGGCTCGGGTCGAGTGTAGGTACTGGTATTCGTCCAGGTCGAGCCGCTCGACGATCGCGAGCGCCGCCTCCGGTCCCTCGACCTCGGCGACCGCGACGGCGCGGTTCAGGTCCACCACGGGCGAGCCGGTCAAGCGGGCAAGCTCGCCGTAGAGCGCCGCGATCTCGGCCCAGTCGATCGCGTCGTCGGCCTGCAGCGAGGCGATCGCGCCCTGGAGCACGTATGGGCCTCGCCCGTGCAGGGCGATCGCCTGGTCGAGCACCGTGCGCCCCTCGGCGATCTGGGTCCAATTCCAGAGCGAGCGGTCCTGGTCTTCGAGCAGCACCAGCTCGCCGTCTGCGAAGCGGGCCTCGCGGCGTGCGTCGTGGAGCAGCATCAACGCCATCAGGCCGCGCACCTCCGGCTCGTCCGGCATCAGCGCGGCCAGCATTCGCCCGAGCCGGATCCCCTCCGCCGCCAGGTCGACCCGGCCGCCGTAGCCCTCGTTGAAGATCAGGTAGACGACCGCGAGCACGGCCGCAAGGCGATCCGGAAGGAGGTGGTCGGAAGGGACGCTGAAGGGGATGCCGGCCGTCTTGATCTTCTCCTTCGCCCGCGTCAGCCGCCGTTTCATCGTCTCCGCAGGAACCAGGAACGCGCGCGCGATCTCCTCCGTGGTCAGGCCGCCGAGCGTGCGCAGCGTCAGCGCCACCTGCGCCTCCAACGCGAGCGCCGGATGGCAGCAGGTGAAGATCAGCTCTAGCCGCTCGTCCGGGAACGTCTGCTCCTCCATCTCGTCGTCCACCGTCTCGGGCACCTCGAGCAGGCGTGTCTTCGCGGCGAGCCTGCGGTCACGGCGCAGCCGGTCGATCGCCCGGTTGCGCGCCGTCGTCGTTAGCCAGGCGCCCGGGTTCGCCGGCTCGCCCTCCCGCGGCCAGCGCGCGGCGGCGATCGCGAACGCCTCCTGAGCGGCCTCCTCGGCGAGATCGAAGTCGCCCAGGTAGCCGATCAGGTTGGCGAGAACGCGGCCCCATTCGTCGCGAAAGACCTGCTCGAGGGTCACCGTTCCACGAGGGGCCTGACCTCGACCGCGCCACCCATACGGGCCGCCGGCATTCGCTGTGCGATCTCGAGCGCCCTGTCGAGGTCGTCCGCCTCGAGCAGGTAGACCCCGCCGAGAATCTCCTTCGTGTCTGCGAAGGGGCCGTCCGTCGTCAGTGTCGTCCCGTTCTCCACGCGCACCGTGGTCGCGCTCTCGGGTGGCTGCAGCTGCTCGGCGCCGTACACGCCGGGCTCCTGCGTGAGGGCGACGTATTCATGCAGGATCGAGCGCTGCTCGTCCTCGGGGAGCCGTTCGCGCTCCTCGATCGTCATTCCCGGGTAGATCAGCAACGCGTACTTCATCGTCCTCCTCCTTTCTAGAGGTTTGGCGTCGTCCTGACGACGAACACGAAGGCCGCGAGGGGACACGCGCGCTCAACCTTGAACCTGTCTGCTCGTCGACCACGTCGATCGGCGCTCCCGGCAGCGTCATCTCATGCGCGCCCGCGCCGAGCTGCGCGCACACAGGAAGCGTAAGCCGCGCACGACGTTCGACGCCGACGCTTGTCAGGACGCGTGCCCTAGGCTCGAACGATTTGGCGCTTGCCGGACATCGAGCCCCGAGGAGTTGACGGCGAGCTTCGGTGTCAGGATGGTGTCCGGTTAACGACCCAGACGCCGATGATGAGCCCTGATTCCTGCCAGATCGTCGAGCTTCGACGCTACGCACTGAAAGCTGGTCAGCGGGACACGCTGATCGAGCTGTTCGACCAGGAGTTCGTCGAAACGCAGGAGGCGGTCGGAATGTGCGTCCTCGGCCAGTTCCGCGATCTGGACGACCGTGACAGCTTCGTTTGGATGCGTGGCTTCGCCGACATGGAGACGCGCAAGGAGGCGCTCGAGTCGTTCTACGGCGGGCCCGTTTGGAAGCAGCATGGGCGCGCGGCCAACGCGACAATGGTCGACTCCGACAACGTCTTGCTCCTGCGACCGGCCTCACCGCTAGACCTCGACCTCTCCACTCGGCCCTCGCCCGGAGCCACGTCGGAGGCACACGGAGTGTTCGCGATCAGCATCTGGCCGCTCGCCCAAGCCGGCGCAGACGAGGTACCGCTGCTCTTCCGGCGCGTGTTCGAGCCGGCGCTCCGAAGCGAAGGAATCGCCGTGCTCGCGACCTTCATAACCGATCGCAGCGAGAACACGTACCCGGCGTTGCCCGTTCGCGAGGACAGGGTCGTCTTCGTCTGGATGTCGATGTTCGAAGACGAGGCCGATCGCGTGCTGCGCGTCCGGGCGCTTGAACGGTCGTCCGTCTGGCGGGACGCTTCTCAGGGGCTTGCCGCGTATCTTGCCGGCGACGAGGAGGTGCTCAGGCTCCAGCCAACGCGACGGTCGGCCATCCACGCCTGAATCGCTCGGCCTGCATCGGTGGCGCGTGGCGCCTAGCGGCGCGCCGCTGGTACGAGCGCCTTCTGGGGCGACCCGCGGACATGCTCCAGAAAGCAGACGAGGCCGTTTCGCCACACCGCCTGCGCGTACGCTTTGTAACCGCAAATGCCGATCGACCCGAGGCTCGAGCCGTTCGACGCCCTCCGCGGCACGTGGGAGATCGAGGCGACGCATCCCATGTTTCCCTCCACGGTCGTCCACGGGACGGCTGAGTTCGAGTGGCTCGAGGGCGAGCGGTTCCTCCTCCAGCGCTCGCGCACAGATCACCCGGAGTTCCCGGATTCGCTGATCGTGTTCGGCGCCGACGAGGATGGCCTGTCGATGAACTACTTCGACTCCCGCGGCGTCCACCGGATCTACGAGGTGAGCCTGAGCGACGGCGTTTGGAGGATGTGGCGACATTCGCCGGGGTTCTCGCAGAAGTTCAACGGGGAACTCAACGCCGACGGCAACACGATCGAGGGCCTCTGGAAGTTGTCCCGCGACGACTCAACGTGGGCTGACGACCTCGCGATCACGTTCCGGCGAAAGTAGCGTCGCCGCCCGCCCACCCAAGCACGTGTTGATTGTCCTCGAGGGAACTCGCAAATGCCAGAGCCCGGCCGGGCGCGCAGCGCCGCCGCGTCGTCAGCCGGTCTTTCGGTCGAGGTACTGCAGGAGCTCGTGTGCTGCGAGCTCGATCTCCTTGTGCCGCCACTCTGCGGCACGGTAGTAGCAGGCGATCAGCCCCATCCGGTGCAGACGGCGGAAATCGCCGTAGACGAACGCGTAATGCGCCTTCGTCTCCTCGGCCGCGCCCTCGGTGAGGCCGAGATGCCAGGCGGCGTACTCGTCCCAGGAGTGTGTCTTCAGGAAGGCGTTCTGCTCCCGTGCGCGCGGCTGCACGTCCTGCCAGCGCGAGCGGAGCACATACCGGCGCGCGTCGATCAGCCGCTTTGCGTGCCTGACCGCGTTCTGGTTCACCGTGTAGGCGGGCAAACGCGCATTCTTGCCGAATCGCGCGTCATCGACCTGCGTCGCTGAGCCACTTGACGATGCCGGATGCGACTGCGCTCGGCAGCTGTGGAGTGCTCGCCTGGTTCCGGGCCAGCGCTCACGCGTCAGCGGTGGACCGCCCGTCCCTGCCACGTGGCACGATCTCGCAGGTGACCAGGAGACCCGCCGCGGAGCAGCACCTGCGCGACCTCGTGAGGCTGCGCCGCGTCCGTGACCGGATCGACCGAGAGTACGCGCTGCCGCTGGACGTCGAGGCGCTCGCCCGCGGCGCGCACATGTCGGCCGGGCACCTCAGCCGCCAGTTCCGGCTCGCCTGCGGCTGCAGGCGGGAGACGCCGAGGTCGTCCAGGAGCCGATCGACCAACCGTACGGGATCCGCGACTGCGCCTTCCGCGATCCCGCGGGCAACCTGATCCGTATCCAGGAACTGCGGTGAGCCGTGCCGAGGAGGTGCTTCGCAAGCTGAGCCCAGCTCCTGTCAGGAGTCTCGGACGGGCTCGTAGGTGACGTAGGCGATATCGTCACCGAGGGTCTGGATGTCGACGAGGCGCATGGGCTTCTTGTCGCTGGTCTCGCCGAAGAGGCGCTCGCCGGCCCCGAGCACGACCGGGTAGATCTTCAGCCGCAGCTCGTCGACGAGGTCGTGCTCCAGCAGCGTGCGCAGGAGCCGGAAGCTACCGGCGACGACGATTTCCCCGTTTAGCTTCTGCTTCAGCTTCGCGACCTCGTTCACCACCTCGCCCTTCAGTACCGTCGAGTTGTTCCATTCGGGATCTTGGAGGGTCGAGGACACGACGTACTTGGGCAGGCTGTTCAACCTGTCCGCCAACTCACCACTCCGGGATGGCCACCGCGCGGCCAACCACTCGTAGCTCCGCCGACCCAGCAGCAGCGCCTCGGCGCCCAGCGCCTCGTCGAGCGCGAGCTTGCCGAGCTCTGGGCGGTCCTTGATCAGGCCGACCCAGCCGCCGCGCCTGAAGCCCTCGTCGCCGGCCGGGTCTTCGATGACTCCGTCGAGCGACACGTTCTCGCTGATCACGATCTTTCCCATTTTGGTTCTCCTTTTCTCTGTCCGGGTTGGACTGACATCAATTGAGACCCGGGCCGGCCCCGCAAATCCATCGCTCGCATCCCGACCGAGCGGGACCGATCATCGGGAAGCACGCACCCCATCGCGACGTCGCAAGGGTGGAGATCTGATGCCGCGATATGAGACCCCTCGAGCGCGTTCGGCCGCGGGTGCTCGGTCTTTGTTCGTCAGGCCGGCAGCCGGGCTGGCAGAGCGAAGGGCTCGACCAGCTTCGGATCGAGGAATGCCATGATCTCCTCGATCTGGCTGCCGCGCAGGGTGAGAACGCTGATGCTGTGGGGTGTGAACGCGCCGGTCTGCTCGTCCCATTCGTACGTCGCAAGCGCTGGTTGGCCGCTTGCTGAGGTAGGAACCATCTTCCAGCGCCTGACACTGCGCAGCGGGTAGTCGCGCAGGAAAGCGGCGACCTGCTCGCGGCCGCTGTACCAACTCGGCAGCGGCGGCATCACGATCCTGGCGTCCTCGGCAAGCATCGAGACGACGGCGTCGACGTCGTTTCGCTCCCAGGCGGCGACGTAGCGCTCGACGAGCTGGCTCAGCTGGTCGTCGCCAAGGAGGCGAAGCGTCTGCTGCTGACTTTCGCGCGGCAGCCGATCGTCCACCGTCTTGTGCGCGCGCTGCAGAGCGCTGTCGACCGACACCGGCGTCGTTTCGAGCATGTCCGCGGTCTCTCGCGCGGAGAAGCCGAGCACGTCACGGAGGATCAGCACCGCCCGCTGTCGGGCCGGTAGGTACTGCAGCGCTGCGATGAAGGCGAGCTCGACCGCCTCACGCTGCTCGTATCGCGCTTCCGGCCCCGCCGGCCCCTCGAGACCGAGCTCGATGTCCGGGTACGGCTCGAGCCAGACAGGGTCGCTCACCGGATCGGCGAGTCCGTCGTGTGGGTCGGCGGCGGGCGCGTAATCGATCGGCAGCACCCGCTTCGGCCGTCGCTCGATCGCGCTCAAGCATCTGTTCGTAGCGATGCGATACAGCCAGGAACGAAGCGAACTTCGTTCCTCGAAGCGCGCCAGTCCGCGCCAGGCGCGCAGGAGCGTCTCCTGGAGTGCGTCCTCGGCATCCGCGTAGGAGCCGAGCATGCGGTAGCAGTGCGCCTGGAGCTGGCGGCGGTATGGCTCGACGAGCACGGCGAACGCGTGCTGATCGCCGCCACGGGCTGCGTGCAGAAGCTCCCCCTCGCGCGGGATCCCGCTGCCTGCTGTCGCGGCGTCGCTCTCGCGGCTCGAGGTCATCGCTTCGCCTGCCAGAACGCGATCTCGCCTGCCTCCGGTGTCGAGACTACGCTACGCCATCCCGCTGGGCCCTCGCGCGGCTCCAAAAGCACCCGCGCCCCGAGGCCCCTGGCGCGAGCGGTGGACTCCTCGATCCGGTCGACCTCGACGTAGGGAAGCCAGACCGGCCGCCGGATCCCGCACTCGACGATCCCGCCGTCGATCCGGCCCCCGAGATCGAGAGCGAGATACGAGCCGGACAGCGTCTCGATCGGCTCCGGCTTCCAGCCGAGCAGCCGCGCATAGAAGGCGCCCGCAGCTACCCGATCAGCGGTGTGGAGCTCGAGATGCACAACCTGCTGTGGGACCGAACGAATCGCGTCCATACCTGTCAAGACCCCGCCGAGAGGCGAAATCCATCGACGCTGCGAGCGGCGGCGACCGCGTCTCGATCGCAGCCCTCCACGCGCACGTCTCGCGCGCCATCCGTGGACGCGCTCACGTGCAGACGATGGATCCCTTTGCCTCGCCGGGTCACTACAGGCAGACGGCGAAACGTCGCCCCGCTTCGAAGACAAACCCAAAGGAGTCGCGATGAACACGGCAGCAGAGACAGAGATTCACCGCTGGCGGGCCTTCGCCGTACTGGCGGTGTCCTACTTCATGACGATCATTGATCTGACGATCGTCAACGTTGCGCTCCCGACGATCGGGCGCGAGCTGCACTTCTCGGAGTCGAACCTGCAGTGGGTGGTGACCGCCTACGCGCTGACCTTTGGCGGCTTCCTGCTCCTGGGCGGCCGTGCCGCAGATCTGCTCGGCCGGCGGCGGATCGTAATGACCGGACTCGCGCTCTTCACGGCCGCGTCTCTGGGCGCGGGTCTTGCGACGAGCGACGGCTTCCTGATCGCGATGCGCGGGCTGCAGGGCCTGGGCGCGGCGGTCGTATTGCCGGCGGCGCTCTCGATCGTGATGAACATGTTCACGGAGGGCGCCGAGCGCAACAAGGCACTCGGTATCTGGGGCGGCATCGGCGCCCTGGGCGCCACGGTCGGTCTGATCGCGGGTGGGCTTGTCACCCGCTACGTCGGTTGGCAGTACATCTTCTTCCTCAACGTCCCGATCGGAGTGGCGGCGCTGCTGCTCGCCCGGCGGATCGTCCCCGAGAGCCGCCTGGAAGCGGTACGGCGCCGGTTCGATCCGCTCGGCGCGCTCACCGTGACCGGCGGGCTGCTCGCGCTCGTTTACGCGATCTCGAACGCTCCGGAGGTCGGCTGGTCCTCGACTCGCACGGTGGCACTGCTCGCCGCCTCGGCCGCACTGCTGGCCGCGTTCCTGGTGGTCGAGACGCGGGTCGAGGCGCCGCTGATGCCGCTTCGGATCTTCCGGACGCGGACGGTGGCGGCAGCAAACGCGGTCGGGCTGCTGCTCGGCGGCAGCTTCTTCGGCTTTGTCTTCGTCGGCACGCTGTACATGCAGCAGGTGCTCGGCTACTCGGCGGTGCAGACCGGCATCGCCTGGCTGGCGACTTCGCTCACCTCGCTCGCACTGGCGGGGCTTTCCCAGAAGCTCGTCACCCGCATCTCGCCCGGCCCGGTGATGGCAGCGGGCATGGCCCTGATCGGCGGAAGCATCCTGTGGGCAACGCAAGTGCCGGTGAACGGCCACTTCTGGGGCTCGCTCGCCGGCCCGTTCTTCGTCGCGGGAGCCGGCGGCGCCTTCAGCTTCATCCCCGTCTCGATCGCCGGCCTCGCCGGTGTCGGCGAGAGGGAGGCCGGCCTTGCTTCTGGGCTGCTCAATACCTCCCAGCAGCTCGGCGGTGCAATCGGGGTCGCGATCGCCTCCACCGTCGCCGCCACCCACCTGAAGGCGCTGCTCAGCAGCGGCCATCCAGCAAACGCGGCCCTCACCGGCGGCTTCCACTGGGCCTTCTGGGTCTGCGGAGCGATCGCGCTCCTCGCGCCGGCCACCGCCGCGCTCATCCTGCGCCGCAAGCGGACGACCCAGATCGACGGCGCCGTTCCGGCCCTCGAGTCGGCGGCCTGAACTGATCCCTCGGCGAGACCTCCCGAATGAGCTGAGGGCCCCTCTGGGGCCCTCAGCTCGCCCGTCGTGTCATGGCGGCAGCGCGCAGCTGCTCATCGTGGGTGACGATGCGGGCGAGGTCGCTGCCGAGCGCGGTGGCGAGGTGGATCGCGTCGATACTGTGCGGACTCATGGACCGCTTCGTCTTCGATCCGTCGTGGCTCGGGGACGTCCCGCCGCCTCGCCGGCCACTCTTGCTGTTCGACGGCGGTTGACCGTTCTGTCGCGCGGCGGCGAGGCTCGTCGCCAGGCTGGACCGCGCGGAGCGACTCGCGCTCTTGAGCCGCGACGACGAAGCGGCCGCGCCCTATGCGGCGCGTATCCCCCAGGCGGAGGTCAGTGAGTCGTGGCAGCTCGTCGAGCCGAGCGGCGTGCGGATGATGCACGGCCCGGCGGCGATTCGTCTCCTCGAGTACATCCCGGCCACCAGGTGGTTGGCCTGGATCCTGCGCAGTCTGCGGCTCACACCGCTCGCGACGGCCGCCAACAGGCTCCTCTGCTGGATCCGGAGGCCCCTCGGCCGGATCTTTCCCGACCCGCGCGTGCCTCGTCGATGGCCGTAGTCGGAAAGGCCGTCCGGATCACGGCGTTCATCGAAGCTTGGCCAGGATGACAGCGAGCCCGGTCAGGATGTGCTCGCGCGCGGCCCGCTCCGCGGCCTCGCCGTCTCGGCGAAGCAAGGCGTCGGAAATCCGCTTGTGCGCGGCCAGTGCTTCCTCGACCTCCTCGGTCGTGTAGAGCTCCTGTATGCGGTAATTGAAGAAGTGCTCGCGGCTCTGGCGGATCGTCTCGGCCAGGCGGCCATTGCCGGCAGCGGCGATCAACGCCCGGTGAAACTCGTCGTTGACCTCGACGACGCGTGTACGCGGGCCGCGGAGGAGGCCGGGGTTCTGCGCGTTTAGGGCCGCGATTCGAGCGAGCTGCTCATCGCTGGCACGCTCGGCCGCGAGATGAGCGGCGAAACCCTCGAGCGCCGCGCGGAGTTCGTAGAGCTCTCGAATCTCGTCGGCGGTGTGCTCACGCACCACCCAGCCCCGGCGCCGATTCGCAACGAGACCCTCGGCCGCGAGACGCTGGATGCTCTCGCGGATCGGCGTCCGGCTGACGGCGAATCGGGTCGCGAGCTCCGCCTCGACCAGGCGCTCGTTCGGACGGAACTCGCCGCGGACGATGGCTGCGCGAAGACGCTCGTAGGTGTCTGTCGAGAGCTTCGTGCCCGATGACGCGGAAGGTGTTCGTGCCCGGGCCTCCTCCACGTCCGCGATCGTAGACGGAGGAGCTGGCTTCGCCGTCCGAAATTGGAGACCATCCACTTGGCGCACCAACTTGTATGCGAGACGGTATGCTATCGAATCGAGTCGAAAGGAGAGGCCACCATGACACTCACGCTCGTCAATCTCGACCGGCCCACCGAGGTGCGGCGGTTCGAAAAGGGACGCTTCGAGCTCTACCGCGTCGGGCCCGCAACGATCGGACGGGCGACGTACGAACCGGGCTGGCGCTGGTCTCGGCACGTCGGCCCGATGGTCGATGCCGCATCCTGCGAGGTGGAGCACGTCGGGTTAGTGCTCAGCGGGCAGGCGATCGCGAAGATGGATGACGGCACTGAGCAGTTGATGAGGGCGGGCGATTTCTTCTACGTCCCGCCGGGCCACGACAGCTGGGTGGTCGGCGACGAGCCGTACGTCTCGCTCCACATCCTCGGAAGCGAGGATTACGCGGCGCCGCCCGTATGAGCAGCACGAGCCAGCGGATCGGCTGCGTCGGCGTGGCGGGCGAAGGCAAGGCGCTGCAGCGGCTAACGACGAACCACGTTCTGACCGTAGGCGCCGTGCGGTGGGATGAACAAGCGCGAGTTGTTGTGCGGCGACAAGGGCCGCTTGTCGCCACGGCGCCGTCCCGGTCGTACACTCGCGGCTGTGGCGACGCCCGACCTGCGCCAGATGCGCTACTTCGCCGCCGTCGCCGACCGCGGCAGCTTCACCGGCGCCGCGCGCGAGCTGCACGTCGCCCAGCAGGCGGTCAGCCAGCAGGTCAAGGCGCTCGAGCGCCTGCTCGGCGTCACCCTGCTCGAGCGCAGCCCGCGCCGGGTCACGCTCACCCCCGAGGGAGCGGTGTTTCTCGCCGACTGCCGGCGAGTGCTCGCAGCCGCCGACCGCGCCGCCCGGGCGATCATCGCCGCCTGCCACACGGCCGGC
>JBKPCT010000317.1:0-5979 GCA_046727515.1 Actinomycetota bacterium | reverse complement strand
CTGCGCGCAGAGCTCGAACCGGTCGAGACCCTCGAGACGGTGACCGTCGCCGAGCAGCTCGACGACGCTCCCCTGCTCGGAGCCGCCTGGTGTATCGCGTCGGTTCGGGGGTGAAGGGGCTCTGGATCAAGACGAAGAGAGGTCTTCGAGGAGCGCCGAGGTGAACAGCACCGCCTGCCGGACATCGTCCACGCGCACGTTCTCGTTCGGTGCGTGCACCTTCGCACCGAAGTAGAAGGGGTTCCCGGGAGCCGACAGTCCCGGCGTGTTCAGGTGGCGCTGCAGCGAAGCGATGATCGGCAGAGATCCACCAATGCTGGGAATGATCGATGCCTGAGCACCGCTGACTCGCTCGGCGACCCTGATCACCCGCTGGACGAAGGGGTGGTCGATCGGAGTCCCGGCCGCTTCGGCCGTGCCGAGAACGGTGATTTGGACGTCCTCGAATCCCACCTCCTTCAGATGGTGGTGGAGGAGATCGAGAGTGTCTTCGGGGGTCTGGTCTGGCACGAGCCTGAAGTCGATCCGAGCCGATGCTGCTGCCGGAAGCACACTCTTCATGCCCGGCCCGGCATAGCCGCTTTCGATCCCGGCGATGTTGCAGGTCGGCGCGAACGAGATTCTCTCCCTGAAAGCCGCTCCGCCGAGGCCTTCAAGCAGCCCCTCGTCCCCGACGCCTGCGCGGACGTCCTGCTCCATCGAGTCGCTCTGCTGCTCGATCGCCCGCCGCTCGGCCTCTGTCGGTCCTCGGACCTGGTCGTAAAAGCCACGGATCCGAACAGCGCCCCCGCGGTCGCGCAGGCTGGCGAGTGCCTGCACGAGCCGCCAGGGAGCACTCCGTGCGACCGCCGCCACCGCCGAATGTGCATCACTTTTCAAGAGCCGTACCTCCAGCTTCACCGCCAATGAACCCTTGAATCCGAGGCCGATCGTCGGTCTGCCGTCGCCGGAGAGCGCGGGTGCTCCTTCCCACAAGCACCCATCGGCACGCAGCAAGTCCGCGTGCTGCCGAACGATCTCGTCGAAGTGCGGACTCAACATCTCCTCCTCGCCCTCGATGATCCAGCGAACGCCGATCGGCAGTCCTCCCGGCTGCCCACACAGCGCTCGAACTACCGCGAGACGAACAGCCAGCTCTCCTTTATTGTCGGCAGCCCCACGCGCAAAGAGCTTTCCGTCGCGTAACGTCGGTTCAAACGGGGGCGACTCCCAGAGCTCGATCGGGTCAGCCGGCTGAACGTCGTAGTGGTTGTACAGGAGCAGCGTGTAGTCGCTTCGACCCTGCTGCTCGCCGAACACCGCAGTGGGACTACCGTCCACCCGCAGCCTGCGAGTCTCGAACCCCGCTTCGCCGAGCAACTCCTCGACGAGCCCGGCCGTCTCCTCCAAGGCCTGCCCCTCCGACGACACACTCGGCAAACGGCAGAGCGAAACGAGAATCCGAAGCGCATCCTCAGCCACTTCGGCGAACGCCAGTGACACGCAGTGATCCTAATCCGCTCGGGTACGAACAGGCGAGTCCTTCCCGCCGAGGGTTGACGCCGACGATGGTCGCAGCAAGCCGGAGGAGCGACCCGACAAGAGGGTGGGCGGAGGTGATCGGCTCGGGTTCGGGCGACCTACGACCGGCGCAGTGCGAGGGCGGTCGCCTGCTCAAACGAGAGCTGTCGGCCTACGTGCCACGCGCGGTCGAATTCGGCTTCGCCCAGACGTCCACGAACCTCGGGCTCGAGCTCGTTGTGGAAGCGCTGCTCGGCCGTCGCGAGCACGTAGCCGGTCGCTTCCCGGATCGCGGCAGACACGCCCCAGAGTTGCGCCGCACGCGGATCCTCCGCGCGACTGCCCGCGACGAGCGCCAGACCCTCGAACGCGTAGAGCAGGGCTTCCGTGGATCGAGGCGCCGTGACGGCCTGGTGGAAGATCTCGGCAAAGCGCGCTTCGGCCTCGTCCAGCCGACCGAGTAGCGCCAGGGCGAGGCCGTGGTTCGCCGCTGCAACGCGGCCCACGTCGCCGGTGGCTGAGTCTGCGACCTCCCGTAGGCGCCGCTCGGCCGACTCGAAGTTCCCCATGGTGATATCGGCGTACCCGCGGTTGTTGAGGATCGTGCTGAGCGCCTCGGTGTGGCCGAGCTCGCGGAAGATTCGCTCCGCCGTGTCGTAGTGCTTCTGCTCGGCCTCGAGATCACCGCGGGATTCGGCCGCGATGCCTCGTGCCATCAGCGCCACCGCGAGCGAGGGCCGGTCCTCGAGGTGCTCCAACACCGTCTGAGCCTCGGCTGCGAGTTTCTCGCAGCTGTCGTAGTCTCCTTGACGCCATGCGTGCTGCGCTGCGGCGACCAGCCCGCGCGCTCGCAGGCCTTGGTCGGCGTCGTGCGAACGGGTCAGCACGTCATCGAGCCATCGACGTCCCTCGGTCAGATGCCCGCGGTTCGGCCAGTAGACGAGTCCTGCGGAGCCCGCGAACTGCAGCTCGAGGCCGACCTCTCCGCGGTCGCGGGCCCACGCGAGCGCGGCGCGGATGTTGTCCTGCTCTTCGTCCTCGGGCTCCCATTCGCCGGTCAACCTTCCCGCCAGCCGTTCGTTCGTCCGGCGCTCGAGCCACTCTGCGTACCAGCGCGCGTGCCGTTCGCGCAGATCGTCCGCGACTCCCTCTTCCTCGAGCCGCTCTCGTCCGTAGTCTCGAATCGTCTCGAGCATGAAGAATCGAGGCTCGCCGTCAGGTCGCTCCTCCGAGCGCAGCAGGCTGTTCTCGAGCAGGACCTCGACGGAATCGAGATCGGCATCACAGACCCCTGCGGCCGAGTCGAGGCGGAACCCGCCGGCGAAGACGCTCACTCTCGTGAAGAGGCGCTTCTGATCTGCGTCCAGCAGATCGAAGCTCCAATCGAGCGTGGCGCGAAGCGTTTGCTGCCGCTCGGGGCGGTCGCGCGCCCCGCCACGAAGGAGATCGAGCCGTTGGCCGAGGCGCGCGAGGAGCGCCTGCGGCGGCAGCAGCTTCACCCGTGCGGCGGCAAGCTCGATCGCGAGAGGCAGGCCGTCTAGCCGCACGCAAAGCTCTGCGATTGCCGGAGCGTTTTCCTCTGTCACCGCGAAGCCCGCAGCCACGGCCCGCGACCGCTCGAGGAAGAGCGCAACGGCGTCGTACTGTGAGAGCGCATCGGGCGCTGGAAGGGAGCGCGGATCCGGCAACCCCAGTGGGAGAACCGGAAAGGCGTGCTCGGCTCCAATGCGAAGCCGCGCGCGACTCGTGACGAGGACCTGCACGCCCGGCGAGCCGTCGAGCAGATCGCTGACCGTGCGCGCCGCGTCAAGCAGCTGCTCGAAGTTGTCCAACACGAGGAGCACCCGCCGACCGGCGAGATGTTCCGCAATCGCCGCCGCCAGCGGCCGGTTGCCCGACTCGAACAGCCCGAGTGTCTGTGCGATCGTCGGCAGTAGCAGTGCCGCCTCACGGACTGCCTCGAGCGAGACGAGCCAGACGCCATTCGGGAAGTGCTCGACAGCTTCTGCCGCCGCGTGGAGTGCGAGGCGGGTCTTGCCCGACCCCCCCGGCCCCGTGAGCGTCACGAGGCGTATGTCGTCGTCGGCGAGCAACGTGCGGAGCGCGTCGAGCTCGGCGGTGCGCCCGATGAGCGGCGTCGTCTGCGCGGGGAGATTCGTGGGTCGGTTTTCGAGGGTGCGCAGCGGCGCGAACTCGGTCTTCAGGCCGGGTGCGAGGAGCTGGTGGAGTCGCTGCGGCTGCGTCAGGTCCTTGAGGCGATGCTCTCCGAGGTCGCGCGTTTCGACGTTTGCGAGATCGCGCGTCGTCTGCGAGAGCACGATCTGACTACCGTGTGCCGCGGCGCAGATGCGAGCCGCCCGGTGCACGTCAAGGCCGACGTAACGACCGCCGACAATCGCCGGCTGTCCGGTGTGGATGCCCATCCGAACATGAATCGGAAGTTCATCGAGAGCGCGCTGCCCAGCGGCGGCAGCGCGAATGGCGTCGTCGGCGCGCTCGAAGGCGTAGAAGAGCGAGTCGCCCGGCGTGTCGACTTCGTATCCTGCTCGGAAGGCCTCGCGCAGCCGCTTGCGGTGCTCCTCGAGGGCCCGTCCATAGGCGTCGGCACCGAGCTCGGCGAGCAAGAGCGTGGATTGCTCGATGTCAGTGAAGAGAAAGGTGACGGTACCGCTCGGCGGCTCGGGCATGCTCGAACTAGGCTTCACCGCTCGCCGCCGCGTCTCGTCTCATCGGCGTCGGACTCCATGCGACAGGCCCTGGGCGAGAGCCTCGACCAGCTCACCGTCCGGCGTGTCGCCGCTGAGCTCCCAGAACATGATCCCGCCGAGATCGTGCCCGAGCACGTAGTGCGCCTTGTGCTTCAACACGATGGGATCGTCGAATGTCCAGAAGGTCGTCCCGTCGAACAGCCAGGCAGCGAACGCCTTGCCGTCCCAGTAGCGGGTGAAGCCGCTGCCGAGCAGACCTTTCGTCACCTCGTAGTCGTTGACCCCGCTCTCCCAGACGCCCGGGGCCGGCCCCGACGCAAGCTGGTACAGGCCCCTGTTCGTCGCCGCGACGCCGGTCCAGCCGCGCGAGTAGAACGGCACGCCGACCACGAGCTTGCCCGCGGGTGCGCCCCGGTCGAGGTACGCGTGCACCGTGTCGTCGACCGAGAAGGTCGGAAGGGCGGGGTCGTCCTTGGACGTGTACAGATTCGACTGGTGATTCGTCCTCGACTCCCACGCGCCGTGCAGGTCGTAGCCCTGAACCGTTCCGAAATCAAGCGGGGAGAAGATCTTGTCGACCTCGAAGCCGGCGTCGATCTTCGTAGGCGCCGCCGGCAGGAATGACGTCAGCAGGTAGCGCTTGCCCACCATCTGACCGTAGGCGTCGAGCTGGTTCCGGAACTCCTCGAGCAGCTTGGTGAAGTTCTGCTTGTCCTCGGGCCGGATGATGTTGCCTGCGTTTCCTTCCGACCCCGGCCACTCCCAGTCGAGATCGATGCCGTCGAAGATGCCGGCGGCCGCCCCCGGGCCGCCCATCCCGCCCCAACCTGGATCCGGCAGATCGCCCTTGAGGAAGAGGTCGACGCAGGAAGATACGAACTTCCGGCGTGACGCCGCGGTGAGCGCCGCGTCGGAGAAGTACCTCGACTGCGTCCACCCGCCGAGCGAGATCACGACCTTCAGGCTCGGGTACAGCGCCTTCAGCGCCTGGAGCTGCTGGAAGTTGCCGAGCAGCGGCCGAGGCCAGGTCACTTCCTCTCCGGTAACCGACTGCTTGGCGGTCCACGGCGTCTGGTAGTCGGCCCACTCGTCGGCGAGCTGGCAGACGACGTCACCGGCGGCATCGGGAGCCACCTTCGCGAACGCGTAGTCGAGAACGTCGAGCCTGGCGGCGGAACCGCTCGTCGCCACGTCCTTCACCCTGTACCCGCGCCCATAGATCCCCACTCGGTGAAATAGCCGACGACTCGCGTCGACGAGCCCTTCTCCGACTCACCCGCAGCCGCAGCGTTCGAGACAGCAACAACGGCGACCGTCCCGAGCACGACGATGGCTCGAAAAACACGTACCAACCCGGTCATCACTTCCCCCCTGTCCGGCGCCAACGGCGTCTCCCTTTGAGCACGCCGAACCCGCCACTCCTTTCCGCGCGCCCGCGACTCTCCGGCCGCATCCAACTGACAATCATGCACTGAGCCGAACTGTGCGCGCGACTTTGTATTCGTGAACAGCCCGTGCAGACTCGGGTTCGGGCGCCGAGGCGAAGTGCCCTTGGAGTTAGACCGACGGTCTTGTCGCCTTGGCTCTGACCTTCCTCATCGTGGCAGCTTGTTTCCGGTGGCTGTTCTCATCTGCCGGCTGTCAGGTAGCGCCGTACGCGGTCTGCGAGGTCTGGTGGGTTCTGGTGGGGGGCGAGGTGGTCGAGGCCGTCGATGGTCTCGGCGTGGGCGTTCGGGATCGTGCGCTGGAGCGCGGCGAAGAGGTCGGTGGT
>JBKPCT010000316.1:0-7145 GCA_046727515.1 Actinomycetota bacterium | reverse complement strand
CGTCCGACGGATGAGGCTCCGTGAACGCCGCTCGGGAGGGGTCAACGCTCGAGCGTTCCCCGGCTCCGGAAGCTGCGTCAGATGGGCGATTGCGCACCTCCTGCCGCAGCGACATGAACGTAGCGAACGGGAGCGGGCTCGGAGCGCGCCGCTCGCCTTCGCCATCTACGGCTACCGAGCGATAGAACGCCCGATAGATTGGATCAATGGAGTTCCGGAGGGAGGAGATCGTTGAGGTCCTCCGGAAGGCGGGTTGCCGGAGGTGGCTGACGAGGCCAATCGGTCCCTGCCCGATCCGGTGCAGCTCGAGGAGGCGCAGAAGTTTGGCGAGCGCTACGGAATTACAAGCGAACTCGTCCTCCGTTCCCTTTCCCCTGCTAAGCGACCATTCCGCCCCCGCACCGCTTCCTAGCCAGGTTAGGCTCGTGCCCACGTTCTCGACTCTCTCCGCGGCGACTGATGCAGTCGCCTGGTCAGGCGAATCGACGGCAAGCCGAATATCGCCCAGAGCAAGATCAGAGCGTGGTGGGCGACCTGCAGGACGATCGTCGCAACCAGGACGGGGATCGCAACGCTGATGACGGCGACCAGCGCCGCCTCATCGCGCAGACTCAGTTCGGGGGTGTCCTCTTCAGATTCGTACGGTGAGAGATCGAACCAAGAATCGTGAGCCATTGCGTTCATTCCGAGCCTCCTTCGTATGCTCTCTGATCGTGCGCCTGTGGATGAATGGCGACTACGGGGCGGAGCCCGGGTCCATTGCGGGGAAACCGAGGGTGCTACGAGGGACCGATCAGGCCGTTCGCGAGGGCGTAGTTGACGAGCTGCGCGCGCGTCTCGAAGTGGAGCTTCCGCATGATGCTCGCGCGATGCATTTCCGTCGTTCGAGTTGAAATCACCAGCTCCTTCGCGATCTCTTGATTCGTGTGGCCGAGGGCGATGAGGCGCAAGACATCGAGCTCGCGCGGCGAGAGTGGACCCGACGGCTTGCGACCCGCCGCGAGCGCCGCACCCAGCTCCGGATGAACGTACGGCGATCCCGAGGCGACCGTCTGCACCGCTGCGATGAGATCTGTGTCTGTCGCGCGCTTGATCGAATAACCCGTCGCACCAGCCGCGAGTGCGCGCTCGACCGTTCCAGGCTCGGCGCTCGATGAGAGCATCAGAACACGGCTCGTCGACGACACTTCGAGCAACTCGGGAATCAAGGCAATGCCCCCTCGCCCCGGCAGGAGCACGTCGAGGACGACGACGTTCGGCTGATGCGCGCGCGCGAGCACAATCGCGCGTTCCTCGGTCCCTGCTTCGCCGATGACCTCGATCCCTTCTGCGCCGTCGAGAACGAGCCGGACACCAGCACGCACGATGGCATGGTCATCGACCAGCAACACCCGGATATTCACCGGAGAGACGCTAGACCAGGGCGCCTAGCCGGAGCAATAATCGCGCTCTAACGAGCAGCCCGACCTCAATGCACCGACCAGCTGTCGGAGACGACGTTCCGCTTCGGATCGCCGAAGAGGCCGCGGACGGCCTCTACATCGTCGACCACGACGGGAACTTCGCCTTCGTCAACCCGGCCTCGGTCGCCTTGTTCGGGTACGACGACGAGTCTGAGCTCCTGGGGCGAAACAGCCACGCCACAACGCACTACCGTCGGCCAGACGGCTCGCCGTATCCGGTCGAGGAATGCCCTCTCCTCAAGCCGCGAACAACTGGCGAAAGCGTCCGCGTCGACGACGACTGGTTCTTCCGTCGCGATGGGTCGATGATCCCGGTCGCCTACTCCTCGGCGCCATTTCCGATGGAGGGCGGGACAGGCGCCGTCGTGGCGATCCGCGACATGACCGAGCTCCGGAGGACGCAGGATGAGGTACGGCTGCTGCAGGCGGTGACGATGAGGATCGGGTCTGCAGAGGACTTCGAGAGCGCGATCGCCGCCGTCATCCGCGAAGTCTGCGTCGAGGCGGGCTGGGTCGCCGGCGAGATGTGGATCCCGAATTGCGAATGCGCCGTTCTCGAGCTGGGACCCGGCTGGTGGGCGGCTTCACCCGAGATGGAGGAGTTCTTCGTCGAGGCGAGCTCACCGCAGACAATGGAGCCTGGGGAGGGATTGCCCGGAATGGTCTGGCGGGACAAGCGCGCACACTGGATCGACGTCGGCATGACGCGGAGGAGAGGCCCCCGGATCTCCAGCGCGCGGAAAGTGGGCTTCGCCGCAGGCGTTGCGGTACCGGTGCTCTCCGAGGGAGAGGTGGTGGCTGTGCTCGGCTTCTTCGCCGACCACCGCCGAGTGGAGGACGAGCGGTGGACGAGCGTCCTTACCGCAATTGCCGCGCAGCTCGGGCCCGTTCTCTTGAGGAAACGCGCAGAGGACGAGTTGGCGCGTCAAGCGATCGAGCTCGCTCGTTCAAATGCCGACCTTCGGCTCTTCGCGGAGCTCGCGGCCCACGAGCTGCAGCAACCGCTCCACGCAGTCGTCCACCGCCTCGCCCAGGGGCTGACCGGGCCAGCTAACCACGGCGAGCTCCTCGAGTCGGCACTGGAGTCGGCGCGACGGCTCCAGGACTCGATCGACGGACTCCTCCGCTACGCCACCGTGGGCGAGCCGGCACGGCGGCGCATCTCCACGGACGAGATCGCCGACTACGCGCTTGCCGACCTTTCGCTCGAACTCGAGCAGGTCGGCGCCGAGGTCATCAGGCTGCCGCTCCCGAGCGTGGAAGCCGACGCGACGCAGCTGCGGGTGGTCTTCCACAACCTGCTTTCGAATGCCGTCCGATACCGCTCGCCCGAGCGGCTGCGTATCGAGCTGGGCTCACTCGACGATGCTCTCTACGTCCGTGACAACGGCCGCGGGATCGACCCCGTCGAGCACGCGCGCGTCTTCGAACTGTTCCGGCGGGGTGCATCGGCCGGCGAGGTCGACGGCGTCGGTATCGGCCTGGCGCTCTCGCGTCGGATCGTCGAGCAACACGGCGGCGCGCTCTGGCTCGAGTCGGAGCCGGGCCACGGGACGACGTTCTTCTTCACGGTGCCGCCCGCCTGAGCACATACGGGTTTTCCGCAACGGACCCGGAATTCGCCCCGTAGCCGCGAACCTCGGGTGGTCGCACGATCGGAGTAGTCCTGAATCTCGAAAGGAGACTCCGATGAACTCCCTCAATGGACACCATCATCCCGGGATCGCCGAGCGGCTTGGGCGTTGGAGCTCCGAGCATCGTGCGAAGGCGATCCTCTTCTGGATCGCGCTCCTGCTCGTCGCGGTGGTCGCCGCGAGCAGTGGTGCGAAAATGCTCTCGAACGCCGGCGAGTCGAGTGGCGACTCCGCCAAGGCCGAGCGGCTGCTTGAGAGCGGCGGCTTCGATCAGCCGGCAGCCGAGCAGGTTCTGATTCAGGTGCGAGGCGCTGGCAGCATCGATTCGGCCGCAGGGCGTGCGGCGGCGCGTGAGGTCGCGGCGGCGGTCCTCGCTACGCACGAGGTTATGCGAGTCCGCAGCCCGTTCACGGTCGGCAACGGCGGCCAGATCAGCCGCGACGGGCGCTCGGCGTTGGTCCTCTTCTCGATGAAGGGGAAAGCGAAAACGGCCGACAAGCGGGTTCAGCCCGTGGTGGACGCGGTCGGGCGGGTAGCGAAGGCACACCCGCGACTTCGGATCGAGCAGTTCGGAGCGGCGTCCGCGACGAAGGCTCTAAACGACACGGTCGGCAAGGACTTCACGCGGGCCGAGCGGATCTCGATCCCGCTGACGTTCTCGATTCTCTGGCTCGCGTTCGCCGCGCTCGTCGCGGCCCTCTTGCCGGTCGCGCTCGCCCTGAGCGCGATCGTGATCGCCGGCGGTCTCGTGGCCCTGACGAGCCACGCGCTGCCGATCGACGCAGATGCGAAGTCGATGATCCTGCTGATCGGCCTCGCGGTCGGCGTCGACTACTCGCTCTTCTATTTCCGCCGCGCCCGTGAAGAGCGTGCCGGCGGCGTCTCGAACCAGCAGGCGGTGGCCGTCGCGGCGGCGACGTCCGGGAAGGCTGTCCTGACCTCGGGGCTGACGGTGGTCGTGGCGATGACTGCGCTCTTCCTGACCGGCCTCGGCACGTTCGTGGGCATGGCCGAGGCAACTGCGCTCGTCGTTGCCGTCGCGATGCTCGGTTCGCTCACTGTTCTGCCGGCGCTCCTGTCGAAGCTCGGCGACCGGGTGGACCGGGGGCGCATCCCGTTCCTCGGGCGGCAGATCGAGCGGCGGCGCGCCGGCGGCGAGAGCCGTGTCTGGGCCGCGATCGTCGGACCAGCGCTGAGGTACCCGATCGCGACGATCGCACTCGCGGCCGGCTTCCTGATCCTGCTCGCGGTGCCGGCGCTGCACCTCAAGACTGCATCCCCGGGCGTCGGGGACCTGCCCCGGAACCTCGCGATCATCAAGACTTACGACCGGATCGAGAACGCCTTCGGCGCGAACCCGGTCCCCGCACAGGTCGTCCTCTCGGCGAAGAACGTCGAGTCGGCCCAAGCTCGCGCTGCCGTCGCGAGCCTCGAGCGCAACGCGTTGGCTACCGGCCAGATGCACGAGCCGTTCACGGTCGACGTCAACGCCGACCATACGCTCGCGCGGATCGGCATCCCGCTCGTCGGCGACGGGACGAATAACGCTTCGGAGAACGCGTTGCAGACGCTTCGGAACTCCGTTGTCCCGAAGACCGTCGGGACGGTGGGCACCGCCTACGTGACCGGGCCGACCGCCAGGTCAGTCGACTTCAACCACCAACTGCGCTCGCGGACGCCCTACGTGTTCGCGTTCATCCTCGGGCTTGCGTTCCTGCTTCTGCTCTGGACGTTCCGCTCACTCGTTATCCCGCTGACAGCGATCGCCCTGAACCTTCTCTCGGTCGGTGCAGCCTATGGCGTGCTGGTCTCGGTGTTCCAGGGCGGCTGGGGGATCGTCCACGTGGGCGGCGTGCAGCACGGGCCGATCGCTGCCTGGCTCCCGCTGTTCCTGTTCGTGATCCTCTTCGGCCTCTCGATGGACTATCACGTATTCATCCTCAGCCGGATCCGCGAGGGTCATGACCACGGCCTGAACACTCGCCAAGCGATCCGCAGCGGTATTACCCACTCGGCGGGAGTGATCACGAGCGCGGCGATCGTGATGGTCGCGGTATTCGCGACCTTCGCGACGCTCTCGGTCACGTCGATGAAGCAGCTCGGCGTCGGGCTTGCGGTCGCGATCCTCCTGGACGCAACCCTCGTCCGCGGCCTGCTGCTCCCGGCGGTCATGACGCTCCTCGGCGAACGCAACTGGTACCTGCCTCGCTGGCTGGAGCGCCTCATGACCCGCGAGCCGCATGAGCCGCAGCCGCGCGCGGTCCCGGTTCCCCACGGGAAGTAACCCTCGCACCGGTAAGACAAGACCCGCGCCTACGGGCGCGGGTCTTGTTCTGCAACGATGCCGGCGAAGAGCGTGCGACCGCCCGACCCGAGCATCGCGCAGGCATCCGCGACCCGGTTCGCCATCGAGTCCTCGCCGGCCCGGCCCCAGGCGCGAGGGTCGTAGGCGGCCTTTTCGCCGGTGGCGCCGTCCGTCTTCAGCACGTCGTCGTAGTGGCGGAAGACGTGGTCGGCGACGGCGCGGGTGTATGCGAACTGAAGGTCGGTGTCGAGGTTGAACTTCACAACGCCGAAATCGATCGCCGCGGCGATCTGTTCAGGGGTCGAGCCGCTCCCGCCGTGAAAGACGAAGTCGAATGCCGCTTGCGGGCCGAATCGCTGGACCGCTGCGTCGCGAAGCTCGCGGAGGATCTCGGGCCGCAGCTTTGCGTTGACCGAGGCGTAGACGCCGTGGACGTTCCCGAAGGTCGCAGCCAGCAGGTAGCGGCCGTGCTCGCCTGTCCCGAGCCGCTCGACGACGGCTAACGCCTCCTCGGGGGTGCTGTAGAGCCGATCGTCCGCAACGCCTCGCGCGTCGAGCCCGTCCTCCTCGCCGCCGACGATGCCGATCTCGATTTCGATGATCACGTTGGCGTCGCGGCAGATCTCGAGGAGGTCGGCCGCACGTTCGAGGTTGTCCTGGAGCGGCAGCGAGGAACCGTCGAACATGTGCGAATGGAACACGGGCGGTTCCTTCCGCCGCGCGCGCTCGAGGGATGCCTCGAGGAGCGGTCGAAGGAAATCATCCACGCGCTCGGACGGGCAGTGGTCCGTGTGGAGCGCGATCAAGACCGGGTAGCGATCCGCCGTCTCGCGCGCGAATGCAGCGATCGCTCGTGCGCCCGCTTCGGCGTCGCCGACTCCACCCGAAGCGAAGGCGGCTCCACTCGGAGTGAGCTGAATGATGCCGTCGGACCTCGCGTCCGCGAACCCTGCGAGAGCAGCATTTAGCGTGGTCGATGAACTGACGTTGACCGCGGCGTGGGCGTAACCGCCCTCCCTCGCCGCATCGAGCATCTGCACGTACTGCACCGGCGTGGCAAGAGGCATTCAGTCAATTTTTGCCGAGTCAAGCGGAGGGGGAGGGATTTGAACCCTCGTCGGACGAAACCGCCCGAAACGGTTTTCGAGACCGCCGCATTCGACCGCTCTGCCACCCCTCCACGGAGCCGTACGGCCAGCGGAACAGGGTAGCCGCTCGTCAACGCGAACGTAATGCCGAAAATGGTGCGGTACCCTGTTCGCGTTCGGAGAAGTGGCCGAGTGGCTGAAGGCGGCGCCCTGCTAAGGCGTTAGGTGGGGGAATCCCTGCCTCGAGGGTTCGAATCCCTCCTTCTCCGCTGATTCGAGCCGTTCACGCCGCGATGCACGAACGGTGGCCGCCGGAGTCGGGCTTCGCCGGCGGGAGGCGAAGAGCGAACCGCAGGAGCGCAACCGAGACGAAGGGGGCTCATGAGGGAAACATGGTTTCCCCCATGCTCGAATCCCCCTTCAGGGGCATGGCATCGGCGCCAGTTCGATGCATGCTGCATTTGCCGGCTCCCCTCGAACTTCCCCTCCCGGCATTCGCGGCGCCCGTCTGGAACTTGAGCCAGGCGGGCCTCGCTCTTTCTAGGGCCGTAACGTAGTGGTGTGCGAGTCGGCCGCCACGAGGTAACGATCTCGAACCCGGACAAGCTCTTCTTCCCCGAACGGGGACTGACGAAGGCCGACCTCGTCGGCTACT
>JBKPCT010000315.1:0-3989 GCA_046727515.1 Actinomycetota bacterium | reverse complement strand
GCGGCGAACGGAACCAGCGTTTCCGCGCTCTCGATCGCCCGCGGCGAGAGCTTTGCCCGCTCCAACAGGCGGTCGACCGGTGCGCCCGCGCGCTCGAGGAATCTGGTGGCGACTTGGAGCGACGCGGCACGCACGAGCGGGATGGCGGCGCTCATCGAGCGTGATGTCTCACGAGGCTAGACGGCTAAGTCAAGTCGCTGTGGCGCAGAATGGCAAGATCGTGCGGGCTCGGGGGGCTACACCGCATCGTCGATCGCAACCGCGAGGAGAGCACGCCATGACGTCCGTTCGCACGGTCATCCACCGTCTCGCCTTGGTCTCCATGCTTGGGTTCGCCGGGGGTGCCCACGCACTGCCGATCGAGCTCTTGATGCGCCCTGCATCGGGCGGCAGAAGGCAGGCGGCGCGGAATCCGCGTGTCTGCGTCGCCTCGGCGAAGGAGCACGGAGCATGAAACGAGAACCGAGAGAGCCACGTGTCGTCGCGGAGGTCGCGGCGTCTGTGCTCGCCGCCACGCTGGCCGTCGCGCCGGCCGCGGCGCAGCAGGTGACCGGCCAGTTGGGTGCGCCCAGCGCCACGATCACGATCGACGGGAAACAACTCCCGCCACCGCCCCCGAAATTCGGCGGCGTGATCAAGGAGAGCGCCAAGGACTCCAAGCCTTGGTGGCCGCCGCGCGTCGTCCCGCCCAAGGGCGCGCCCAACGTGCTGCTCATCATGACCGACGACCAGGGCTATGGCGTCTATGGCACGTTTGGAGGCGTCATCCCGACGCCGGCGATGGACCGGATCGCGAAGGCGGGGCTGCGCTATACGCAGTTCAACTCCCATGCGCTGTGCTCGCCCTCGCGCGCCGCGCTGATCACCGGCCGCAACCACCACTCCGTGGGGTTCGGCGTGATCACGGAGCTGTCGACGGGTTACCCCGGCTACGACTCGATCATCGGTCCGGAGAACGCGACGGTCGGCACGATCCTCCGCGACAATGGCTATGCCACGTCGTGGTTCGGCAAGAACCACAACACGCCGGGCTTCCAGTACAGCGTGGCGGGCCCCTTCGATCAATGGCCCTCGGGGATGGGCTTCCAGTACTTCTACGGCTTCATGGGTGGCGAGACCGATCAGTGGGAGCCGTATCTGTTCCGCGATCACACGCAGATCTTTCCGTGGATGGGGAAGCCCGGCTACAACCTCACCACCGACATGGCGGACGAGGCGATCAGATACATGAAGGAACTCAACGCCGCGGCACCCGACCAGCCGTTCTTCGTCTACTACGTTCCCGGGGGAAGCCACTCGCCGCACCAGCCGACGAAGGAGTGGATCGACGAGTTCCAGGGCAAGTTCGACATGGGCTGGAATGTCATGCGCGAGCAGATCTTCGCCAACCAGAAACGGCTGGGGGTCGTTCCCGCGAATGCGTAGCTCACCCCCTGGCCCGATGACCTGGCGAAGTGGGAAACGCTGTCGGCCGACGAGAAGAAGCTCTTCGCCCGGCAGGCGGAGGTGTTCGCCGGCTACACGGCCTATACCGACCACGAGATCGGCCGCGTAATCCAGGCGGTCGAGGATCTGGGCAAGCTCGACAACACGCTGATCATCTACATCGCGGGTGACAACGGGACCAGTCCCGAAGGCACGACGCTCGGCACGCCCAATCAGTACACCGCGTACAACGGCATCCTGGAGGTCCCGGTCGCCGACCAACTCAAGTTCTACGACGCCTGGGGCTCGGCGATGACGTACCCGCACATGGCGGTCGCGTGGTCATGGGCGTTCGACACGCCGTTCAAATGGACCAAGCAGGTGGCGTCGCACTTCGGCGGCACGCGGCAGGGCATGGCGATCTCGTGGCCGGCCCGCATCAAGGACGCCGGCGGCATCCGCCACCAGTTCCACCACTTCATCGACATCGTGCCCACGATCCTCGACGTCGCGGGTATCAAGGCGCCCGAGGTGGTCAACGGCATCAAGCAAAAGCCGATCGAAGGCGTGAGCATGGCGTATACGTTCGACAAGGCGAACGCCGACGCGCCCTCGACCCGCAAGACCCAGTACTTCGAGATGGTCAGCAACCGGGGGATCTATCACGATGGCTGGTACGCCAACACGACGCCGCCGGTTGCGCCGTGGGTGCTGAACGCGCCGATGCCCGACGTCAACGCCTACAAGTGGGAGCTGTACAACCTGGCCGAGGATTACTCCCAGGCCAACGATCTCGCCGCGAAAATGCCTGACAAGCTCAAGCAAATGCAGGCGCTGTTCATGCAGGAGGCGAAGAAGTACGACGTGCTTCCGCTGGACAACTCACAATTCCAGCGCGCGATCGAGCCGCGGCCGAGCACGACAGCCGGAATGACGGTCTTCACCTACTCGGGTGAGATGCCCGGCATTCCGACCAGCAACGCACCGAGCATCCTGAACAAGTCGTACACGATCACCGCCGAGGTCGAGGTCCCGCAGGGCGGCGGCGACGGGATGATCGTCACCGAGGGGGGCCGGTGGGGCGGGTTTGGCCTGTACCTGCTCAAGGGTAAGCCGGTGTTCAACTACAACGGCCTCATGCTCGCGCAGTTCCGCTGGGAAGGCCAGGAGCCGCTCGCGGCGGGCAAGCACACGATCGTGTTCGACTTCACGTATGACGGCCCCGGCATCGCGAAGGGCGGCGCCGGCGTCCTGAAGGTGGACGGCCAGGATGCCGCCACGCTGAAGATTCCGCGCACCATTCCGTTCTTGTTGCCGGCTGACGAGACCTTCGACATTGGGTCCGACACCCGCACCCCGGTGAACGACCAAGACTACCAGGTGCCGTTCCGATTCAACGGCACGATCAACAAGCTGACCTTCAACCTCGGGCCGATACAGCTGGCCGAAGAGGACCAGGGGAAGATGCAGGAAGCGGTCGCCAACGCGGGAGACTAGAGACGGGTACACAGCGGTTGGACGGTCGGCGCCACCTCGCGCGGCGCCGCCGGTGATTCCGAGCGGTGCCGAGAGCTGGCGGAGAAACTGTGCGGACGGCACCCGTAAGCGAAACTAGCCTCAACACGCTGCGGAAGATCCTGGCCTTCGCTGCGGTCGTGGAGATCGGCACCGGTCTCGTTCTGATGATCGATGCCGCGAGGGTCGTCACGTTGCTTCTGGGCACGGAGGTCTCCGGTGCGGCGATGCTGCTCGCCCGATGTTTCGGCATCGCGTTGCTTGCGCTGGGATTGGCGTGCTGGCCGAGTGGGCAGCGCGCCGAGAGCGGCTCGCCGGCCTTCCGGGCGATGCTGACCTACAACGTGCTGATTGCGCTGTACCTCGCGTACCTGGGCACGGTCGGGCACCTGCGGGGCGTGCTGTTGTGGCCGGCCGTCGGGCTGCACGCCGTCGTGGCGCTGTTGCTGGTCTGGACCGGGCGCGACGAACGACGGATGAAGGCGACCGACATGTGACGTTTGCCCTGCACGGACTGTCGCGTTCGATCGAGACTACTCACCCTGCGCTGTTCATCCTGGGTGCGGGCACTAGGTGTGCAGGCTCGCTCATCTGGGAAATGTCGATCACGACTCGGCACGACGCAGGAGGCCACATACGGGGCGACGTGGGATTTCGCCTGGCCACCGTCGCCGTACAGGATTGTCATGGCGCCCTGAGGGATGCGGGATGAAGGGTTCGGGCCTGCTGGTCGGCGACTCGTGTCCGCTTTGCAGGCAGGGCGGTTGCCTCGCGCGCTGCCAGTGAGCGCCGGATCACCCTCCCACCGGCAGCGTCAGGATGGGTGATTTGCCCTTGCCGGTCGCGGCTTGCAGCGAGAACAGGATGTTCAGCAGGCTGAAGGTGGACTTCGAGCTCGGGTCGTCGTCGGCGACGTAGAACCACCAGTCGCGGTAGCGGACGGCGACGTAGGCGTTCTGCGGGCGATCCTTCTGCGAGTGGATGGTCATGACCTTGCCGGTCGCCTTGGACCAGTCGAACGGCTGTCCGTCGGCGTCGCGGGTGACCGT
>JBKPCT010000314.1:0-6476 GCA_046727515.1 Actinomycetota bacterium | reverse complement strand
TGCGCCTGGGAGGATTCGAACCCCCGACCCGCGGCTTAGAAGGCCGCCGCTCTGTCCCCTGAGCTACAGGCGCGTCCTCGCAGGGTAGCGCCGGGTCCGGCGCGCCACCCGACGCCGGGTCGGCGGTAGCTCACGGCCTGGCTCGGACGAGGGATCCTCAGGGTGGGAGCGTCTCCGGTGGAGTCTCGGTCGCGGCGATGCGTTCGCGCTTCGCGCGCTGCCAGTCCAACAGCAGCACCTGAATCGCGCCCGCGACCGGGATCGCGCCGAGCGCGCCGAGGATGCCCGCCAGCTTCGCCCCGATCAGCACGGAGATGAGGACGGCGAGCGGCGAGAGCTGCACGGTCCGGCCGTAGATCACCGGCTGGAGGAAATGGTTCTCGATCTGCTGGTAGGCGATGAAGAAGACGACGACGACGATCCCGGCCGTGATCGAGTGCAGGAACGCGACCGTGCCGATGATGATCGCGGCGATCGTCGCCCCGGCGAGCGGGATCAGGTCGAGGATCGCCACGATCACGCCGAGCGCGACCGCGAACGGCACGCCGAGGACGAGCAGGATGATCGTCGTCAGCGTGCCGGCGATCAGGCTGATCAACAGATTGCCGGTCACGTAGCCCCCGACAGTCCGGTACACGTCGTAGCCG
The DNA here is from genome assembly GCA_046727515.1 of Actinomycetota bacterium. Taxonomy (GTDB): domain Bacteria; phylum Actinomycetota; class Thermoleophilia; order Gaiellales; family Gaiellaceae; genus DATBLE01. Next base: position 5,829 of record JBKPCT010000314.1, on the reverse strand, counting down.
ACCCTCCGCCAGCGCGCCTGCGAGCCCTCGGGCAGCAGCGCGTAGAAGCGCTCCATCCAGGCGGGCCCCTCGAGCAGCATGAAGAAGGTCAGGAAGGTGATCGTGAGGGTCGCGACCACGAGCGTGATCACGCTCTTCGTGATCGAGATTGCGGTACCGGTCAGCCCGAGGACCTTGGACGCCCCACCGCTTCTGACCGCTTCACGGACCTTGTCGACGATCTGGTACTTCGTCTGGAGGAAGCCGAGCCGGCCGCGACCCTTCGTCAGGTCGTCCACGTACCCCGGCAGCGCTTGGACGAAGTCGTTGACCTGGTTGACGAGCGTCGGGATGAACAGGAACCCGATCCCGACGATCGCCCCGATCGCGACCGCGTAGGTCAAACCTGCCGCGGCACCGCGGCGCTTGACCCCGCGGCGCATGAACCACTCGACCGCGGGGTTGAGCGCCAGCGAGAGGAAGATCGAGACGAGGATCCACGAGATCACCTGCCGGGTGATCGAGAGGATCGACAGGAGGGCCCACGCGGCGATCACGAGCGTGATCACGGTGAGCACCGAGCGCACGCTGAAGCGGACCACATGTTCCTGGCTCACGCGGCAAGGATCGCCGCTGCCCCGGACGTTGGCTGTGCCCGGGAGGGCCACACCGATCTGGAGCCGAGCCCACCGCCAGCGCGCTCAGCCCTGTGCCGAAGAAGTCTCCTCCAGGGTTTTCCGGCCGCGCGTCGCCGGCTTCGCCGGCGGCGCTTGCAGCCCCAGTAGGCTGGAGGCATGTCCAACGCCACGCTCCACACCAACCACGGCGCTATCGAGGTCGAGCTCTTCCCCGCCGACGCTCCGAAGACGGTCGCGAACTTCACCAAGCTCGCCGGGGACGGCTTCTACGACCACGTCGTCTTCCATCGCGTGATCCGGGACTTCATGATCCAGGGCGGCGACCCGACCGGGACCGGCAGCGGCGGGCCCGGCTATACGTTCGAGGACGAGCCGAACCAGCACCGCGTCGAGCGCGGGGCGCTCGCAATGGCGAACGCGGGGCCGAACACGAACGGCAGCCAGTTCTTCATCGTCACCGCCGACGCGTGTCCCTGGCTGGACGGCAAGCACACCGTCTTCGGTCGGGTGACGAGCGGAATGGATGTCGTCGACGCGATCTCGGAGGTCGAGACCGATGCCTCCGACCGGCCGCGCGAGGAGGTCACGATCCAGCGAGTGGAGCTCGACTGATCCGCAAGATTCTCGCTCAGCCCGACGAACTCGCTAGAGGCAATTCTCGCGCAGCGGCGGCCGGCGCAGGCGCGCCGAACCGAGAGCGCTGCAGAACCCAGAAGCCTCCTTCGAGCGCGGGGCCGATGCCGAGCGCGAAGACGACGGTGCCCACGCCGATCGTCCCGCCGAGGGCGAAGCCCGCGGCGAGGGCGCAGAGCTCGATCCCGGCGCGGACGACTCCGAGGCGGATTCTCCCGCGCTCGCCGATCACGACCATCAGCGAGTCGCGCGGTCCCGCGCCCAACCAGGCGCCGAGGTAGAGGGCGGAGCCGATCCCGAAGAGCGGCATCGACACGGCGAGCAGACCGATGCGGACGCCGAGCGGGTCGTCCGAGAGGCCGTCCACCTGTGGGATCTCGGTCAGCCCGACGATGAACGCGCCGACGAAGAGGGCGTTCGCGACAGTGCCGACGCCGACCCTGGCGCCGAGCGTCCAGGCAAACCCGAGGACGGCGGCCCCGACGCAGACGTTCGCAACGCCGAACGAGAGCGGCGAGTGCTTGGCGATCCCCTGGTGGAGCGTGTCCCACGGAGAGAGCCCCAGCCTCGCCTCCAGCTGACAGACGATCGCGAGCGCGAACAGGAAGAGGCCGGCGAAGAGGGCGACGACCCGCGCGGCGAGCCCGCCGCGGACGCGAGGAGGCGTGTGCACCCGCTTACGCTAGTCGAGGGTCGTAACGCCGGACATTCCCACTGCGACGGGTCTCGTCTCCGTCACGGGTGTCTGGAAGCGCCCGACCGGGGTCGAACCGGTGATTAGAGCTTGGAAGGCTCTCGTGTTACCGCTACACCACGGGCGCGCGGTGCATCGCGATTAGCGTACCGCCGGTGGATCCATACCGCTGGTCGTGGGACGCGGACGCGCTGGTCGTCATCCCCGGGATGGCGGCTGCCTACCTGATCGCGCTGACGCGCTTCCCCGCCCCACCCTGGCGGATCGCCTGCTTCCTCGGCGGCTGCGCGCTGATGCTCGCGGTCCAGATCGGGCCGGTGGACACGCTTGCGCTGCACTATCTGCTGACGATGCATCTGCTTCAGAACGTCGCGCTCGCCGAGTGGGGCCCGCTGCTCGTCGTGCTCGGCCTCGCTCCGCAGATGGCGGCCGGGATCGAGCGCATTCCGGGTGTCAGGACGCTCACCACGCCGCTCGTCGCCCTGCCGATCTGGCTCGTCATCTACTTCGCGTGGCACCTGCCCTGGGCGTACGACGCCGCCCTACGCCGCCAGTGGACGATCCTCCATGCCGAGCACGCCTGCTATTTCCTCGCCGGCGTCCTCGTCTGGTGGCCCGTCGTCCACGGCCGCCTCTCGAGCGGGGCGAAGGCGCTCTATCTGTTCGGAGCGTTCGTGCTCGCAAGCCCGCTCGGGCTGCTGCTCGCGCTGCTCCCGAAAGCGGTCTACGACTTCTACGAGCACGCGCCCAGGCTATGGGGGCTCTCGCCGCTCTCGGACCAGCAACTCGCAGGCGTCACGATGACCGCCGAGCAGGCGTTCGTCTTCTTCGCAGCCTTTGCGTTGTTCGTGCGACGGTTCCTGCGCGAGGAGGCAGGCGCCGACACCTTCAGAGCGCCGACCGTTCCCCGCGCCTAGGCGCGCAAGGCTAGGCCGCGTCGCGATGGATCAGCTCGAGCAGACGGTGCCGCTCAGGCCCGTTCCGGGCGACGGCTCGGCCGAGCCGCTCCTCGCCGACCTGGGTCAACTCGAGCCAGAAGACCCGGGCGTCCTGCTCCGACTGTGTGCGGCGGACGAGCCCCGCGGCCTCGGCCCGTGTGACGAGCTCGGTGACGGTACTCTGCGTCAGCTGCATGCGTTCGGCGAGCTCAGTCACCGTCGACCGGCCGCCGGATGTGGTCTTGATCATCAGCAGGAGCAGGAAGCGACTCGGGGTCAGGCCCTCCTCACGGGCGATCCGCTCGCTTGCACGCAGGAACTTGCGCAAGGCGCCGCGCAGCTCCGCAGCCTCTCGGAATTCGGAGACAGACGGTTCCATGCAGGGCTCTTTCCTACTTCAAGCAGTCCTGAATCGTCTGGAGGGCCGTGTCGCTCGGGTGCGCCTCCCACAGGGCGACCACATTCCGCGTGGGCCGGAGAACGTCGGGAAGGCCGATGTTCTTGCCTCTGAATCGCTGGTAGGCGCGGACGATGCGCTCGGCTTCCTTGCGATCCTCCCCGAAGGCGAGCGTGACCTGGTTGCCGAGGAGCTTCACGTTGAAGGCGCCGCCAAGTGCCGTCGAGGCGACGAAGTCGACCTTGTTGCGCACTTTCACGCCCGGCTGCTCGGCGAGGCAGGCGCGGGTCTTGTCCGCGTCGTAGGTGGTCGTGCCGCCGCAGCCGGCGACGAGCAACGTGGCGGCGAGGACCGCGCAAAGGAGGAGTCCCCCTCTCACGCGGTCGATTCTAGGGCGCGCCGCGGACTCCCCACCCGCACACGAGCCCGCAAATTGCAACAACTTTCGCTCGCGGTGCTCTTGCGGCCGGATCGCATCGCCCCTAGTCTGCTGCTTGCGCCGAGCACGGGGCGCGAGTAGGTCGAAGCCGAGGCGAGCAGCCGGTACGCGCAAGCGGAAGGTCGGTCGGTTCGGGGGACGAAAGCGACACCCGGCTCGGCGAACTTATGGACCGGACGTTCCCGCGCCGGCGCTACGACCCCAGGGCGTTCTTCAGGAAGAAGAGCAGGTTGGCGGGCCGTTCGGCGAGGCGGCGCATCAGGTAGGGGAACCAGTCCGGCCCGTACGGCGCCGCGCAGAGGACGCGCTGCCCACGTGCGACGAGGTCGAGTTGCAGCCGCGTGCGGACCCCGTAGAGCATCTGGAGCTCCATGCGCTCCGGCCCCGGGTCGAGCACGAGCGCGTGCTCGATCAGCTTCTCGTCGTGGGTCGCGACCGCGGTGAAACCCCCTGCCGCGAGCGACCGCGCGACGAGACGCCGGTACGCTGCGTCGACGTCGGCCTTCTTCGGGTACGCGACGCTCGCCGGCTCCTTGTAGGCGCCCTTGACGATTCGCAGGTTCGGATTCAGCGGCAGGAGCGACTCGAGATCCTCCCCGCTGCGGTACAGGTACGACTGGAGCACCGTGCCGACGTTGTCGTGGCCGGCATCGCGGAGCCTGCGGTAGATCCGCAGCGTGACGTCGACGAGGGACGAGTTCTCCATGTCGATGCGGATGAAGTTGCCGTACCGCGCGGCCTCTGCGACGAGCCGCTCGACGTTCGCGTAGCCGAGCTCCTCGTCGAGCGTGACGCCGAGGTGAGTGAGCTTGAGGGCGACGTTCGTCCGCAGCTTCTCGGCCTCGATCCGGTGGAGCACGTCCTCGTATGTGCGGACGACGGCTTCGGCCTCCTCGGCGTTGCGAACGTGCTCGCCGAGCAGGGTCGTGTTCGTCCTCAGTCCCTGCTCGTTCAGCCGGTGGAGCGTGACCACGGCCTGGTCCAGCGTCTCGCCGGCGACGAAGCGCGCGGCGCCGAGCCGCATCCCGTACTTGCCGACGAAGCGCTGGATGTGCCGGCTGTCGGCGGCTGCCAGGATCAGCTGCCGGAGCACTAGGCGGCCTGGAGGACCGCGTCCAGCTCGCCGTCGAGCGCAGCGCGCTCTGCTCGAGTGAGGCCTCGGAGTGGCAGGCGGACGTCCTCACGGACCGGCACGCCCCGCCGGACGAGGACGTGCTTCAGCGCTGCGTGCCGGGGATAGCGGTCGACCTTGGCGCGCAGCGCGCCCGGATCGACCTCCTCACCGCGAACCGCCGCGGCAACGATCTCCGGGAACGCGGAGGCGAGCGCGGAGACGGCGCCGACCGCTCCTTTCGCGCGCGCCCGTGCGATCAGCGCCTCGTACCCGACGAAGACGTCCAGCCCTTCGATCAGGTACGCCTCGAGCTCCTCCCAGGTGCGATCCGAGACCTTCAGCCCGGCGAGGTTCGGCGCCGTCTCGCGCAGGCTGACGACGACGGCGGGCGGGACGGCGTAGCCGCTCGTGACCGCGAACTCGTAGACGTAGAACGGGAGCGGCGCACACGCGCGCGCCGCGGCGGCGAAGTGCTCGAGCAACGACGCCTCGTCGAGCTTGAAGTACGGCGGCGCGATCACCGCGACCGCGTCGGCACCGGCCTGCGCAGCGTGCTCGGCGAGGGCGACGGTGTCGGCGGTCGATTGCGCGCCGCAGTGGACTGCGATTTGCAGGCGACCGTGAGCGGCCTCGACGAACCGCTCCGCAACCCGGCGGCGCTCGTCCGGCGAGAGCAGGATCCCCTCGCCGTTCGTCCCGAGCGCGAGTAGCCCGTCCAGCCCACCCGCAGCGAGGAAGTCGACGAGCGGCCCGATCCCGTTCTCGTCGATGGCCGTGCCGCCGTCGCGGAGCGGCGTGATCGAGGCGGCAAGGGCTCCGCGGAGCACGCGCGGATGCTAACCACCAGTCGGGGCGGCGAGATTCGAACTCGCGAACCTCTGCGTCCCAAACGCAGCGCTCTGACCAGGCTGAGCTACGCCCCGCTTGTCGACAGTGTAGGCGGATAGCCTGCGCGATCCGTGAGCGACGTCGCCATCCTTCCGCTCGAGACCGCGGG
>JBKPCT010000313.1:0-6608 GCA_046727515.1 Actinomycetota bacterium | reverse complement strand
ACGCTCCCGCCCGCGGCGAACCCGCCGGCCGTGATGCTCGACGGATAGATCTGTTTCACGCCCGTAGTATCGAGTCGCCCTGGAAGCGCTTCAACTCACAGACTCGTGGCCGGTCGAGAACGTCGCCGTCGCGGCGCTCTCGAGCGAGGGCGAGCTGGGCCGCCGGGGGGACTCGTCGCGCGTCTTCCGCTGGGCCTCCGTCTCGAAGCCGGTCGTCGCCCTCGCCGCGCTCGTGGCCGCCGAGGAGGGGACGATCGACCTGGACGAGCCCGCAGGCCCGCCCGGGTCGACGATCCGACACCTGCTCGCGCACGCGTCCGGCCTGCCCTTCGATCCAGGCCCTCCGATCGCCGAGCCGGGAACGCGCCGCATCTACTCGAACCCCGGCTTCGAGGCCCTCGCCGAACGGATCGCGGTCAACGCGGAGATGCCCTTCGAGGAGTACCTCCAGAAGGCCGTGCTCGACCCGCTGCACGTGCAGGCGGTCCACCGCGGCACCGCTGCCGGAGGCTTGCAGGGGTCGCTCGACGACCTCGTCAAGGTGACGCGCGAGCTCATGGAGCCGACGCTCATCGCGCCCGAGACGCTGGACGAGGCGACGCGGGTCCAGTTCCCCGGGCTCGCAGGCGTGATCCCGGGCCTCGGCCGCTTCGACCCGAACGACTGGGGCCTCGGCTTCGAGCTCAAGGACGGGAAGCAGCCGCACTTCACCGGGACGCTGACGTCGCCTCGGACGTACGGTCACTGGGGCGGGAGCGGAACGCTGTTCTGGGTCGACCCTGAGCTCGGTCTCGCGCTCGCGCTGCTCACCGACCGCGAGTTCGACGACTGGGCGAAGGAGGCGTGGCCCGCGTTCAGCGACGCAGTCGTGCGGGAGCAGACGTAAAGAAGCTGCAAAATCGACTCAAACGAAGCATTTTCGGGCTGGATCGCGGGCAGATCGTGCTCCCGCGAGTCGCGACGCGTCCTCTGGGTGGGCGATGCCGCTCCAGCAGTTCGTGTACCGGCAGCTGATGTGCCTCGTCGTCGTCGAGTCCGTGCTGACCGCGATCCAGGGCAGCCGGCTGCACTGGCGCCCGATCGCGCGCCGCGGCGAGATCGAGGTCGAGCCCTCCTAGGTGCGAGGGCGCACGCGCAGGCGCGCCTTCATGCCGAGCATCGCGTGGTCGGCCATCGTGCACTTGAGGACGTAAAGCCCAGGCTTGAGGCGCACCGTGGCGGTCTCCCGCGTGCCGGGAAGCGCGCCCGGCATGGTCATGACCTTCGTCGTGCCGACCTTCCGCAGCGTCAGGTTGTGCTCGTCCTGCCCGAAGTTGGCGAGCTCGATTCGCACCGGCCCGGCCGGGACGCTCAACCGGGACAGCCGGTAGTGGAACTCGACGGCCACGACCTGCACCCGGCCGAGCGGCGCCGCGGCCTGCGCGGGAAGCGCGCCCGCGAAGCCGGCCAGAACGAGCAGGATCGCGAGCCGCTTCATCGCAGCAGCGGCACCCGGGCGAACGACTTCGCGTGCGGAACCACCGCAGCCGCGTCGGTGGACAGCCACTGCTCGAGCACCGAGCAGTAGATGCTGCGGTAGTCGACCGTCGCCCTGAGGTTGCCGTCCTCGTCGAGCCCGCCTCGCAGGCCCGGGAACTCGCCGATCATCGAGCCGCGCACCCGCGAGCCCAGGAGCAGGCCGATCCCTGCGGCGCCGTGGTCGGTGCCGTCGGAGCCGTTCTCCTCGGCGCGGCGGCCGAACTCCGACCAGACTAGCGTCAGTACGCGGTTCGCGAGCCCGCGCGCCTCGAGGTCGCGCTGGAACGCGAGCAGCGTCTTGCTCGCGAGCTCGAGGTTGTCGGCCAGGTCCTGTGCCTGGTCCGAGTGCGTGTCGTAGCCGCCGTTCGCGCTCAGGGCGACGCAGTGGAGCGGGAGTCCCGCGGCCAGCAGCGCGGCGAGCCCGGCCATCTGATCCGGGAAGCCGCTGTTCGATTGTGGGTACGGCACCGGGGGTTGGAAACCGCCGTTGAATGGCGCGAGCTGCTGACGCAGCCGATGCGACTGGAAGGTGACCCCCCGCGCTCCCGCCAGCGCCTTGTCGTGCCCGCGCGAGGAGCCGAGCGAGCCGATCGCCGCGAGCATGCGGTCCTCGACCTGGCCCCACACGCCCGGCGCCCAGAACGAGTAGTCACCGGCGCCGCTGAGCGCTGCGACCGGCTTCTTCGCGGTGGCGAGCGACGGCGAGAGCTCGCCGTCGAGGCTCACGCCCTGCAGCGGGTTGTCGGCCTTCCCTACGTGATCGAGGTAGCGGCCGAGCCAGCCGGTCTGGAGCCGCGGGTCGGTGTCGCCAACCTCCCAGTAATGGCGCGAAGTGAAGTGCGACTGGTCGGCGTTCGTGTACCCGACGGCCGGGAGCACGGCCAGCTTGCCCTCCGTGTGCAGCGTATGGAACGCGGCGGCCGAGGGATGCCAGCGCAGACGCGCGTCCTCAGGGAAGACGAGCCCGGAGTCGGGGAGCGCGAGCTTCGGACGCAGCCGGCGGTAGTCGGGATCGCCGTGCGGGAAGAGGACGGACAGCGAGTCGATGCCGCCGTCGAGGAAGACCGTGACGAGCACCGTGTCCGACGGGCCGGCAGCGAGTGCCTGGGCGATGCCGTGGTCGAGCGCGCGCGGCGTGAGCGAGGTCGCCCCGTAGACGGCGATCGCCATCCCGAGGGAGCGGGCGAGGAAGCTGCGGCGGTCGAGACCCGTGCCGGCGGGGAGCGGCATCCCCGGCTCGATGTCGGGCAGCCCGGCGCCGGCCTGGGCGACGGCCTTGCGCAGGAGCGCGGAACGTGAGTGCTCGGTGCAATCGTGGTGTGGCATCAGCTGGTCTGGTTGTCGGGAGAGACGGCGATCAGGTGGCGCAGCGCGTTCTCGATCAGAACCGGGTACTGCTCCTTCTTCCATTTCCGGTCGGCGTCACTGATCGCGTGGTGGGCGAACGCCTTCAGCGCGCGCTTTGTCGGCGGCGTGAGACGCGGCTGACCCCAGTACTCGAGCGCGCGTGCGAGCAGCCTGTCCGCGTTCAGCGGCGCCTTGTCGTCGTCCTTCAGCACGGAAGCCCTCAGCACGCGACCGGCGAGGTTCCAGCGGGCGAGGAACGACGCGGTGTCGAGCCAGCGCTCGTCGTCCCAGCCCGCGACGTTCGGCGGGTAGAAGAGCTGCTGGCCGGCCTGGTTCGAGAGCCACGTCCAGGCGTCGGTGTCGATTCCGCGCCTGCGGGCACGGAGCATCCCGGCGAGGTAGACGACCGGCGGCTTCACCATGCGCGGGCCGCTGTAGAGCAGCGGGTGCTTGAGGATCGCCTCGACGACCGGCCGGATCGAATAGTGGTTGCGCACGTAGAGCTTCTCGAGCGCGCGCCGCGTCGCGGCCGGCGGATCGACCGGGATGAAGTAGCTCCAGAGCTTCGTCACGAGAAACGAGGCGTGCTTCGGGTGGTGGACGGCGAGCCGGCAGGAGTCCTGCCAGTCGAAGTGCCCGCGCTTGCCGAAGATCCGCTTCGTGCCGGTGTCGTGGCGCCTCGAGTCGAAGCGGAAGTTGACCGGCCCCTTGTCGTCGTCCCAGTCGTTCCGCCAGCCGGTCAGCGCCCTCGCCTGCTCGCGGACGTCGCGCTCGGTGTAGCCGCGGCTCGCGCCGAGGGTGAAGAGCTCCATCATCTCGCGCCCGTAGTTCTCGTTCGGCGCGTCCTTCTCGTTGTCGGTGCCGTTCAGCCAGAGCAGCATCGCCGGGTCCTTCGTGACTGCGAGCAGCAGCCGGTAGAACGACCCGAGGCCGTGGCTGCGGAGCAGGCCGTTCTGCTGGAGCATCAGCCGCTGCGAGCCGACCCCGGCGTTCGAGGTCGCGAACCAGTCGTGCCAGACGAGCGTCATCCGCTCGACGAGCGGGCGGTTCGAGCGCACCATCCGGTCCAGCCACCACAGGTGGTCGTGCCCCCAAGCGTCGATCGGCGCGATCGGGTGGCCGTCGTCGTCGACGGGCTTCGGGCCGATCAGGCGGTCGCGCTTCGGGTGCGTCAGCGAGTGGACGGCTCCGTGCAGGCCCTTCTTCGCGAGCCGCTTCTCCTCACCCGGGTGCGGGCCGAACCCGGCACGCCAGAGCAGGCGCTCGGCCTGGGCGGGGCCGAAGTGGCCCCGGTACACGGGAATTCTGGGTGCGCGAGCCACTGGGCGATCCCGCTTTCGCCATCGGCCTTACACGTCCTGGGCTGAACCCCCAGAGAGGTAGCGGACGTGCCTTGCAGCCATGCGATTCGCTTCGGCGAAGGCCGGGCTGCGCCCGGCATTTGCCCTAGTCACCTGATGGTGCCTGGGGCAAATCATCCGCGAACAACGGGCGGACGAACTCGTCGAACGTCTTCTTGTCGCAGCTGGCGAGCGTCGTCGGGACAAGCGCCGTGACTGACGCCGTGCGCGGCACGTGCATCGTCAGCGCGACCTCGCCGAAGTAGTCGCCCGGCCGGAGCATCCGTCTCGGCCCAAGGCCGCCCTGGTTGCTGACCGCGACCAGCCCGCGCAGGATCACGTAGAAGTGGTCGCCCTCCTCGCCCTCGAGGACGATCGGGTTGCCCGGGGCCACGTCGGCCCGGCGCATGTTGTGGGCGAGCTTGGTCAGCACCTCGCCGGGGAGCTCCTGGAAGAGCCCGATGCGCGCGAGCTCGGTGACGGTCGCTGTGGCGAAGCGTGGCACGGGGCCTATTGTTGCGAACGTGGGCGAGCTCGATCAGTGGAAGCACTGTCCGCGCTGCGGAGCCGAGGTCGAGCCGGCCGGTGGGATGGTCGAGTGCCCCCAGTGCGGGTTCCGCGTCTACGCGAGCTCGAAGCCGACCTCGAGCGCGGTGTGCCTCGACGACGAAGGACGCGTCCTGCTCTCGCGGCGTGGGATCGATCCGTTCGCCGGCAAGTGGGATCTGCCCGGCGGGTTCCTCGACGAAGAGGAGCATCCGCGGGACTGCGTGCGCCGCGAGCTCCGCGAGGAGGCGGGCGTGGAGATCGAGCCGCTCGAGCTGCTCGGGGTCTGGATGGACCGCTACGGCGGCGACGGCTCTGCTGCGGTCACGCTCAACTTCTACTGGACCGCCCGCATCGTCGAGGGGACGCCCGAGCCGCACGACGACGTTGCCGAGTTCCGCTGGTTCGCGCCCTCCGAGGTCTCGGACGACGACCTCGCGTTCCCGCACACCCGCGAAGTGTTGGCTGCCGTGAGCCGGCTCTCGCGTTAGCATCGGCAATCATCGACCGAGGGGAGCCTTCGTGAAACTGATCGAGAGGATCGACGCCGCCCGCGAGCGCTGGAACGTGCTCGAGCACCCTTTCTACACCCGTTGGAGCTGCGGAGAGCTGACCCGCGGCGAGCTGGCGCACTACGCGGGCGAGTATCGACATGCGGTCGTGGCACTCGCGGACACGGCCAAGAAGACCGAAAACGAGGAGCACGCGCGCGAGGAGGCGGAGCACGTCTGGTTGTGGGACGAGTTCGTCGCCGCTTTCGGCGCCAGGACGGACGGCGAGCCGAGCGCAGAGACCGCGGAGTGCGTGAGCGCCTGGACCGCTCCGCAGAACCGGCGCGAGGCGCTGGCGGTCATGTATGCGGTCGAAGCCGGACAGCCGGCGGTCTCGCAGGCGAAGCTCGAGGGGCTCGCCGAGCACTACGGCGTCGCAACTGACGAGCCGGGCGCCGCGTATTTCGCGCTCCACTCGGAGCGTGACCACGAGCACGCCGCCGAGTCGCGCCGCGAGCTCGAGTCAGTCGACGACGCAGACGCGGATCGTCTGGTCGAGGTCGCCGAAGCAGCGCTCAGGGGTAACTGGACGCTTCTGGACGGAGTCGACTCCAGGAGGTAGCCCGTGAATCTCCTGCGGGGCTTTCCGGGGCACCCTTTCCACCCGCCGCTGACCGCGACGACGATCGGCGCGTACACCTTCGCCACGGCGATGGTGGTGTTGTCGAAGCTCGGCGTCAGCGAGCACAACACGGCGACTGCCTGGTGGCTCGCAGTCGTCGCCGGCCTCGTCTTCACGATTCCGACGGCGATCACCGGCTTCGCCGACTGGCTCCACATCGAGGGAGGAACGCCGCTCTGGCGCACGGCCACCTACCACTTGAGCGCGATGCTGACGGCGACGGTCGTGTTCGCGATCACCGCCGGAGCCGGGCACGCGGACTACACCGACGGCTCGGTCGGCGGTGGATCGCTTGTCCTGACGCTCGTCGGCTAAGTCCTGCTCGCGGCCGGGGGCTGGCTCGGCGGCACGGTGGTCTTCACGCACGGCATGCGCGTCCTCAAACTCGTGGACGAGCCAACGCGGCGAGCCATCTCGCCGGTCCCGACCCCTGAGAAGGAAGAAGCCGAGGCTTAGGCCGCGGAGCCGTTCGTCTCGGCGGGCGAGAGCCCAAGTTGAGTCTCGAGTGCCGTCTTCGGCTGAGCGCCGATCGCGGCTGCGGCCGGCTCGCCGTCCTTGAAGAGCACCATCGTCGGGATCGAGGCGATCCCGTAGCGCTCGGCGATCTCCGGCTCTTCGTCGATGTTCACCTTGACGAGCTTGATCTCACCGGCGCGTTCCTCGACGATCCGGTCGAGAATCGGG
>JBKPCT010000312.1:0-28295 GCA_046727515.1 Actinomycetota bacterium | reverse complement strand
TCGCCCTCACCGAAGGCTTCCAGTCCGCCTTCTGGGCCGTCGCCATCCTCGCCGCCATCGGCACCCTCCTCGCCCTCCTCCTCCTCGGCCGGCCACGAACCGCCACCCAGGAACAACTCGAACCCGCCCCCGCCCCAGCCGGCGACTAGGCGGACGTCGCGGCTGCTCGTTCGGCGGGCCGGTAGGTCGTGATCAGCACGCCGCTTGGCGACGTCTTCGCGGCGAGCCGCAGAGTGGCAGGGGCGCCGACGTCGCCGAAGAGACGGCGTCCCGATCCCAGGACGAGCGGGTGGATCAGGAACACGTACTCGTCGACGAGGGTGTTCCGGGCGAGCGTCTGGACGAGCTCACCGCTGCCGAGGACGACGAGATCCTTGTCGAAGGCGACGACCCTGCTCATCGACCCTCCTCCCCGGCTCCATCACGCCGAGGCCGGCGCGACGGGTCGGCGGGCACCTCGAGCAGTCCGAATGCGGCGCCCTGCGGGTCGGCGAGCAACACGGTGTGCCCGATAGGGCCGAGCGCCGGTGCGCTCAGGGTTCGCCCTCCGTGCGCTTCCGCCCGTTGCCTTCCATCCTGGACGCGCTCGACGCCGAAGTAAGGGATCCAGCCGCCGACCGGGGCGCCCTCCCGGTCCCCGCGTTCGTGCATCGTCCCGATCGGGCTGCCGGCGTTCGTGATCGTCGCGGAGCCGTTCGCGTCCGCCTCGTAGTCCCAACCGAGTAGCCGGCCGTAGAAGAACTTCGCCCGATCGATGTCGGCGGTGACGAGCTCGTGCCAGCAGACGGCACCAAGGTCGCCGACGAGCCCCGAGCCGTTGTCGGAGCGCCGCTGCCAGAGCGACACGATGCAGCCGGTGGGATCCCGCACGGCGACGATGCGACCTTCGCCCACCAGATCATGCCGGCCGCGAATGACCGTGCCGTCCAGCTCGCGTACCCGGAGCGCGCTCGCCTCTGCGTCCTCGACCACGATGTACGGCGTCCAGTGCGGCGCGGCCTGGGCGGCTCGTGCCTCGCGGGTCTGTCGGTCGGAGGTCGCCGGGTCCTCACCCTCGTCGCGCAGCACGGCGTGCCTGCCGACCTCGCCGGCTGACAGATCATCGTTCGCCCACCCGAACACGGTCTCGTAGAAGGCTTTCGCTCGGATCGGGTCGGACGTGGCCAGACCGACCCAGCAGAAAGCCCCAGGTTCGGTGCGGACCACCGCTAGCCTCGACTCGGGTCGAGCGCCGGGCCTGCGCCGCGACGTGAAGCGACGCTCTCGAGCTGGAGCCGCGGTAGCCATTCGAGCCAGCGCGGGAGGTACCAGTTGGTGTCGCCGAGGAGCTTCATCGCGGCGGGGAGAACGACGGATCGGATGATGGTCGCGTCGATGAGGAGCGCGGCGGCGACGCCGAAGCCCATCTGCTGGAACATGATCAGCTCGCCCATCGCGAAACCGGCGAAGACGGCGACGATGATCAGGGCCGCGCCGGTGATGATCCGCGCGGTCGAGGCGACACCGAAGGTGACGGCGTCGTTGGTGTCGCCGGTCTCGTCGAAGCGCTCCTTGATCCGGCTGAGCAGGAAGACCTGGTAGTCCATCGAGAGCCCGAAGAGCACCGAGAACAGGAACAGCGGCACCCAGGCCTCGATCGTGTCCACCTGCTCGAAGCCGAACAGGCCGGCGCCGACGCCGTGCTGGAAGACGAGGACGAGCAGCCCATAGGCGGCGCCGACGGAGAGCAGGTTGAGGGCGACCGCCGTGCCGGCGACAACGAGCGAGCGGAAGACGATGGTCAGGAAGAGGAGCGTGAGCCCGAGCACCAGCGCGATCACCCAGGGCGCGGGGCCGATCACCGACTCGAAGTAGTCGATGTTCTCGGAAGTCGTGCCCCCGACCAACACCTTCGCCTCGGTACCCTCGAACGCCGCGGGCACGAGCGTCGAGCGAAGCGCGCGCACGGCGGATACGGCGTCGTCGCCGGACGGGTCGCCCTTAACGGGAACCGAGAGCAGCGCGACGCCGCCGCCCGGCGAACGCTCGATCCTTCCCGGCCCGAAGCGCGGGTCTGCGGCCAGCGTGGTGCGCAGTCGGCTCAGTGCCCGCTTGGCGGCAGGTCGTGCTGCACCCGCGGTGACGACGATTTCGACCGGATCGGACGTCGCCGCCGGAAAGTCGCGCTGGAGCGCTGCGAAGCCCTGTTTCGACTCGAACCGGTCGGGGAGCACGGTCACACCGCTCGTACCGATCTTCATGCCGAAGATCGGGGAAGCGGCGGCGAGGAGCACGGCCACCGAGAGCGCGAGGCTCAATCCAGGTCGACGCACCACGGCGCGCACGATCGCGCCCCAGAAACGGCCCTCGGGATTGGCGGCCTCGAGCGAGCCCCGCCCGATCAGGGGGATCCTAAGCCGATCGACACCGTCGCCGAGCAGAGCGAGTAGCGCCGGAAGCAGGGTGGCCGAGGCCAGGACGGAGACGATTCCGACCAGGATCGCGCCGACCGCGAGGCTGCGCATGATCGAGCTCGGCACGATCAGCATCCCGAACATCGCAATCACGAACGTGGTGCCGCTGAAGACCACCGCCCGGTTTGCGGTCGTCGCAGAAGCGGCGATCGCATCGAGCTGCCCGCGGCCCCGGCCGCGCTCCTCGCGGAACCGGGAGACGACGAACAGTGAGTAGTCGATCGCGAGCGCGAGCCCCATCCCGGTCAGCATGTTGATCACGAAGACCGAGAGACTGAAAGCGTGCGCGAGCACGGCGACGAGTCCGAGCGCGACCACGATCGACGGCAGCGTGATCAACAGCGGCACGAGTCCTGCAACGACCGCTCCGAAGACCAGCAGCAGGACGATCAGCGCAGCGGGCAGGCCGACCTGGAGCTCACCGTGCTGCAGGTCGCTCTGCGAGAGCTCGTTGAAGTCGCGGTCGAGGGTCTTCTGGCCGGTTACGGCGAGGGCGAATGCCGGGCGCGAGTCGGCGCGCTCGACGGCGCCGACGACGTCGTCGATCCCGTCGTCCGACGCCTCCGAGAACTGCACCATCGTCGCGTGCCGGTCGGGCGAGACGAGCGACGGATCGCCGTCGTCCAGATAGCTACGAACGCTGTCGACGCCGGCGCCTCGCACGTCCGAGGCGAGCCCTTGCACGAGCGCCTTGAACTGCGGCGCGTCGACCGTGTACCGCGGCGAGCGCACGACGACGATGTCCGTGAACGTCGCGCCTACGGCCGGTGGAAAAGCACGGGCGAGCGCATCCTTGGCCCGCTCGGACTGCGGATTGTTCGTCGGGTGGCCTTCCGTCGTGAGCGCGCCGCCCAGCAGCGTCGCGATCGCTCCGATCGCAACGACCATCCCGGCGATCCAGGCGCCGATCGTCCGCCACGGGTGCCGCGCGCTCGCCAGAGCGAGCGTCTGGGTGAAGAGCCTCCGAGAGCCTGGCGCTCCAGGCATCAACGCGCCCCAGGATCGCTCTGGGCTTCTAGGGACGCAACAGAAGTTGTCAAGTTTGCTTCTCCTTCTCGGTGAGTCGGTTGCCGTGGCAGTGTGCGCCGGTGCGACCGCCAGGTCCCGCCGGATTCGGACACGCCGGCCGACTGCGCATCCTGCGGCGTTCGTGCGACTGGAGCTCGCCCGCGAGCCGAGGCTAGGCGCCCTCCGCCGTCGCTCGCAAGACACCGGATCGGGGATTTTCAACCGATCCCCAACTCTGGGGACCCGCCCGCGGGCGGCCGAGACTCCGGCGGGAGTCGCACGGCTGGCCGGATTCGCACACGCCGGCCGACCTGTGCGCTCGTGTCCGTGGAAACCAAGCTGACCCTCGGCCGACGTCTGGGCGTCGGGCGAGGCTCGCGCTGGCGGAGGCTTCCGTGCTCTCCGGCCGTGCGACGATTTTTTCCGAGATTCCTGTAGTACGTGTAAACTCAGACATCTGATGACTTCCCGTGAGGCCGAGCTTGCGTTCGCGGACGAGGCGGGTCGGCACTTCGCACGTCAGTACGGAATGCCCCCGATGACCGGGCGGGTGGCGGGTTGGCTGTTGATCTGCGATCCGCCGCAGCAGACAACGGCGGAAATCGCCCATGCGCTGCGGGCCAGCCGCAGTGCGGTCGGCGCCGCGGTCGACATGCTCGAGCGTTTCTCGATCGTCCGGCGCACCCGTGCGGCCGGGGAGCGCTCGGATCGCATCAGCATGAATCCCGACGCCGGTGCGCAAGGCTTGGAGTCGCCGGCCGAGTACGCCGCCATGGCCGCGCTGGCCCGTCACGGGCTGGAGGTGCTGCACGACGAGCCGCCCGCGCGCCGCGCTCGCCTGCTGGAGGTCGCGGCCCTCCATGAGTGGCTCCTGGCGCGGATGCCCGCGCTCGCGGCCGAGTGGAACGCCCACCGCGATGCCCTGCGGGCGTCGGGTGAGCTGCCCGCCTCCGACCTGCCCCGATCCGGGGCCGGCATCTCCGACCCGCGACGACCCCCTCGACAGTGACCGGCGAGGCCGCGATCTGTGCCGAGGGCGTGCGCCGGGAGTTCGGCGACGTCGTAGCGCTCGACGGCCTCGACCTCGAGGTCGAGGCGGGCACCGTCTTCGGCCTGCTCGGCCCCAACGGAGCGGGCAAGACGACGTTCGTGCGAGTCCTGGCGACGCTTCTGCGCCCGACGGCCGGTCGCGCAACGGTGCTCGGCAAGGACGTCGTCGCCGACCCAATGGCGGTTCGGCGACGAATCGGCCTCGCCGGCCAGTACGCCGCGGTCGACGAGAACCTGACCGGGTTCGAGAACCTCGAGCTGGTCGGCCGGCTCTACCACCTTCCCAGCCGCACCGCCCGCGAGCGTGCGCGTGCGCTGCTCGGCTCGTTCGAGCTCTCCGACGCCGAGGACCGCCTCGTCCGGACGTATTCCGGCGGCATGCGCCGCCGCCTCGACCTCGCCGCAGCGCTCGTCGCGCGCCCGCCGCTGGTCTTCCTCGACGAGCCGACGACCGGTCTCGACATCCGCAGCCGCATCGCCCTGTGGGACGCGATCGAGGCGCTCGTCGCCGAGGGTACGACCGTCCTGTTGACGACGCAATACCTCGACGAGGCCGACCGTCTCGCGGACCGGATCGCGGTCATCGATCACGGCACCGTGATCGCGGAGGGGACGTCGGAGGCGCTCAAGGCGCAGGTCGGGGGCGACCGGCTCGACGTCCGGCTCGAGGATCCATCGCGAGGCGTCGCTGCCGTCGCCGTGCTCGCCGCGATCGCCGACGGGACCCCCGCGCTGGAGGACGACCACGTGCGCGTTCCGCTCCGCACCCGCCGGGGCACGATCGCCGAGGCCGTGCGCCGGCTCGACGAGGCCGGGGTCGGCATCGACGATATCGCGGTGCTCTCACCGACGCTCGACGACGTCTTTCTACGGCTCACCGGCCGTGCGGCCGAGCCGGAACGGGAAGAGGCGGCGTGACGGCGCTGCGCTACGCGATCTCCGACACGCTGATCCTGGCGAAGCGCAGCGTCCTCCGGATCCCGCGCCAGCCCGACCTGCTCGTCGGGTTCACCGTTCAACCCGTGATGTTCGTTCTGCTCTTCGTCTACGTGCTCGGGGGCGCGATCAATACCCCCGGATTCGACTACGTCGACTACCTGATGCCCGGGATCATGGTCCAGTCCGTCGCGTTCGGCGGCTTCGTCACCGCACTCGGACTCTCCGAGGACTTGAAGAAGGGGCTGATCGACCGGTTCCGGTCGCTTCCGATGACGCCTGGCGCCCTTCTCACCGGTCGAACGCTCGGCGACGTCGTCACGAACGTCGTCCAGGTCATCGTGATGATCACCGTCGGCCTCCTCGTCGGCTTCTCGTTCTCGAACGGTGCGGCCGAGGTCGCGGCCGGGATCGTGCTCCTGATCCTGATCGGGTACGCGTTCTCGTGGGTGTTCGCGTTCATCGGCTTGTCCTCGTCGTCGCCCGAGGCCTCGAACGCCTACGGGTTCATCGTCGTCTTCCCGCTCACGTTCGTCTCGTCGGCGTTCGTCCCGGTCGACTCGATGCCCGGCTGGCTCCAGCCCATCGCTGAGAACAACCCGTTTACGACGATGGTCGACGCGGCGCGTGCGCTCTTCCTCGGCACGCCGGCAGGGAACGACGTGTGGGGCGCCGCCGCCTGGGTGGTCGGCATCACGGCCGTCTTCGGCGCGCTTTCGGTCTGGAAGTACCGGCGCGTTGTCAGTCGGTGAGCGCGCTCAGACGGCCTTGGCCGGGGCGGCGGCCGTACCTACGTGACAACGGCGAAGAGACCGGCAAGCAGAGCGAACCCGATCGTGGCCCAGGCGACGTAGTCGCCGATCTGGCCGGAGTGTTGGCGCCGTAGCCGCCAGGAGGTCGACTCGGCTGCGCGGACAAGGGTCCTCGGCAGCCGGAAGGGCAGGCGCAGCCGTTGGAGCATGACCCCAGTGAGGCCGATTGCGCCGAGGACTGCGACAAGGCTGAGGATGACCTCGACGGCGCCGGGGTGAAGGTATTGGATCGACCGAGCAGGCGGAACTGGGCGGCCGAGCACGGCTGCCGCGTACGCCGCACGGTCGGCGGATGCATGTGCCCCCCGCTGAGCCTCGTTGATGACGCCGGGCACGGCGCTGACCGCGAGTCCTGCGACGATCAGGATCGCTGCGCTGGCGAACATGACGCCGGGGACGCGCCCGCGCGAGCCGACGAGCTCGCTCTCCTCTGTGGGTGGCTCGCGTCGATCGGTCGGGGCGGGAAGCGTGGGTCCCCAGCCGAGGAAGACACGGGCGCCGGCCCGCAGGAGCGCACTCGTGGTGAGCAGCGTGGCCAGCAGGAATACGGCAGACACCCAGCCGTACCCGACGTCGGCGGCCGCGGTCTCGATCAGGGACTTGCCCGAGAACGCTCCGACTGGAGGCAAGGCGGCGAGCCCGATCGTCCCGGCGGCGAAGAGGATCGGGATCGGCCGCGGGAGCACACGGCCCCGTCCGTGCAACAGCGACTGGTAGAGCGATCCGCAGCGGTGCAGCACCGCGCCGAGGCAGACGAACAGGCCGGCTCTGAGCAGGCCGTCAGCCACGATCAGCAAGGCGGCCCCGGCGTCGCCCTCCGGCGTCAAGAGTCCGATCCCGATCAGCGCAAGCCCGATCTGGCTGACGGTCACAAAGGCCAGCAGCCGCTTGAGGTGGTCCTGCGCCAGAGCCATTACCGCCCCGACGAGCGCCGTGACGACGCCGAAGCCGAGAAGTACCGGCCGTAGTCCCGCGACGTGGGGCTCGAGGGGCGCCTGGAAGACGGTGAGGTAGATGCGGGCGACGGCGTAGATGCCGAGGTCGCTCATCACGCCCGTGAACACGATCGCCGCCGGAGTCGGTGCCACCGTGTAGGCGTCGGCGAGCCAGAAGTGGAAGGGAACGATCGCGGCCTTGACCAGGAACCCGCCGGTGATGAGCGCGAACGCCACGACGACGAGCTCGTCGCTCGGTTTGCGGGCGAGCGCATCGCCGACCTGCGCGAGGTTGAGCGCCCCCGTTCGCCCGTAGAGCAGCGCGATTCCGAACAGGATCACCACCGCCCCGACGCTGTTCGTGACCGCGAATGTCAATGCGCCCTGCAGCGAGGCGGGGCGCTCGATCCGGTACGCAGTGAGTGCGTACGCGGAGACGCTCATCAGCTCGAAGAAGACGAACATGTTGAAGAGGTCGCCTGTCAGCGCGAATCCGGTCAAGGCGCCCAGGAAGACGAGGATCAAGGCGTGGAAGGTTGGCCCGACAGCGTCGAAGAACCGCCAGGCGAAGACCAGCGCGGCGCCCACGAGCACGGCGGCAAGGAGCGCCAGGACTGCGCCGAGCGGGTCGACGGCGACGTTGATCCCGACGGCGACTCCGTCTCGAGGCTGCCAGCCTCCGATCCACGACACGAGCGGGCCCTCGCGATCCAGCGCTCTGATGAGCAGCAGCAGGCAGAGCACACCGACGAGGAGGGCAACGAGCGCCGCGACGAGCTCCGCGTGCCGCCTTCGAAATGGGAACGGCAACCTGGCCGCGAGCACGGCCGCGAACGCGAACGGCACGGCCACCGCGAGCGGCGCCAGGTCGGGGAGCTCAGTCGCGAAGAGGATCGAGCTCATCGGGATCGAGCGTGCCCAGGTGCTTGTGCAGCTGCACTGCGACCCCCAGCAGCACCGCGGTCACGGCACCGCCGACGACCACGTCGGTCAGCGTGAGCGCCTGCACGACAGGGTCGACGGCAGGCGTGCCCCGCGGGATGTCGATGAACACCGGGGCGACGAAGTCCTTGCGGTAGCCGATTGCGAGCAGCAGCACATACGTCGACGACTGCACGACCGCCACACAGACAATCGTGTGCAACAGGTTCCGGCTGGTCACGATCCCGTACAGGCCGACCAGGCAGATCCAGACGACTACCGCGTACGGTAGGAAGCTCAAGGCTCGCTACTCCGCTTCGGCTGGATCTCCAGCAACTGCTCGAGGAACTCGGAGAGCAGCAGCACGAAAGCCCCAGACACCTCGAGCCCGACCGAGAGGCTGAGCAGGGGGATCGTCCCGCCCGAGACCAGGTCCCCCGCCGTCCCGTGCGGCAGAAAGTTCTCGAGGAACGCCGCCGCCGAAATCAGCCCGCCAAGTCCGATCAGCACGAAACCCGCGGCGCCGACAGCTTCCGCGGTCCCGACCAGGGTCATCGGGCTGACGCGCTCCATCGTCGCGTAGTCGCTTCCCAAATAAACGATCAGCAGTGCAGTGGCCGCGATCACGCCGCCCTGGAAGCCGCCGCCGGGCGTGAGATGCCCGTGCGTCGTGATGTAGATCGCGAGCAGAACGGTCGGGCCGACGAGCGCGACGCAGGTCAGCCGGACGGCCGCGCTCGTCGTGTGCACGCGACGCTCCTCTTCGGCCGGCGGTCCGACCTTCTCCTCCCGCAGCCGGCGCAGCAGGAGCACCAGCACGAGTGAGGCGGCAAAGAGGACGAACTCCTCGATCAGCGTGTCGAAGCCGCGGTAGTCGAAGTTGACAGCCGTGACGACGGCGGTCGTGCTTCGCTCCTGTACCGCGACGTCGTTGATCAACTGGCCGTAGAGCGGCGAGAAGTCGCCGTAGTCGGGCAGACCGCCGAGGCCCCACAACATCAGCCCGGCCAGGGCGGCCCCGCCGATCAGAAACAAGCGCTTCCGGGCCGCGAACGAGAGCTCACCGGGCCGCCGCGGAGGCGCACCGACCGAGTGCATCACTTCCTCGTCTTGGCGATCGCGAGCAGGATCATCGTCGGCATCGCCACGGCGCCGATCACGATGTTCGACAACGCCACGTCGGGGGCCTGGAAGGAGAAGAACAGGATCCCCAGGGTCACGCCGTACAGGCTGACGACGACCGCCTGTCGAACCGGATCGCGGGCGATCACGGTCGCCCAGGCACCCGACGCCACCAGGAACAGCGCGACCGCCTGTACAGCGGTCATTCGCGCGGCTCCTCGGCATCGGACGGGAGCGAGAGGCTCCCGCGCTCTCGCACGTACGCAGCGCGCGCAGTCGCGTGCACCAGAACCGGGCTCAGCCCGAGCAGGAGGATCGCGACGAGGATCGACTTCAAGCCGGCCTGCGAGAACGGGCCTTCGTCGATCACGACCGCGAGCGCCAGCGCGAACGGGCCGAAGATCGAGCCCGGGCCGATGAAATGCAGCCGGGCGTAGACGTCCGGGGCAACGAGCACACCGACCACCCCGAGCAAGGGAGCCGCCACGCCGACCGCGAGCAAGGCCCAGACGAAGCCGTCGCCGACGGTCACAGCCAGCGCTCCAGAAAACGCGCGTAGGCGAGTCCGCCCGCGAACGAGAGCACAGCGGATACGACCGCCAGATCGAAGAACGGCTGCCGCTGGGTCGCCTCGGCGAGCAGCATCAGCACGAGGGTCGCAATCAAGCCGCCCAGGTTGAGCGCCACGAGCCCGTCCGGCGCAGAGGCCCGGACCGAGAAGGCGATCAGCGGCGCCAGCCCAGCGAGCAACACCGCCGCGGCGGCGAAGTAGGCGGTCAGGGAGCTTCCTCCGATACCAGCTCGTGCGTCAGCATCAGACTCTTCCGCGTGTCGATCGTGAGCACGTACGAGTTCGGTGCGAACGACTCGCCTGCGGTGAGCAGCGCTCGCTTGGCCGCTTGCTCGTGCGGGTCGTCGGGGAGCACCACCGGCACGAGGCGGAACCGCCCCGGGACAGGACGGCGGCCCGAGACCCGGCGCGTCAAGGCCCCCAGCACGAGGTAGCTGTCCCGCAGCGCCAGCCAGGGCAGGGCAGGCAAACGCCGCAGCCACCGCATCCGCGGTCGAAAGCCGGCCACGCCCTGCTCGCGCACCGCCTCGGCGGCCGTCGCCGCCACCGCCGCGGCGACCATCCCGAGAATTGCCTCTTCCAGGACCCACGCCGAGATGAACCACAACCAGAGCAGATTGAGCGCCACGAACCAGGCCAGCCAACCCAGGACTCGGCCGCGCGCGCTCAGCGCAATGTCGCGCCCACGCGTCATCGCCCAGAAGCCTTCTACCGGACCAGCGACGGTCCTCCTTGCGCCGAGGCGGAGCGCCCTGCTCAGTCGGTCGTGCGGCGCCGGTAGAGAGTGGTTGCGAGCGGGGCGAAAACCGCGAGCATTGCGAGCGACCAGAGCAGCGACGTCGCGATCGGGTGCTGCATCGGCCAGGCGTCGATCGTCGCGGACGGATTCGGGTTGTGGAAGAGCTCGCGGGAAGCGGCGGTGACGGCGCTCACCGGGTTCCAGTCGGCGATCACCCGGAGGATCGTCGGCATGCGCTCCGTCGGAACCATCGCATTCGACACGAACGCGAGGGGAAAAAGGATGACGAGTCCGACGCCTTGCGCAGACTCCGGGCCCTTGCTGACGATGCCGAGGCAGGCGCACCCCCAGGACATCGCATAGGCGAACAGGAGGAAGATCCCGAAGCCGCCGAGCGTCGCGGCCGGGCTCCCCTCGGGCCGCCAGCCGATCGCGAGGCCCGTGCAGGCGACGATGGCAACACAGACGGTCGCTGTGAGGAGGTCTGCGAGGGAGCGTCCGACGAGGACGGCGGGCCGCCACATCGGCAACGTCCTGAAGCGCTCGATCACGCCGCCGTTGAGGTCGTTGCTGAGGCCGACGGCGGTACCCATCGACGAGGTCGTGAGGTTCAGCGCGAGCAGGCCGGCGATCGCGAAGGCCGTGTAGCTCCCGCCGCCGGGCAACGCCACCCCCGCGCCGAACACGTAGACGAACAGCATTGTGAAGAGGAGCGGCTGGATCGTCACGTCGGAGAGTTGGAGAGGCTCGCGCCTGATGTGCGCGAGGTTCCGTCCGGTGAGTACGAGGATGTCGGCGAGCCGTCGCATCACGCTGCCTGCGAGAGCTCGGACTCGTCGGTCTCTACCCTCTCCTCGGTTCCGTGGCCCGTCAGGGCGAAGAAGACGTCGTCGAGCGAGGGCTGGTGGACCTGCACGTCGTCGACCGCGATGTGCGCCTCGTCGAGAGTGCGCACGATGGTGGTTGCCACTCCGGCGACATGCTCGAGCGGTGCGCGCAGCCGACGACCGTCGTGGCTGACCTGCACACGGCCGGCGACCAACCGGGCAACAGCCGGGGAGGCGGCGGGGTTCGGAACCGTAAGCGTGACCTCGAGCCGAGCTCCGCCCGTCTGCCGCTTCAGGTCGGCCGCCGTTCCCTCGGCAATCGCGCGGCCGTGGTCGACGACGACGATGCGGTCGGCAAGGGCGTCGGCCTCGTCGAGGTACTGGGTGGTGAGGAGCAGCGTCGTGCCCTCGGCGACGAGCTCTCGGATGATCTGCCACATCCGCGCACGGCTGATGGGGTCGAGCCCAGTGGTCGGCTCGTCCAGGAAGAGCACCGGCGGGCGGGTGATGAGACTCGCGGCAAGATCGAGCCGTCGGCGCATGCCGCCCGAGTACTCCTTGATCATCCGGTCCGCTGCCTCGACGAGGTCGAACTGCGCGAGCAGGGTCGCCGCCCGCGCGCGGGCCTCGCTGCGGGACAGGCCGCTCAGTCGCCCGACGAGGACGAGGTTCTGCCGTCCGGTGAGCACCTCGTCGAGGGTCGCGTCCTGGGCGGCGACGCCGATGCGTGCCCGCACCGCGCGCGCCTCGCGGACCACGTCGTACCCGCCGACGCGGGCCGAGCCCTCGTCCGGGACGGTGAGCGTGGTCAGGATTCGGACCGCAGTGCTCTTGCCGGCGCCGTTCGGGCCGAGCACGCCCAGGATCGCCCCGGTCGGAGCCTCGAGGTCGAGTCCGTCGAGCGCGATTGTCGATCCGAACCACTTCCGCAGGGCCTGCGCCTCGATCATCACGTCTTTGCTCACGTTCGTCTCCTTACCGGTCGGCAAGTAGGAAGGTGGGAGCGTAGACACTTACTGACCGGCCGTCAAGTAAACTCTGCCCGATGCCGAGCAAGAGCACTCCAGCCGCGCAAGCCGCCGGGCCGCGACGGCCTCGCGGCGTCACGCGGGAGCGGATCCTCGACGTCGCGCTGGAGCTCTTCAACGAGCAGGGGTACGACAAGACGTCGCTTCGAGAGATCGCGCAGCGGCTCGGGGTGACCAAAGCCGCGCTCTACTACCACTTCGCGCGCAAGGAGGACATCCTCCTGGAGCTCCACCTCGAGCTGCACGCACTCGGACGCGACCTGCTCGACCGGCTCGACTCACTCGACGAGGGTCAGCTCGTGACTGCCTGGCCGGGCCTCCTCGACGAGTTCATCGATCAGGTGCTGGCGAACCGCGAGCTGTTCCTGCTCCACCAGCGAAACCGGAGCGCCTTCGAGCAGCTGGCAGACAACGAGCGCCATCGAGCCGAGAACGAGGACATCGAACAGCGTTTCGGTCGCCTACTCGCCAACCCCGCCCTCCCGCTCGCCGATCGAGTGCGGATGGCCTGCTCGATCGGCGCGATCACCAGCGCGATGATGGGAGTCGCCGGCATGTACGGTGACGTCCCAGTCGAGGACGTCGTCGGACACGTCCGCGACGCCGTCCACGACCTCTTCTGGGCGAGCCGTCGGACGGGCTGACGTTCGGACTGCGCGGAGCTGTCGTCTGGTGAGCCAACCGGTGCATGCGCTCTATCTCCTCCGCCACGCCAAGTCGAGCTGGGCCGACCCAACGCTCTCTGACCATGAGCGGCCGCTGGCGCCACGGGGTCGGCGGGACGCCAAGCGGATCGCCAAACACCTTCGCCGGCTCGGAGTCGAGCCCGAGGTCGTTCTCTGCTCCTCCGCCGCGCGCGCACGAGAAACGCTCGACCTGATCCGGCACGCGGTTGCCGCCGCGACGGTCATGCTCGAGGACGACCTTTACGGCGCATCCTCCGACCACCTGCTCGCGCGCGTTCGCCTCGTGCCCGACGCGGTCGCGTCGGTGATGCTGATCGGACACAACCCGGCTCTCCAGCAGCTTGCCCTCGTCCTCGCCTCGACCGGCGATGCGCTGGAGCGGCTCGAAGCGAAGTTTCCGACCGCGGCGCTCGCAACGCTCGCCCTTCCGAAGACCTGGCGTCGGCTCGGGCCGGCGGACGCGACCCTGACGGAGTACGTGGTTCCGAAGCAACTTCAGTGAGTCTCTGCACACGGGGCTGAGACGCGGGGCAAGGGTTGCTTCTCAAGTATTCAAGTGATAGCTTGAGAGCATGGCGAGCAGTGCGGCCAAGGTGGCGTTGTTCGACGCGTTCGCGTCCGTCGCGCAGGCGCTCGGGAGCGGCCGACGTGCGGAGATCGTCGATCTGCTCGCACAGGGGGAGCGCTCGGTGGACGACATCGCCGGCGAGATCTCGCAGAGCGTCGCCAACACCTCGCAACACCTGCAAGTGTTGGCGCGGGCGGGACTTGTCCGGTCACGGCGCGACGGAACGCATGTCTACTACCGCCTCGCGAGCGACCGCGTTGGCGAGCTGTGGGCGGCCGTCCGTGACGTGGCCGTCCGTCACGTGGCCGAAGTGTCCGTGCTCGCCGACGAATACCTGGGCGACCGGGACGGAGTGGAGCCGCTCTCGGCCGACGAGCTCGAGCGGCGTCTTGCGCGTGGCGATGTGGTCGTGCTCGATGTCCGCCCGGAGGCGGAGTTTCGGGCAGGGCATATCACCGGCGCACGCTCGGCGCCGCTGCCGACTCTCGAGACCGTGGCGGCCACACTGCCCAAGCGGCGCGAGGTCGTCGCCTACTGCCGTGGCCCCTACTGCGTCTACGCGGACGACGCCGTCCGGCTCTTGCGTGGCCGCGGGTTGAAGGCGCGACGGCTCGATGTTGGCTACCCGGAGTGGCGGCGCGCAGGGCTACCGATCGAAATTGCGAGCTGAGAGGAGACGCGGATGCTGCTGCGACCGTTCCTGAACGACGCCGGCTCATGTGCCAGTTACCTGTTCGGCTGCATGACGCACGACAAGCTGGCGGTGGTCGACCCGCACGCCGACCTCGTCGACGACTACCTGGCGGCTGCGAGCGGGACCGGCGCGCCGATCGTGGCGGTGTTCGAGACGCACGTGCAGGCCGACCACGTCTCTGGGCTGCCCGCGCTGGTCGAGCGCAGCGGCGCGACCGCGTACCTTCCCGAGGGAGCAGAGGTGGAGTTCGTGCACGGTGCGCTGGGTGACGGCGACGTTGTCGAGCTCGGTAACACGGTCGTGACGGCGATCGCGACTCCGGGTCATGCGCCCGCCCATCACGCCTACGTGGTCGCTGATCGACGGCGTGGCAGCGAAGAGCCCTGGCTTGTGTTCAGCGGCGACTCGTTGCTGATCGGGGATGTCGGGCGCCCGGACCTGCACGTCGCCGGCGACGCACGCGGCCAGGCACGGCTGCTGCACGCGAGTCTCCGTCGGCTCCTCGAGCTGCCGGACCACGTCGTCCTCTATCCGAGCCACTACGGGGGCTCGGTCTGCGGGCGCGGCCTCTCAGGCAACCCGATCTCCTCGATCGGCTTCGAGCGGGCGCACAACCCTCTGCTCGCGCTCACCGACCCCGACGCATTCGCCGACGCGCTCCTTGCCGGGACGCCGCCACGGCCGGTCGAGCAGGAGCGAATCGTCGCCGCCAACCGCCGGGGCGCCGTGGGCGCGCCGGCATGAGGCCGCCGCTTCGACTCGGGCTGCGCGAGAACGCCGGCCAGTTCGCGCTGCTGGTCGGGCTGAACGCGCTCGTCGGCGCGTTGGTCGGCCTGGAGCGAAGCGTGCTCCCGCTCGTCGGCAGACAGGACTTCGGGCTGCGCTCGAGCGCGACCATCCTCGCCTTCGTGGTCGCCTTCGGAGCAGCCAAAGCTGTGACGAACCTCGCCGCCGGCGACCTGGCTGAGCGATTCGGGCGCAAGCGAGTTCTCGTGGCGGGCTGGCTCGTGGCGCTTCCCGCGCCGCTCCTGATCGGACTCGCTCCGTCCTGGTGGTTCGTCGTGGCCGCCAATTTCTTGCTCGGTGTGAACCAGGGTCTCGCCTGGTCGATGACGGTCGTGATGAAGATCGATCTTGCCGGACCGCGCCGCCGTGGGCTCGCGCTTGGCTTGAACGAGGCCGCCGGTTACCTAGGCGTCGCCCTTGCCGCTTTTGCGACCGGTGCGCTCGCCGCCAGCTACGCGCCACGTACGATCGTCTGGGTCGGCGCCGTTCTGATCGCGACGGCCGGCCTGCTGACCAGCGTATTCGCAGTGCGTGACACGGGGGCGCACGTCGACCTCGAGGCAACCGCACGCGGCGACGATGCACGAACACACCTGGGCCTGGGCGGCGCTTTCGCCGAGGCCAGCGTGCGGCACCCGGTGCTCCGCGCCTGCAGCCAGGCCGGTCTCGTCAACAACCTGAACGACGCGCTGGCCTGGGGCCTGGCGCCGCTCTACCTCGCCGCCCACGGGGCAAGCGTCCACGAGATCGCCGCCGTCGCGGCCGCCTATCCGGTCGTTTGGGGCGCCGGCCAGCTTCTGACCGGCTGGCTCTCCGACCACACCGGCCGTAAGCCGATGATCGCAGCCGGCATGCTCGTCCAGGCCGCTGCGCTCGGCCTGCTTGTCGCCGGCAACGGCGCCTTCTCGCCCTCGCTCGCGGCGGCCACGCTGCTCGGCGTCGGCACGGCGATGGTCTACCCGACGCTGATCGCAGCCGTCTCCGACGCCAGCCGGCCGCGCGACCGCGCCCGTATCGTCGGGGTCTACCGCTTCTGGCGCGACTTCGGCCTCGTCCTCGGCGCGCTCATCGCCGGTCTTGCCGCTGACGCCGCCTCGCCCAGGAGCGCGATCCTGATCGTGGCCGTCTTCACCGCCCTCAGCGGCCTGGTCGTCGCTGCCACCTCCTGGCAGGCACGGCCCGCGCTCCGACCGGCCCCCGCACCGTAGGTGAAGTAGGCCCGCCGTACCCTCGGTGCTCGACCCGGGCAGCGTTGACAAGCAAGTCGGGTAAGCATAAACTTACGCGTTAGTGCAGGCTTACCGGACCAGCGGGTGGACGGCGCTCGGCGATCCGACCAGGCGTGCGATCTTCGAGCGCCTGGCCGAGCGCCCGCGGGCGGTCGGCGAGCTGGCGAGCGAGGTCCCGGTCAGCAGGCCTGCGGTCTCGCAGCACCTCAGGGTGCTCAAGGACGCAGGGCTCGTCCTGGACCGGCAGGCCGGCAAGCAGCGGATCTACCGGCTCGACCCGGACGGCCTCGGGGCGCTGCGCGCCGACCTCGAGCGGTTCTGGAGCAAGGCACTGGCGGCCTACAAGGAGGCCGTCGAGCAACCACCAGAGGAGGAGGAGCGATGAGTACACAGGCAGCAGAGACGTCCTTCCGGACCTCGATCGTGGTCGACGCGCCGATCGAGCGAGCCTTTCGGGCATTCACCGAGGACTTCGGGCGCTTCAAGCCGCCGGAGCACAACTTGCTCGAGGTGGAGATCGCGGAGACGGTGTTCGAGCCACGCGTGGGTGGCTCTCTCTACGACCGCGGCGTCGACGGCAGCGAGTGCCGCTGGGCGCGCGTGCTCGCCTACGAGCCACCGGAGCGGGTCGTGATCAGCTGGGACATCAGCCCCCTTTGGCAGCTCGAGACCGATCTGGCGAAGACCAGCGAGGTCGAAGTGCGCTTCATCCCGGAAGCACCCGACCGGACCCGGGTCGAGCTCGAGCACCGCAACCTCGAGCGTCACGGCGAGGGCTGGGAGGGGGAGCGAGAGGGCGTCGCCGGCGACGAGGGCTGGCCCCTCTACCTGCAGCGGTTCGCCGCGTTGCTGACCGAGGAGGGCTAGAACCAGCCCTTTCGTTCGCCAGCTCGACTGCTTCGCGCCGATTGCGTACCCCGAGCTTGCGGATGGCGGCGCTCGGGTCGTTGCGCACGGTGCCTTCAAAGCCAAGACGCTCGCCTCGTAGCAGCGCACGGGCGCACCGCACGTCGATCTGCTCGAGCCGAGGCCGTCTGTCGGGAGACGCGTCCGTACACGCGGGGCCGGCGGTGGCCGTGAATCAGGCCTCCGGGCGATCGAGTTGCCGCGGCATCCGGAATGCGGCTCCAAGGCCGAGGAGACCGAACAGGATCAGCGACGCCATCGCCCACGCGTAGGCGCCGTTTCCGCGCGAGACCGCGGCGACGATGATCGTCCCGGCGATCGCCGTGCCGAACGACGAGCCGAGGTTCGAGACGCTGCGCGACAGGCCGGAGATCTCGCCCTGCAGCGATTCTGGGAAGCTCGACTGCACGACGTTGACCGAGGGGGTCAGCATCGCGCCGACGCCGAGGCCGACGAGCGCGAGCCCCGGCGTGAACGCCCAGACGCTGTCCCAGGCAAGCACGAGCCCGAGCACGAGCGCAATGCCGGCGATGGTTACGACGAACCCGCCGACGATCAGCGTCCGCTGCGCGAACCGCTCGGCGAGGCGCTTCGCGGCGAGCGAGGAGAAGAGGATTCCGAGGGTCGCGGCGGTGAAGATCACGCCGGTCTTGATCGCGCTGTAGCCGCGCACCTCCTGTAGGAAGACGGACACGACGAACGAGACGCCCATGAGCAGCAGCCACTGGATGTTTTGGGTGACAAGTGCGAGGTTGCAGGTGCGGTTGCGGAAGAGGCCGGTCGAGAGCAGCGGCTCCTTGCCCTGGCGCTCGAGGCGGCGGATGAAGAGGAAGAACGCAGCCAGGAAGAGGACGCCGACGACGAGGAAGATCGTCAGCAGCGCGTTGTTCGTGCCGGCCTGGAGGATCCCGAAGACGATGCAGAACAAGCCGACGCCCGAGAGGACAGCGCCGACCACGTCGAACGGCCGCGACGGGTCCGCGGGAAGTGGATCCTCGAGTCGGCGGCTCAGCACCGCGATCGACGCGACGACCGCGGTCTGGAAGAGGAACGCGGCGCGCCACGAGATGCCGGTCGTGATGACGCCGCCGATCAGCGGTCCTGCTGCGGCGCCGATGCCGCCGAGCCCGCTGATCACCCCGAACGCCCAGGCGCGTGAGGTGAGATCGCTGAACCAGATCGTGGCGAGGATGTAGACGGGCGGGATCAGCAGCGCGGTGCCGACGCCCTCGAAGACGGAGTTGCCGAGGATCAGCACGCCCAGGTTCGGAGCGGCGGCACTGAGCAGCGCGCCGATCCCGTAGAGCGTGAGCCCGAGCGTGAAGCAGCGCTTGCGCCCCCAGCGGTCGGTCAGCTTGCTGCAGGGGATCATCAGGATGGCCATGATCAACAAGAAGAGCGTGATCACGGTCTGGACGCCCTTGACCGTGGTGTCCAGGTCGTCGCTGATGTCGGCGATCATCACGTTCATGTTCGAGCCGGCGAAGCTGCAGATGAACTGTGCGAGCGCGAGCGGCAGGATCAGCCTCCGCGCCGACGCGAGCGGACGCTCTGCCGTCGGCGCCTGGCTTGTGGGCACCGAGCTCTCACTCACGCGAAGCCCCGCTGCAGCCCGCGGCAGGGTTCCGACCCCGAAGTACGATCCCGCCGATCATTGCCTCATCCAAGAGCCTAGGGCTCGCAGAGCCCGCGCTCAAGCGGCGCTCTCGCCTGTACCTGCCGCCGCGATTGCCGTCGCCGCGCCGATGAGGGTGAGGTGGCTGAAGGCCTGGGGGAAGTTGCCAACCTGCCGCTGCCGCTTCACGTCGTATTCCTCGGCGAGCAAGCCGAGGTCGTTGCGCAGGCCGAGCAGACGCTCGAACAACGCCCGAGCCTCGTTGACGCGACGGTTGAGCGCGAGCGCGCTGACGAGCCAAAAGGAACAGGCGAGGAATTGCCCTTCGTCGCCCGTCAGCCCGTCGTCGGTGTCGGCGGTCGAGTAGCGCGAGACGAAGCCGTCGCGGCCGAGTTCGCGCGAAATCGCGTCGATGGTGCCGCTGACGCGCTCGTCGTCGCCGGGGAGGAACCCGACGAGCGGGATGTTGAGGACGCTCGCGTCTAGCTCCCTTGAGCCGTAGTACTGGGTGAACGTGCGCCGCTCCGAGTCATAGCCGTGCTCGCACACTTCACGGTGGATCTCGTGGCGGACCTGCCTCCAGCGCTCGAGCGGCGCCTCGAGGCTGTACCGCTCCGCGATGCGGACGGCGCGGTCGAACACCACCCAGGCCATCACCTTGGAGTATGTGTAGTGGCGCCGCGGCCCCCTGCTCTCCCAGATACCGTCGTCCGGCTCGCGCCAGATCGTCTCGACGTGCTCGACGGCCGTCCGCCAGCGGGGCCACAGCCGCGGCTCGATGCGCCCGAGCAGTGTCGCGCTGTGGTACGCGGCCGCCAAGACCTCGCCGTAGACGTCGAGTTGGAACTGCTCGGAAGCTGCATTACCGATCCGCACTGGCCTGCTTCCTTCGTAGCCGGGCAGGTCTTCGAGCTGGAACTCGGTCAGCCGCCGCTCGCCGCCGATCCCGTACATGATCTGGATCTTGGTGGGATCGCCGGTACCGACGCGCAGCAGGTAGTCGCGAAAGCCGATCGCCTCCTCGGTATAGCCGGCGGCGAGGAGCGCCTCGAGCGCCAGCACCGAGTCGCGCAGCCAACAGAAGCGGTAGTCCCAGTTCCGCACGCCGCCGATGTCCTCGGGCAGCGAGGTCGTCGGCGCGGCGATTAGGGCGCCGGTCGGCTCGTAGGTCATCGCCTTGAGCGCGATCAGCGACGTCGAGACCGCCTCGCGATACGGCCCGTCGTAGGTGGAACGGGCGCCCCACTCCTGCCACCACGCCTCGGTCCGCGCCAGCGCCGACTCGGAATCCTCCACGAGCGGCGGCTCCTCGTGGGACGGATGCCAGGTGAGTGTGAGCCGCTCACGTGCACCTTCGAGCGCGACGAACTCCGCCCGCATCGTCCCGTACTCGAGCTCGAGCGGGAGCTGAGTGCTGAGACGAAACGAATCCGGGCCCGCGGTCGCGACAGCCCCGTCCGGCGAGCCCTCGATCCATGGCACGATCGACGCGTAGTCGGGGCGCAGCGAGAGCTCCATCCGCATTCGCACTCGACCCGTCACGCCCTCGACGATCCGCATCAGCCGCGGCGGGCCGACTCCACGGCGAGGCATGAAATCGACCACGCGCACCACGCCTTCGCTCGTCTCGAAGTCGGTCTCGAGCACGAGTGTTCCGGGCCGGTAGCGGCGAGACGTCGCCCGCACCGCATCGACCGGCGCAAGCGACCAGCGCCCGTGCTGCTCATCGCCCAGCAGCGCCGAGAAACACGAAGCTGAATCGAAGCGCGGCAGACACAGCCAGTCCACCGAGCCGTCACGACCGACGAGCGCCGCCGCCCACATATCCCCGATCAGGGCGTACTCCTCGATCCGCATCCCTGTCTCCTCTCGTCGCGAACGGTTCACCCTACTTCGACGAAATGAGCGAGGCGGAGGGAAGGGCGATCGCGGCGCGAATGTTGGCGAATGGAAGGTGCAACTACCCGGCCGGACTAAGGGCCTATCCCGATAGGCAGGGACCCGTACCGCGATCGCGAAGTCCGACCTCGTTGCTGAAATCGACGAGGTAAGCCCAACATCCGTGTTGGTCGCCGCAACGAGGTTGCTTGCGCCTTTGGCGCGGTCGGAGGCTTGGCGCGTGTCGGTGCCTGCGCGTACGCGGCTTCGCCGGATGCTCGAGCGAGTCGCGGCGTTTTTCGATCGTGACCACGCGGCCGTAGAGCGGATCGATCGCGCGCAGGTCTCGCCTTCGCGAGCGCAGTGGCCGGGCCGAGGACCACAAACGTACTCGCCTAGGTGATCAGCAGCGCCGAGTTCGGCGAGCGCCATGCGCTGTGCGACCCTGTTGGCGGTAGAGGCCGGCATATTCAGCGGAGCAAGGAGGCACTAACGACAGCAGGCCCCACGAATGTCGCGCGGCTTTCCGAAAAGGATGTACGGCGGATTGCGCGCTACGAGCGACGAGGGTACGACGCGTTGCCGAGATTCGTCTCGATGGCGCTCAGTCTGGAGCGATATCACGGAGCAAGGCCCGCGTCTCTTCGTGTTGCGCGTCTCGCGAGGCGGAGCCGCAGGTGATCCCAAGCGAAACGCGGCCCAATTCGCTGTCAGCGCTCGTCGCAGACAGATCTCGAACTGCGGATCGCGTTATCAGTTCGCCCTTCCTGGTGAGCTCCCCGTCCGCGTCGCGCATGACCAGCTCGCAAGAGCTGCTCGCGCCAGACTGGCCGAACATCGGCAGGTTGCACGCTGACCCCAAGAACCCGACCTCCGGATCGCCGAGCAAGGAAACGACCTCGTCAATCTCTCCGCCCGGAGTAGCCGATGGAGAGGATCAAGTCGGAAAACTCGTCGCGTTACGTGAGCTGTCCTTGTCGCTCGGCCTCTCGCATAGGGCGCGGCTCCGCTCAGTTCGGCGGCCGCCCTAACTCTATTGGGTGTGTCTGGACTTCCCCCTTCGGACCAAGGAGGGCAACGATCTCCCCGGCGCGGATCGACAGGTCAACCCTGCGCAGGACGCGAACGACGCGCTTCCGCGTCCTCAACGACTTGACGAGGCCGCTGAGCTCGAGAACAGGCGATTGGGCCATGACCGAATCCTGCCGGCCGCCGGTTGCTCGGCGCTAGAGCCGGCCGTCACGACTTCGGCATGACGTTCGTCACGTCGGGCGCGGTCGTGACGTCCGTGCCGGCGAATCCATGACGCTCGCCTCTACCAGCGGTTCGACCCCCGCCTGATCGCTCGCGGGCGGTCAGCGCTGGACCGTGACGAGGGTGCCGATCGGGGTGTACGGCCAGACGATGGCGGCAGCGGCGAGAGGGAGCTCGACGCAGCCGAGGCTCTGCGGGGTGCCGAAGGAGGCTCGGTTGAAGGCGTGGATCGCGTCGCCGCCGTTGAAGTAGCTGATGTAGCGGATTCCGGGATCGTTGTAGTGGGAGCCGTCCGGGTTCGTCCCGCTCATCGTGCCGACCGGGATGTGCTCGAAGACGGGGAAGGTGCCGAGTTGGGTCGGGGCGGCCGGGACCCCCGTGTTTCCCGGGGAGGTGAGGATCGTGCGCCCGTTGTGCCAGAGGTTCAGCGACTGGGGGACGGCCGAGTGCACGTAGACGTAGCTGTACCCGCCGCCGCGGGGCTTGCCGGCGACGACGTCGGCGATCAGCGCCTTCCAGACCTGCCGACCGGCGAATCCGTCGACGGTGAGGCCGTGCTCGTCCTGGAAGGCCATGACGGCGCCGCGGACGACGACGGTGTAGCGGTCCTCGTGCCAGAGCTCGACAAGCGAGGCCGGAGTGTCCGGATAGCGCCACTCGAACTTGCCGCCGGGTGGATCGAGCGCTGCCCTGATCTGGCTCGCGACCGTCCTCGCCGCATCCGCCTCGTCGGCCGTCCAGCGCAGCGGGAGATATTGCAGAAGCGCGAGCAGCTCTTCCAGACGAAGCTCCGAGCCCGCCGGCGTCTTCCACGTGATCGTCCTGGTCGCGGTGCCCGCGGGCGCAGGCTCGACCGCCGCCGGCAGCTTCAGCCGAACCCGCGTGTCGAGTCCGAAGCCGTAGCCGCGCGGCGCGAACTCGAGCGTGTGGGTGTCAGTGGTTCGCCAGCGGCCGGCCACGGCCGGTTGCAGCGACGGCGTCCGCCCGTGCAGCAGCTTGTTCACCGGCTCCGAGAACCGAAGTCGGATCAGCTTGGTCGGGCCGAGCTGCCCGCCCGGCGCGGGCCAGGCGAGCACCTTGGGTGTCTTGCCGGGCGGAAACCAGGTGACGCTTGTCGGGTGCGGCAGTGCTTCCCATCTCTGCCTGACGGCGCTCACCCCGACCGAGCCTGCTTGTCCGAGCCGGCCGAGCACAACCGTGCGCGCCGGGTGCGGCAAGCGGTGGAGCCGGGGCGTGCCGACTCCGGTCACCTCGACCACGCGCACCGGTCGGTCGAAGCTCACCCGCACCGCGGCCCCCGGCCTCACCCGCAGCCAGCGGCGCTCGAGCCGTACCCGTGGCGCCGTCAGCTCCAGCCGGAGGGTCTCCGTGCGCCCGGCGATCCATCCGACCCAGCTCGGGCGCCGGAAGACCGCCTCCACGAACAGCCGCGTACCCGGCACCACTGCGTGTGTCGGCCACAGGATCCCATTCGTCTGAACCCGAACCGGGATCGCTCTACCGTTCGCATCCTGGACGGAGACGCGCTCCAAACTGCCGCCAAAGCTCGGCGACCGCACCTCGGGGAGGCCGGTATCGGCAACGACGATCGTCGCACTCGGCCACGCGAAGAAGGCGAAGGCGAGCGCGGCGAGGACGAGCGCGGCTCCTGCGCCCAGCACCCAGGGCCAGCGGCGGCGCCGACGGCGTCGCATGCCCTCGAGCACGGCCGGGCCCGACCGCCCAGGGGTCGGACGCGTGCGCGTCTTCAGATCCACCCGCGCAGTCTGACAAGCCGGCCTCGCCGGGCGGGGTCCTACTGCGTTTCTGCTGACCCTCGAATGTTCGCCGGGCTCGCGCCGGCGTCCGTCGCTAGGTCTTCGACCAGCGCAAGATCGAGCTCGGTGAGACGGTCGGGGTCGATGAGGATGTCGATCTCGACGATCTTGCGGCGAACGATCGTGAAGCCCATGACTGCGAACGGCTCGCCGCCCGGGGCGAGCACGAGCCCCGCTGCGCCATTCACGAGCGCCGCCCGCGCGAACCGCGCGTACCTCGCGTACGCGAGCGCGCCCCTGGCGACGGCCTGTGCACCGCGGACCTCTCGCGATGCGCGCACCAGGCCGGCATCGGCTCGGAGCACGATCTCGGGGTCGAGCAACGCGAGCAGCGCCTCGAAGTCGCCGTCGCGCGAGGCGGCGAGGAAGGCGCCGACGAGCTCTTGTTGATGAGCGAGGTCGCCGTCGGGAACCGTCGGTGCTCGTTGCACACGGCGGCGGGCGCGGCTCGCGAGCTGGCGGGCCGCGGCAGGGGAGCGCCCCACGATCGGGGCGATCTCGTCGAAGGGAACGGCGAACATGTCGTGCAACACGAACGCGAGCCGCTCGGCGGGGTTCAGCGTGTCCAGCACGACGAGTAGCGCGAGGCCGATGGAGTCGGCCAGCAGCGCTTCGTTCTCGGGGTCGGTCCCGTCCTCGCTCACGATCGGATCGGGCACGTGTACGCCGAAAGGCTGCTCGCGCCGCGACCTTCGCGAGTGCAGCATGCTCAGGCAGATCCGCGCGACGACTGTGGTCAGCCAGCCGCCGACGTTCTCGACGGCGCTCGTACCGGAGCGGCTCAGTCTGAGCCAGGCCTCCTGGACGGCGTCGTCGGCCTCGCTCAGCGAGCCGAGCATGCGGTAGGCGACCGCCCGCAGGCGAGGCCGGTCCTCCTCGAATCGCTCCGCCAGCCAGCTGCTCTCGTCCATCGGTCACATCCCTTCGTCGCGATTCGTCATAGAGCTGACCGACGAAACACGGGAAACGTGACAGACAAGGAGATCGATCTCGATCTCGAGCCAACAACTTCGCAACTTCTGCCGTCACCACCGAGAAAGGAGACGAGATGCCAGCGATCGTCGGCAGCACCGAGATAGCCCGCTCGCCCGAGGACGTTTTCGCCTACGCGACCGACTTCTCGCACTTCCCTGAATGGCAAGGCAGCGTGACCTCGGTACGCTCGGAGGGCGATGCGCCGCCTACGGTCGGCTCTCGAGCGATTGTCACGCGGCGGGTCGGGCCGAGGGAGTTGACCGCCCCCGAAGAAATCAGCGAGCTGAACCCTCCCAGGGCCTGGGCGGTTCGCGCCTTCGGTGGTCCGGTGACGGCGACCGCCAGAGGCGCGATCGAGGAGCTCCGAGACCGTGGTGCGTCGCAGGTGACGATATCCCTCGAGTTCGAGGGCCGCGGGATCGGAAGGCTGCTCGTTCCGCTCGTAGTCCGGCCGCAGGCACGCAAGCAGCTACCGACCAATCTGCAGAAGCTGAAGGAGGTACTCGAGCGGGGCGTATAGGCGTCAATGACCATGGGGGAGGCTTGAGGTGAGCGAGAGAGATGCTCGTGTCTGGTTCGTCACCGGCTCGACGTCGGGCTTCGGGCGAGCGCTGGTCGATGCAGCCCGAGGGCGCGGTGAGCGCGTCGTCGCCACGGCGCGACGACCGGAGCTTCTGACCGATCTCGAAGGAGACGACGTGCTCGTTCTCGGGCTCGATGTCACCCGCGAGGAGGCGATCGAGCCCGCGCTGGACGCCGCCGTGGAGCGCTTCGGGCGCGTTGACGTGCTGGTAAACAACGCGGGGATCGGGTT
Organism: Actinomycetota bacterium; assembly: GCA_046727515.1. GTDB lineage: Bacteria > Actinomycetota > Thermoleophilia > Gaiellales > Gaiellaceae > DATBLE01. The sequence continues at coordinate 2,671 of JBKPCT010000312.1, read as the reverse complement.
TGTCGGCGCGCTCGAGGAGACGAGCCTCGCCGACTTACGGGACGTGATGGAGACGATGTTTTTCGGTCCGGCTGCGCTCACGCGGGCGGTCGTGCCGCGCATGCGCGCACAGGCCTCCGGCGCGATCGTCCAGATCAGCTCGCAGGGCGGACAGGTGACGGCGCCCGGCTTTGCGGCTTACTGCGCGGCGAAGTTCGCGCTCGAGGGGCTCTCCGAAGTACTCGCGGCAGAGGTCGCGCCGTTCGGGATGCGTGTGCTGATCGTCGAGCCGGGCTCGTTTCGGACCGGTTTGCTCGGGCGCAGCCTGCGTGTGGCTGCGCCCATGGATGCGTACGCCGCGACGGTAGGGGCGACGCGTGCGTACGTCGAGAGCGAGGACGGGCACCAGGCGGGCGATCCGGCCAAGGCGGCGGCTGCGATCATCGCGGCGCTCGACGCCGAAGACCCGCCACTTCGCCTTGCCCTCGGGGCGGACGCGGTCGAGGCGATCCGCGCGAAGCACGAAGCGCTCCGGGCCGAGCTTGCGCGCTGGGAAGAGCTCGGACGAGCGACCTCCTTCGACGGCTAGCCGAGCCTGGCTTTCGCAGCGTCGGCGAGGTAGCGAACCATGTAGGGGACGGCGGGCATTCGCCGGTTGCGGAGCCATGTTGCGTGGATGGATCTGAACGGCCGGATGTCGCGAACGGGTCGCACTGCGACGTCCCGATGGGGCGGCGGCAGCGCAAGGTCGGGCAACACGGCGACCCCGAGCCCGGCGGCGACGAACGCGCGCGCGACCGTGACGTCGTTGACCTCGTGGGCGATGTGCACGTCGAAGCCGGCATCCGCGCAGAACTGTTCGAGCAGTATGCGGTAGGGATGGAACCCTCCACCCGGCGGGGCGGTGAAGCTCTCTCCAGCCAGGTCGGCCAGGCGGAGCGTGCGGCGGCGGGCGAGCGGATGATTGAGGGGGAGCACGACACGGTACGGGTCGTCTGCGAGAAACACCTCGTCGCGGCCGTCGTCGGGCCGAGGGCGCCCATTCTCCGACTGCTCCCGCACTCGGAACATAACGGCCAGGTCGAGATCGCCTGAGCGCAGCCGGTGCAGCTCATCAGGCTGTTCGACGTGCTCGAGCTGGACCTGCACGTCGGGGTGCGCGGCTTCGAAACGAGCGACGGCCACGGGGACGAATGAGTTGGAAGCAGAGAGGAAGGCGCCGAGTCGGAGGGTTCCGCCCTGGAGCCCGGCGAGGGCACGCAGCTCGTCCTCCGCCGCCGTGATGTGTCCCAGCGCGGCCTCGGTGTGTCCCAGCAGGCGGTTGCCGGCGTCCGTGACCGTGACAGGTCGCGTTCCCCGATTGAAGAGCGTGAGCCCGAGCTCGCGCTCGAGCGCCGCGACGTGGTGCGATACGACGGACTGCGTGTACCCGAGCTCGCGTGCTGCCGTCGAGAAGGAGCCGGTTCGTGCGACGGCATGGAAGGCACGCAACCGCCGAAGATCGTGCATCGACGAACACCATAAAGGATTCGACAACTTGTCTTGCATCGATGAACGGGCGAGGCGATTCTGTCCGAACCAATGCGTCGGCGAGCTCAGTCTGCGTGCCCTGGACGGGAGTCGAGCTGGTGAGCGCGCCTGAGCGGCGGGGCGAGGTGCGGCGCGCGCCCGTCGAGAGCGGGCCGGGGGTGGCGTTGTTGGGGTTTGCGTCGGGGTTGTGTGGGTCGGGGGGTGTGGGGGAGTTGGCGGGGCGGGTGGTGGCGGGGTTTGGTGGGGTGGTGGCGGCGCCGTTGGTGGTGGTGTGTTTGTGTGAGCGGGGGTCGGGGTGGCCGGGGCGGGTGGCGGCGGTGAATGTGAGTGAGGTGGTGTTGGCGCGTTATGAGCGGTTGGTGGAGGGTCGGGCGAGTGATCCGTTGTTTGCGCGGGTGGTGGCGGGGGGTGGGGTGGCGTACAACCTGGGGTTGATGTCGATGCGGGAGTGGTTGGCCTCGCCGTTGTATCGGCGGGTGTGGTCGGTGCATCGGGTGCGGCATCTGGTCGTGGTGCCGGTGGTTGGGGGGGAGGGGCTGGTGGGGACGATCACGTTTGCGGCGGGCGAGCGGGGTCGGGGCTTTGCGGTGGGCGAGCTGGGGCTGGCGGGGGCGGTTGGTCGGCTGGTCGGGGTGGCGCTGGAGGGGCTGCGGGCGCGGGAGGAGCTGGGGCGGGGGTTGGGGTTGGCGCGGGCGGCGTTGGAGCTGAGCGGGAGCGCGGTCGTGGTCAGCGAGCCGGAGCTGTGGTTGAACGGGGCGGCGCGGCGGCTGGTGGGCGAGCTGCGCGGTGGCGAGGAGCGCCTGTATGGGCTGCTGGCGCCGCCGGCCGGGCGCGGGGGCGGGTTTGCGCGTCGGCTCGAGGTCGAGCTGGTCGCCGGGGGCCGGGGGTGGTTGCACGGGTTCTCGAGCCGGCCTGGGGGCGCGGGCGGGCTGGTGACGGTGCTCGAGCTGGAGCGGGAGCGGCCCGGGCGCGCGCTCGGGCCGTTGCTGGTCTTGACCGCGCGCGAGCGGGAGGTGGCGGCGCTGGTCGTCGAGGGGCTGGCCGATCGTGAGATCGCCGAGCGCTTGCGGCTGAGCCGGCACACGGTCAGCCAGTACGTGAAGCGGGTCTACCGCAAGCTCGGGGTCGGCTCGCGGGTCGCGCTCACCCGGCTGCTGCTCGC
>JBKPCT010000311.1:0-4998 GCA_046727515.1 Actinomycetota bacterium | reverse complement strand
GTGTCGAAGATCCAGGCCATCTCGCGCGGGCTCGTGCCGACGTCAGGCGCGGGAATGTCCTTCTCGGGCCCGATCTCGTTGATGATCTCGGTCGTGTAGCGGCGGGTCATCCCCTCGAGCTCGCGCAGCGAGAGCTGCTTCGGATCACACTTGACCCCGCCCTTGGCGCCGCCGAAGGGGATGGCCATCAGGGCGCACTTCCAGGTCATCCACATGGCGAGCGCGCGAACCTCGTCGAGAACCACGTCCGGGTGGTAGCGGATGCCGCCTTTCGAAGGGCCGCGCGCGATGTTGTGGGTCACGCGGTATCCCTCGAACACCTCGACCCGGCCGTCGTCCATCGTCACCGGGACCGCGACGGTGACCGCCTTCTTGCACGCCGAGAGCACCCCGACGAGGTTCTCGTCGATGCTGAACGCGCGAGCGACGAGCCGCAGCTGGTCCTTGGCGATCTCGTAGGGGTTTTCGCGCAGGTGCGAGACTGATTCCTGAACTGCAGTCACGGTCACACTCCTTGTCTCAATGAGCAGTCGAAAGGACCCGCGGCGGGCAGTGTAGGCCTCGCCCAGGAGGCGGAGTCGGACGCCGACGAATCACCGGAGGCGGAGTCGGACGCCGGCGAATCACCGGATCCGGAACCGGACCGATCGTGAGGTCGGCGGCCCGCCGCCGGTCGGCCAGGCCACGATCCGGAGCCGGTACGGCCCCGGCGCGAGCACTCGCCCGCTGGGCCCGCGGCCGGTGAGGCCGAACGCATAGCGGCCCGGGAGCACGTCACGAAGCCGGGCGAGGAGGCCGACACGCCTCCCCTTCGCCGTTGAGAGCTCGACGTCCATGCGCAGCACTGGGATGACCTCGTTCCCGGGTGACGAGCGCACGACACGTCCGGCCCGTACGACGACGACCGCGGGCTTCACCTCCGACGGGGCGAACGCACGGCGCGACAGCACGAGTGGGCCGAGTAGATCGGCGGCCGGGCGCAGCACCACCGCCCAGGGAACCCGCACGGCCGCGCCGCCGAGGGGCGTGACCGTGAGCGTTCCGGTAGCCGCCTCCGCCCGGACGAACGTGACCAGCCGCGCCTGCACCTCGAGCGTGGCGGTCTTGCCCGGCTCGACCTCGATGCGGGTCGCTGAAAGGACGAGCGGGACGTGCGGCTTCCGCTGGCCGGTGGCGACGAACACGGTCAGACGGCGGCTCGAGACGTTGCGGAGGCGGACGGTCTGCTCGCCCTGCCAGCCGTCGCCGCCGCCGCGGCCGAACGTCAGCGCCGGCGGATCGGCGACGACCTCGCCGGCGGCGGCGCGACCGAGATCGAGCATGCCGGTTCCCTGGGCCGCGACGGGCAGACGCCCGACGGCGTCGCTGCCGCCGACGAGCAACGCGCGCAGCATCCCGGCGTCCGCGTCGGGCCGTGCCTCCGCGAGCAGCGCCGCTGCCCCGGCGACGACGGCGGCAGCCGCGCTCGACCCGCTCACCGCGCCGAAGGCCTGTCGCCCGTCCGGCGCCCGGCCCGGCTCCGCCGTCCCGAGACCCACGCCGGGGGCGAGCAGCTCCGGCTTAACGCCCCCGTCGAAGGCGAGTCCCCAGGAAGAGAACGGCGCGAGCTCCTCGTGTGCGGGGCTGGGGCGCGGCGCGGCGATCGCCACGAGGGCGGTCGGCCGGGTCAGCAGCGCGCGCGCAGTCGACTCGGGCACGGTCAGGACGGGTACCCCGATCCGTTCGTCGAGGCCGATCGCGCCGGGAGCGATCTGTCGCCCGTGCAGCAGTACGGCGCTGGCACCTGCGAGCGAAGCCCAGCGAGCGGCCGCGGCCGGGTCCGACCCGCCGGCGACGACGGCCGCCCGCCCTGCGACGAGGCTTACGCCGTGGTCGAAGAAGGACCGAGCGGACGAGACGGGCGCACGCGGCGCGGCGGGCCGGAGGACGAGCGTACCCGCAGGCGGAGTCGCTCCGGCGAGCGAAACCAGCCGGTCGAGCAGGACGGAGAGCCCGGCCCTGACGACGAGCCGGACGTCGGTCGTCGCCGACCGCGCGTCGACTGCACCAACCGACAGCGCCGCAGGCGCTCCCGCCGGGCCGCCGACGCTGCCGAACGCGGGCCCTGCGGGGCCGTCGTTTCCGGCCGCGGCGACCACGAGCGTGTCGAGCCGCTGGGCTCCCTCGACGGCACGGGCGAGGGGGCTGTCGCTGAACGCGGCGAACGGCTCGACGAGCGGGACGAGCGCGATCCTGGCCGCGTCGTGCGCGTCGCCGTCGCCGTTCGGGTCGACGGCGCGCTCGAGCCCGGCGAGCAGCTGGTCGGTTCGTGCGTACACCGCATAGTCGCCGCGCTGGTCTGCCTGCCAGCCGGCGACGCGAATCGGGAGCACCGTCGCCCCGGGTGCGACCCCACCGGTAATCGTCCCAGCACCGACGAGGAGCCCGGCCATCTCCGTCCCGTGCCGCTCGACCTGCGCAGGGTCGGTCGGCTTCGCCCGCGCCCTGGCGTCCGCCGAGTCGCCGACGACATCGACGCCGTCGAGCACGTGGCCACGAAGGTATGGCTTGCGCAGGTCCACGCCGGTATCGAGCAGCGCGATCGTCACCCCTCGGCCCGTGATTCCGGTGAGGCGGACGCCGGGGCCGAAAGCGCCGCGGGTCGGAGTCGCGCTCGCCCCCGGGTAGGCGACGCGAACCGGGTAGACGCCTTTGACGCCGGTCCGCCGCTCGAGCGCCGCGATCGCGCGGACGTCGAGCGTCGCCGAGAATGCGTTCAGCGTCCTCGTGAACCGGAACTCGGGGCGGATCGAGACCCCCTCGCGGGCGACGTTCGAGATGAACTGCCCCTGCGCCGCGAGCGCGGCGGCCGTCCACCGGCGCTCGTCGGCGTCGGTCGCGAGTCCGCCTGCCCGGGCCACGCGGTCGGCGAGCGAGAACGCACTCAGGACGACGAGGACACGCTGACTGGTGGCAACGGGCGCTCGGCGGCTGCCGACCAGACCGCTCCACGCCGCTGCGTCGACCGAGGTGCGGGGCCGCGCGGCAGCGCCTCCGCCTCCTGACGGCACGAGCAGCGCCGCGACGACGGCGACGGCCCCGAGCGCCGCAACAACGGTCGCCTCACGCCACCGCATACGCGTCCAGTCTGAGCGGGTCGGCGGCGGGGTCGAGATAGCGGGCGGCCGAGGCGATCATGGCAGCGTTGTCCGTGCACAGCTCGAGCGGGGCGGCCTTCGCCTCCGGCAGCGCCGCGCGGAGCTCCGAGTTTGCCGCAACGCCGCCGACGATGGCAATCCGCTCGAAGCCGAACTGCTCCGCGGCCTCCCTCGCCCGCTCGACGAGGGCGCGTACGATCGCGCGCTGGTACGAGGCGGCGAGGTCGGCGCGGCGTGCGTCTAGCTCCTCGGCATCGAGATCGCGCACCGCGTAGAGGAGCGCCGTCTTCACCCCGGAGAAGGAGAAGTCGAGCCCCGGCACGTCCGCGACCGGGAACGCAAATGCCTCCGCGTCGCCGTCGTTCGCGAGCCGGTCGATTGCAGCACCGCCCGGGTAACCGAGGCCGAGCAGCCGCGCACCCTTGTCGAACGCCTCGCCTGCCGCGTCGTCGAGCGTCCCGCCGAGGACGCGGAAGTCCGCGTGGTCCTGCACGTCGAGCAGCAGCGTGTGCCCACCGCTCGCCAGCAGGCAGAGGAACGGAGGCTCGACCGGATCGGGCTGGAGGTAGAGCGCGGCGACATGGCCGTGCAGGTGATCGACAGCGACGAGCGGCAGCCCACGTCCCCACGCGATCCCCTTCGCGGCGGCGAGCCCGACGAGCAGCGCGCCGACGAGGCCCGGCCCCTGCGTGACCGCGATCTCCTCGACGTCGGCCAGCGTCGCGGCCGCCTGGTCGAGCGCCCCGCGGACGACGGGCGAGACGAGCTCGAGATGACGCCGCGAGGCGACCTCGGGCACGACGCCGCCGTAGCGCGCGTGGAGCTCGGACTGGGATGCGACGATGTTCGCCAGGATGCGGCCGTCCTCAGTGACGAGGGCTGCCGCGGTCTCGTCACACGACGTCTCGAGGCCGAGGATCACCATGCGCTTTCGCTCCGCGAAAGCGCTCGCTGTTGCCGCTTCGATACTCGCTCGGCACTCAGGCGACACAGGTCGCGGTGGATGCTGCGGCGATGACGCGAATCGTCGTGGATACCCGAGAACCCGATGGGATGCTGCGGCTTCTTCACGAGCTCGGCATCGATGTATCCCGAATGCGGTTGTGGGCAGGAGACTACGAAGTCGCGGATCGCGCCATCGTCGAACGAAAGACCGTTCGCGGCCTCCACGCCGCGATCATCAAGGGGACCTTCTGGCCGCAGCTTGGCCGTATGCGCCGCGCCACGCGGTTCACGTACCTCATGGTGGAGGGTGGGAGCCTGGACAACGGCCCCATCGCCCCGGCCGCGATTCGCGGGGTGTGCATCGCGGCGATGGACCTCGGCGTTCAGATCGTTCGGTCGCAGGATCTCCGGGACTCTGCCCAATGGCTTCATCGCCTCGCAGAACGTCGCGCATCGGCGGCGTACCGCAGCCGCCCTGCGTACGCACAGCGACCGCAACGAGCGGCCGGCGTCGATGCAGCTGAGGCGGCTCTCGCTGCGGTTCCCGGCATATCGGAGGTGACTGCGAAGGCTCTCCTGCTTCACTTCGGCAGCCTCGCAGCAGAGGTCCGCGCGGACCCGTCGGAGTGGGAACAAGTCGGCGGGATCGGCCGGCAGCGATCCAGAGCGATGACGCAGACCTTCCACGGCGCCCCGGCAGCTAGCGGTTCGCGACCGAGTCGCGAACCGCTGGATCTCTCCACATGATGAGCGCGTCCTCGCGGTTGTCGGTGTAGTACCCGCGCCGCATGCCGCGGCGCTCGAAGCCGAGCCGCTCGTAGAGCGTGATCGCACCGGCGTTCGAGACTCGGACCTCGAGCGTGTAGCCGCGCCGCCCGTCCTCGCGCGTCCGCTCGAACAGCGCGCCGAGCAGCTC
>JBKPCT010000310.1:0-4947 GCA_046727515.1 Actinomycetota bacterium | reverse complement strand
GAAGATGTAGCCCGGGGCGATTGCCTTGCCCTTGGCGTCGATCGTGACGACCGGCGGCGTCAGGTCCGGACGCGAGACGAAGTGCATGAGCGCAGGGTCCGCCGCCGCGCGTCGCGAGTCACCGTACGCGGCCCCGGCGATCGCGAGGCCGATGAGCGCAAAGCCCAGAACTTTTCGCAGAGGTCCTCCCGTCGTCGGCGCGCAGACTAGCGGCGCCGCGAAATGCGCGCCGACTGCGCGATCACAGTTTCGATGTCAGGAGCGTTGTCATAGATCAAGACGAGCCAGTCAGCTTCCGCGATGAACCGCGACGGGAGGCACTGCCCATTCAGTCCGCCACCGAGGGAGACAAACACGCATCTGGTTTCAGCGAACTCGAGCGCTTTGTTGGGGCCCGTCGGGCCCTGCGCCAAACCTGGCCCTGCACATTCCGAGCGACGCCTGCCTGTGCTGGGCTGAGAGCCGAGCAACCCCCACGGGAAGGGCGAGCTGGCTCCGCTCGTTCACGGTTCTCACCGTGCCTCGGCGAACTAATCCGCCGCCCAAACGCTACGCTCGCCGAGAGTGGGGCCGGGCACGTACCGTGGAGAGCCGCAGCCTCCGGGCGTGCCCTTCGGCCCCACTTCTTAGGCTCCCGCCGCAACGGAGCCATCGAGAGAGCTTCTTACAAGGTTGAAGCGCTGGTGTCTATAGGCCGCTCGGCCTAATCGCTGAGAGCGCGATAGACGTATTCCGATCGGACACGTGCTCCCGTCGACGGTCGAAGCGTCGGATGCCGACGAGCGCAAGCGACGGGGGTGCCTATCTGTCTCCGCTTGCTCTTCTGGGTCTGGCCTGCCAAGAATAGAGTCTGAGTTCACGGCCGAGCCGGGGCCTCGGCTCCTACCTCTCCCCAGCCGAGGGCGTATGCGGCCCCCTGAGGCTTAAAGCGCCCGGGCCCCGGCTCAAGTCAAGCATCCGAAAATGCTCGGTGAGGTTCGACCCCCGCAAGTCCGACATCGCCCCGACATTTGGGGGGTTCGCGCAGGTGCCTTCAAGGTTGAAATCACCGTCTCGGCCCCGGAGAGGAGCAGCGTCGACCTCGCAGGGCCACACTTACACCGTCTTCGGAGAGCACTCGAGCGCGGGAAATGATGGGCGCCGAGGCGACAACGCGTGAGCCGCGGCCGGCGCGGCGCTCGTCCCGCCGCCCCACGCCCTATTCCTTGAAGGCCCCTCTTGAGTCCAGGCCGCCGCGATGCGACGATCCCTCGCGCGCTTCATTTCCGGGCAGGGCTTAGCGTCTACTACTACAACGTGACCGACGACAACGCGTCGGTGCCGGGGTAGCTAAGGGCGAGGCTCTGGCGCTTGGGGGAGAGCGCCGCCGGACGTTGAGATACGGCGGCGTTCATCACTACGGCCGGCGCGTGATGTTTTCTCCACGGGGCGCGAACGCCTCTCTCGCAGCACTCGCGCGTGTTGCCACCGTCAGAGAAATCCAAGGTAGGCACCCAGGTAGGCACCAGGCGAGCATTTCCGGCATCGCTGGCACGCCTGACCCGCGTGGTTGAGCGAAAACCGCTCCGCACTGAACCCCTAAGAGGCGCATACGGGATTCGAACGCCCCTGCTACTGGGTCTTTATAGCGTCGGGTAGTGCCACCGGTAGCGCCACAGTACGGGCTCAATTGACGTAGAACCATCTCGACGCCCATCCCCGGAACCGATCCCACCAAGTCTGCCGGATCGCCGCGCGTGCCTCTCGATTGAACTGCTCGTGTTGCTCGAGCTTGGCGGCTTCCGCGACGGTGATCAGTTCGGTGCCTTCCTGCGTTTCTGCCATAGCTCCATCTTATGGCAGCCGCCGGTCGACATAAGTAGACTCCACGGCAGATTGAGCCTCGACGGCAAAGGGTTCCTCGGCTACGCGGGCAACGGCGGCGACCCGTACATCCGTCACAAGCAGGAAGCCGCGATCGAGCCTGTTCGGGTCGTCGTCGAGCTCCAACAGGCCGACTTCGCGAGGCTCAACAAGATCTGCGGCCGAATCGCGCCGCAGGACTTCTTACGTCTCGTCGCGCTCGAACGGATCGCCGAGGTGACTCGCCTGGCCTAAATGGTCGGGAGTAGACGACCGGCCGCGGGCCGCCGAACTTCCCATGAGCATGCTTTAAGGTCTCCTGAATGGCCTCAGAGGCGGAGATGAGGACGTTCCCGATGCCGCCGCCGCAGGGGTATGCCCAGACCAAGACGTTCGGCTACGCGGGCGATTACGGCTACTACCTCGTGCCTTCTTCCTCCTCGTACGGACAAGGGGCCGACGCCAGCGACTACTACTACGTCAAATACGACGGCGTGGCCGGCAAGAATGTCTGGATCTATGGGGCATGGGGAGTGACGCCCATCCCCGCAGCTACGCCAGACGGCGATGTGTGCGGGCACGCCCATACCAGCTACGGCGTGTGGGCTAGGTACCAGTACAGACGCTGGTTCGGATTTCCGTTGGTACGTGGATTTGGACCAGTGGATCTTCGTGGGCGGCGGCGGCATGAGCGGGGTCCGCGACGCGGCTGGCCAGTGTGTCCTGAGGACGATGAACCCGCTGAGCAGCTTCAGTACCCAGTTTGGCTGGGGCAATAGCGCCCTGCACATCGATCTTCGCGGGACGCCTTACATCACGCAACTGGTGCTCGGGGTGCTGTCCTACACCCACTCATGGGGCTCCTGCACGCTCCCACCGGGCCAGACATTCCCTGCGTGCCATGAACCCTCGTGGGCGATCGCCTACACGCTCCCATAACCCCGGCGGCGCGCATTCGCGCGCGGGCGTCCCGCGTCTTGTGCGAGCAGAGGGGTCGTAGAATCGGCGTCCTGGAACGAGACGTCATACTCGGCCCCCTCTTCACGCTCGGCGCAGTGCTGGTCGTCGTCGCGGCGCGTCGCCGCTCGTGGCTCCTCGCAGGAGTCGGCGTGACGGCGGCAGTCGCCGATCAGCGACTGCCGCTCGCTCGGCGCCTCAACCGAGCGTTGGTCGACCGCCTGTACTCACCACCGACGGCCGAGGGCGGTCCGATCCCTACGGGCGGGGATCACCCTGCTCTCCCGCCGGAACTCAAGTAACTGCGCGTCGAAATGTTCCGGCAGATGATCCGACGCTGGCCGTCAAATCGGCGACTCAAGCGACTAGACTCGCTCCGCCGTCCGGCCCCGGAAACGGAGGAACCGAATGGCGGGTTTTCTGTTCAGGCTCGAGACGTCGGTCGGCGAACCGGCCGAGCCGTCGACGTTCACCAGCGCGGTCCCGAATTGGAGCTCCGGAGACATGATCCCTTTGGGGTCGCGGACGCTCCGCGTGGTTGACGTTCGAGACGGACGAGGCCGAGCAACCGCCGGTGCTGGTTGTTGAGGACCTGGCCGGATGAGCGACTAGCGCCGGGCTCCCCAGGTTTTCCTAGGTTCCGTTTGGGGGCCGGAAGGATGGGAAGCGTCGCGACGCTCGTCCCGCCAACCGGCCTCTTCCCCCGAATTGCGGTAGCGCCACCGGGAGCGCCACGCCACGCGCTCGAGCGACATCACCGTCACAAATGACTCGCATGGTTGAGCCGAAAACCGCTAACCCATCTAAGAGCGAGAGGCGCATACGGGATTCGAACCCGTGCCGCCGCCGTGAGAGGGCGGTGTCCTAGGCCACTAGACGAATGCGCCGGAGAGGGGGAGTGTAGCCGGTGGGGGCTGAAACCGGTCTCCGCGGATCGCCGATGTGCTCACAAAAAGAGAAACCCCGCCTGAGCGGGGCTTTTCACACAGGCTGCGGGGCTAGGATTCGAACCTAGACTACTCGGTCCAGAGCCGAGCGTCCTACCGTTAGACGACCCCGCAACGGGGCCTGCGAAGTGTAGCGGCGGTCTAATCAAGGGGCTCGCGGCCGCGGCGGAGCGGCGGCGCGACGCCGAGGCCTCCGTCGGAGACCAGAATCTGGCCTGTGATCCAGCCCCCGCGGGGGGAGCAGAGGAACGCGACGAGCTCGGCTGCGTCCTCGGGGCGGCCGATCCGACGAAGCGGCGTCGCTTCGGAGATGCGTTCGGCGAGTTCCGCCGAGAGCCAACCGGTGTCGGTCGGGCCGGGGTCGACGGCGTTGACTGTGATCCCCTTCGGCCCGAGCTCTACCGCTGACGCGACAACGATCTGCTCGAGTGCCTTCTTGCTCGCGCCGTAGGCGATCTCCCCGTGGACGGCGCCGGTCGTGAAGGCGACGATCCGTCCCGAGTTCGGTTCGCCTCGGAAGCGACGCGCGAACTCCGCCACGAGCAGGAGTGTCGCCCGACCGTTCACGGCGAGGTGACGGTCGAAGTCGGCAGCGGTCGTGTCGAGGACGCCGCCCAGTCGCGACTCGGTGTGGACGACCACCAGGGCGGTCAGCGGCCCGACCGCAGCTTCTGCGGCGGTGACGACACGGGCCGGCGCCTCCGGATCGTCGAGGTCGTCCTCGCGCCAGGCGGCGAGCGCTCCCTCTTCCAAGAGTCGCTGCGGCGCGTCGGGATCTGCGCCCCAAGGCTCCGTCTCGTCGTAAGGGCGATAGCCGGTTCCGGCCATTGACCAGCCGTCGCGCGCGAGCGTCCGGACGACCGCCGCGGCGACGCCGCTCAGGCGGCTGACCCCGGTGACGAGGGCGGCCGGCACCGAGAGGATTCAGGTCTCGAGCCGGTAGGTCGGCAGCAGCAGCTTCTCCGCCTCGCCCTCGATGTGGGCGATCACGTCGACGTAGGGCTCGAGGCCGGAGCCGCGCAGCTTCGCGCCGAGCAGCTCGTCCACCTGGTAGATCCCAGAAGAGTTGTTCATCGTGATCTCGATCCCGATCGGCCGCTCCATCCCGTCGGTGATCGTGACGTCGTCGATCGCGGCGGCCGACAGGGAGTGGATCGAGACGCGGCCGTGCTCGAACGGAATCCGCGAGCGGCCCTTGGCC
>JBKPCT010000309.1:0-6124 GCA_046727515.1 Actinomycetota bacterium | reverse complement strand
CGAGCAGCTCGGCGTCCGCTGGGTCAGTCTTCGCCCGCGAGACCCGCGTGCGCGTGCGGTAGCGCTCGACCGACTTGGGATTGATCGCGTACACGCTGAAGCCGCCCTCGAGCAACGCGCTGACGAGCAGCCCGTGCGCCGTCTCGATCGCGACCAGCACCTGCGCCGGATCCGGCTCGAGCTCGCCGATCACGGCGAGCAGACGCTCGACACCGGCGAGGTCATGGCCGATCCGCAGCCGCCGCAGCAGCCTGCCCTCGGTCGAGAGCAGGCAGGCCGCGTGCTCGGTCTCGGCCCAGTCGATCCCTACCAGGAGCATCGACACCTCCAAGTCGATGAGGACGAAGCGGCGGGCACCCCACGCCGTGCTGATAGACCAGCGCTCGAAGCGCAGCACCCTACGAGGCGACCGGGCGCCCTGAACGCTCCCCAAGCCGGCAGTCTCATTTCAGCCCTCGCGGGGCAAGCGACAGGAGCCCTTCCCGGGAAGCGACCACGGCGCCCGACCGTACGGACCGCTCCAGACGGCGCCGACCCGATTAAGAAGAAGAACAAGACCAAGATCAACACCCGCTCACCCCATCAGCAGAGGGGAGGGTAGAGCTATCAGCGCCGTGCTCGCCGCGAGGGGGATCTCCGTCTCCTTCGGCGGCCTGCGGGCACTCGACGCCGTCGACCTCGAGGTCGGCGAGGGTCAGCTCGTCGGGTTGATCGGCCCCAACGGGGCAGGGAAGACGACCTTCATCGACGCGATCTCGGGGTTCGTCCCCTACCGCGGTAGCGTCGAGCTCGACGGGCAAGCGCTGGACGGGCTGCGTGCGCACGCCCGCGCGCGGCGCGGGCTGGCGCGAACGTGGCAGTCGATCGAGCTGTTCGACGACCTGACCGTGGGCGAGAACCTCGCGGTCGCCTCGTACCGCCCCTCGACCTGGGCGACGGTGAAGGAGGTGCTGTCGCGGCCCGTCGCCTCGACCGACGCCGTCGGGGAGGCCGTGTCGCTGCTCGGTCTGGAGGCGAAGGTGGACGAGATGCCCGCCGACCTCTCGCAGGCGCAGCGGAAGCTGGTCGGGGTCGCCCGGACGCTCGCGGCGCAGCCGCGGCTCCTCTGCCTGGACGAGCCCGCGGCGGGGCTGGACTCGCACGAGAGCGAGGAGCTCGGACGCCGCCTCAGGGAGGTGGCCCGAGCCGGCCAGGCGATGCTGCTCGTCGACCACGACATGGGACTCGTCCTCTCGATCTCCGACCACGTGGTCGTGCTCGAGTTCGGGAAGGTGATCGCCCGGGGCACGCCCGAGGTCGTCCGTCGCGACCCGCGGGTGATCGAGGCGTATCTCGGGAGCGCGGCGGCCGAGGTCGAGGCGGAGATCGCCCCCCAATGAGCGACGCGGTCCTCACGCTCGAAGGCCTGACGGCCGGGTACGACCGGGCAGCCGTGATCCGCGACATCGACCTGACGGTGGGCGCAGGGGAAGTCGTCGCCCTGCTGGGCGCGAACGGGGCCGGCAAGACGACGACGCTGAGGGTGATCTCGGGGCTCGTCCGCCCGATGCGAGGCCGGGTCACCTTCGACGGCGAGGATCTCGCGCGCGTCTCGCCGACCGGGCGGGCGCAGCGCGGCATTGCCCACGTGCCGGAGGGTCGGGGCATCTTCTTCGGCCTGACGGTCGCCGAGCACTTCCGTCTCGCCCGGCGGAGCGGCCAGATCGACGAGGAGATCGCGTACGAGCACTTCCCGCTGCTCCGCGAGCTGAGGACGAGGCGTGCGGGCCTGCTCTCGGGCGGCGAGCAGCAGATGCTCGCGGTCGGCCGCGCGCTCGCCCGCAAACCGCGTCTCCTCCTTCTCGACGAGCTCAGCCTCGGGCTTGCGCCCGTGATCGTCGAGGTCTTGCTGCCGGTCGTGCGGGAGTACACGCAGACGACCGGTTGCGCCGTGCTGCTCGTCGAGCAGCACGTGCAGCTCGCGCTCGAGGTGGCCGACCGCGGGTACGTGCTCTCCCACGGCGGGATCGTCCTGGCGGACCGCGCGGAGGTCCTGCGCGCCGACCGCCAGCTCCTTACGGCCAGCTACCTCGGCGAGCAGCAAGTGCCGGTCGGCGAGGTGAGTGCGAACGGCGGGGAGGGTAAGGTCGAGGCATGAGCATCGCGGCGAGGACCCAGCCGAAGCTGACCGTCCTCAACCCGGAGGGCTATCCGCCGAAGGTGGATGCGCGCGGGATGGCGCCGGCGCTCGAGACCCTGCAGGGCAAGCGGGTGTTCCTCGTCGACGTCGGCTTCGAGAACTCGGACAACTTCATGCGCCAGCTGCACGGCTGGTTCGAACAGCACGAGCCCAGCATCCGGACGGAGGTGGTGCGCATGCGCGACCAGCACCAGCCGGACCCGGAGCTGTACGGGCGGATCGCGGCGGAGGGGGATGCGGCGATCATCGGCGTCGGCACCTGACCGGGCTGCGCGCCGGAGGTCTCCGGCCACATGATCGCAATGGAGTCGGAGCACGGGATTCCGACCGTCGCGGTGCACGTCCGGGTGTTCGCGCCGCTCGTGGAGTCGGTGGCGCGGGCGAAGGGGATGCCGCGGGCGCGGCAGGCGTTCGTCCCGGTGCCGATGTTCAACCAGCCGACCGCGGTGCTGCGCGGCTACGTCGAGGGAGACGATCCCGTCCACGGCGGGCCGTTCATGGAGCGGGTGGTCGACCTGCTCACCCGCCCGCTCACCGACGAGGACCTGCGCGGAAGTGGCTGGGACCGCTCGACGCCGCGGCTGCTCGGGCCGGATACGGAGGAGAAGCTGCACGAGCTCTTCCGCGAGAGCCACTGGACGGACTACCTCCCGATCGTGCTGCCGACAGAGGAGCGCGTGGAGGCGATGCTGGCCGGAACGAGCCGCTCGCCCGACGAGCTCGTCGGCAAGCACCGCCCGACGATCGGGATGGAGTACTGGGAGTCGACGGTCGAGAAGGTGGCCGTGAACGCGGTGATGGCGGGGGCCGCCCCGGAGCACTTCCCCGTGATCCTCGCCCTGGCGTCGACCGGCGACACCGGTCGCCAGAGCAGCATGTCCTCGATGGGCAACCTGGTGCTCGTGAACGGGCCGATCCGCAACGAGATCGGGATGAACTCCGGAATCGGCGCGCTAGGGCCATACAATTACGCCAACTCGGCGATCGGCCGGGCGTTCGGGCTCCTCTCCCAGAACCTCCAGGGCGGCTCCGTGCCGGGCCTGACCTACAACGGCTCGCAGGGCTGCAACCTCTCGTACAACTGCGGCTCGTTCGCCGAGAACGAGGAGGCGAGCCCGTGGGAGCCCTACCATGTCCAGCACGGCTTCGACCCCGAGGAGAGCGCGGTCACGGTCTTCTACGTCTGGGGAAACGTCTGGGCCGAGCACCTTCGTACGTACTGGGAGGAGAAGCTCGAGGCGATGCTCGTCGGGCTCGAGCCGTCGATGGGGGTGACGTTCGTCCTCGACCCGATCGTCGCCCGGGAGTTCGTCGAGCGCGGCTTCGAAACCAAGGAGAAGCTCGCCGAGTGGGTGCACCAGCACGCGCGGATCCCCGCCGGCCGCTACTGGGACCACATCATGCTGAACATGATCCGCGAGGTCGTCGAGGCGGGAATCGAGCCCTTCGCGAGCTACCGGAAGGCGCCGCCGGACGAGCTGATCCCGATCTTCGAGACGGACCGGATCAACGTCGTCGTCGCCGGTGGCCAGACGAACGGCCACTTCAGCATCTTCATGGGCTCGCCGATGCGGGCGAAGTTTCGCAGCATGCCGGGACCGACCGTCTCCGTCGACGCGTGGCGCTGACGCCGATGCGCGACGTCGAGGGCAAGGTCGCGTTCATCACCGGTGGCGGGAGCGGGGTCGGCCTCGGCATGGCCAAGGCCTTCTCGGCGGCCGGGATGAAGGTGGTGATCGCGGACATCCGACAGGACCACCTGGACGAGGCGATGGCCCAGCTGAACGGCGCCGCGGTTCATTCGGTTCGGGTGGACGTCACCGACCGCGCGGGGATGGCGGCGGCTGCCGACGAGGCCGAGCGGGTCTTCGGAAAGGTGCACGTGCTCTGCAACAACGCCGGGATCAACCTCTTCAACGACATCGGCTCGGCCACCTACCAGGACTGGGACTGGGTGTTCGGCTTCGACCTCGGCGGCGTGATCAACGGGGTCGTCACCTTCGTCCCCCGGATCAAGGCGCACGGCGAGGGCGGGCACGTTGTCAACACCGCGTCGATGGCGTCGTTCATCGCCGGGCCCGGAGCCGGCATCTACACGGCGGCGAAGTTCGGTGTGCGGGGGATCAGCGAGGCGCTGCGCTACAGCCTTCCCCAGCACGGCATCGGGGTCTCGGTGCTCTGCCCGGGGCTCGTCGAGAGCAAGATCTACGAGAGCGACAGGGTCCGGCCCATGGAGCTCTCGACGGACGTCGCGCCCCCCGACGCCGACTTATTGGCGCGGCTGCCGGAGATCCACGCCTTCGGGATGTCCGGCGACGAGGTGGGCGAGAAGACGCTGCGCGCGATCCGCCGCGGCGACTTCTACGTCCTCACCCACCCCGAGTTCCGGGAGGAGCTGCAGGAGATCTTCGACGAGGTACTCGCGGCGCTCCCCGACGAGGAGGCGCCGGCCCACCGGCTCGGGGTCGAAGAGATGAGGCGGTCGCTGAAGGCGCAGGCGCGGGCTGCCTGGCCGGCGCGGTCCTAGCGCGCGGACCTCCAGACCCGTCGCGCGACCTCTCCGATCAGCCGCAGCTTCGCCTCCTGCTCGTCGAGCGTCATCGTGCGCGCGATCACGTCCGACGCGAACCCGCACTGGGGGCTGAGCGCGAGTCGCTCGAGCGGAACGTACCGCGTTGCGTCCTCGATCCGAGCAACGAGGTCGTCGGGATCCTCGAGCGCCCCGTCCTTGGTCGTCACGAGACCGAGCACGACCTGATGGTGGGGCAGGACGTCGGCGATCGGACCGAAGCCGCCGGCGCGATCGCTGTCGTACTCGAGGAGCAGCCGGTCGACGTTTGTCAGCCGCGGAAAGACTTCCTTCGAGATCGCCTCGTAGCCGCCCGTGGCCGCCCACATGCCGCCGGGCGCGTTGCCGCGGCACATGTGCATCGCGCGGGTGACGCCGGTCAGTCCGTCGAAGACCATGTTGTCGAACTCCGCATCCGCGACGAGCTCGTGCGCCATGTCGTGGCCGTGCTCCTCGAACGCCGCGCGGTTGCCGGGGTCGATGTGCCACTGCGCGTAGTTCGGCGCGTCGATCTGGATGTAGTCGCAGCCGAGTTCGACCAGCCGGTCGACGACGTGCTCCCGGGTGAGACGGGCGACGTCGGCGATGAAGTCGTCCGAGGTGGGGTAGGCCTCGGTCGAGTGCTCGGGGTGCCAGTAGATCCGGTGCCAGCTCGGCGCCGGGATCGAGTACTTGGCGCGCGCGCGGGCGTTCGCCTTCAGGAAGGTGAACTCCTCGGCGACCATGTCGCGGGCGACCTGGAGGCGGCGCGTGACGAACGGCTCCTCCGGCGGAAGAAGTCCCGACGTGTCGACCGGATCGCCCGTGCCCGTCTTCCAGAGACCGCGCCAGCCGGAGTCCGCGTCGAGGAACTTGAAGCCGCTGACGGGCGCGCGGAAGAGCGGGTCCTCGTAGATCGGGATCAGCGCGATCCACGCGTTGCGGCGGTATTCGCCGTCCGTGATCGCCTCGATGCCCGCGCCCTCCTGGAGCGCAATCGCCTCGAGCACCGCCCGGTCCTCGACCGCGCGCAGCTCGTCCGCGCCGATCGTGCCCGCACGTGCCGCTTCCCTCGCCTCGCGCAGATACTCCGGCCGCAGCAGGCTGCCGACGACATCGGCCCGCACCACCCTCGTCGCCATCAGCGCTCCTCCGAAGCTGGCCACTGCCACGGGCAGTGTAGGTCTGCCGGTCGAGCCCGACCAGCAGCTCGGTGGACGCGGTTCCTCGTGCGCACGCCGGGGTCGCGCGGCTGCGCCCCGGCCGCCGGCTGAGGACAGTAGAGTCCTGCACATGCCGGGGGAGCTGGCGGAGCTGCTGCGCGCGCGGTCGGGCGAGGCGCTCGAGCTGCACGCCGAGTACGTCAACCCGCAGATGATCCGCGTGCTGCGGACGAT
>JBKPCT010000308.1:0-7466 GCA_046727515.1 Actinomycetota bacterium | reverse complement strand
CGACGATCAGGAGGCCCCCATGCAGACCGCAGGAACCGTCGAAACAGGATCGAAGACCGCCCGGGCGGCCGCGCGGGGCGGTGTGGCAGCCGAGGGCCCGCGCCTGGGCCTGTCTCTGCTGGTCCTCGCAAGCGCGCAGCTGATGGTGGTGCTGGACGCCACCATCGTCAACGTTGCGCTGCCGCACATCCAGAGAGCGCTCGGCTTTTCCGGCTCTGGCCTGGAATGGGTGGTCAACGCCTACGCGCTGACCTTCGGCGGGCTGCTGCTGCTCGGCGGCCGGGCCGGAGACCTGCTCGGCCGCCGCAGGATGTTCATCGCCGGACTGCTGCTGTTCTCCGCGGCCTCCCTGGCCGGCGGGTTTGCCACCTCCCCGGCTTTCCTGCTCGCGGCCCGCGCGGTGCAGGGCGCCGGCGGCGCGCTCGTCGCCCCGGCCGCGCTGTCGCTGATCACCACCACCTTCCCCGAGGGCGCGCCGCGCACCCGGGCGCTGGGCGTGTACGCCGCGATGAGCGTCGCCGGCGGCGCGATCGGCCTGATCGGCGGCGGCTTGCTGACGACGTACGCCTCGTGGCGGTGGGTGCTGTTCGTCAACGTGCCGATCGGCGCCGCGGTCGCGCTGGCCGCACCGCGGGTGCTGGCCGAGACCCCGCGCCGCCGCGGCCGGTTCGACCTGCCCGGCGCCCTCACGGGCACCGCCGGGATCGTCGCCCTGGTCTACGGCCTGATCACCGCCGCCACCAGCCCGAACGGCGTCTCCCACTGGGGTGATGCCAAGGTCGTCGCCTCGTTGGCGGCCGCTGCGGTGCTGCTCGCCGCGTTCGCGGTCATCGAGACCCGCAGCCGGCAGCCCCTCCTGCCGCTGCGGCTGCTGCGCGACCGCAACCGCACCGGCGCCTACCTGAGCTACGCCGGGGTGGGCATCTTCCTCTTCGGCATGTTCTTCTTCCTCACCGTCTTCATGCAGTCCGTCTGGGGATACTCGGCCCTGAAGACCGGCGTCGCCTACCTCCCGTTCACCGCCGCCCTCCTCGTCGCAGCGGGCGCCGTCACCCAACTCGTGCCCCGGATCGGCGCGCGCCCGGTGCTCATCGCCGGCTCTGCGACCGCGACCGGCGGCCTGTACTGGCTCTCCCGGATCAGCCAACACGACACCTACGCCAGCGCGGTGCTCGGCCCGACCATCGTCATCGGAGCCGGGGCCGCGCTGCTGTTCGTCACGCTGTCCCTGGTCGCGCTGAACCGCGTCGCCGAAGCCGACTCCGGGGTGGCCTCCAGCCTGCTCAACACCGGCCAGCAGGTCGGGGGCTCCGTCGGGCTGGCGGTGCTCGGCACCATCGCCTGGACCGCGGTCGCCCACAACGCCGTCCACGCCACCGCCGCCGCCGCTCAGGCCGGACACCCGGTGCACCCGGGCAGCCCGCTAGCCGCGGCGATCTACCGCCATGCGCTTGCCACCGGCTTCTCGCGCGGCTTCCTGGTCGCCGCCGGGATCGCCCTGCTCACCCTGGCCATCAACATCACCCTGATCCGGGTCCGCCACGCCGACCTCGCCGGCGCTGAGCGACCGGCACTGGCCGTCGTCCCGGAGCCCGAATAGGAGGCCTTCGTGGATGTCGTCGGATCGGATCGGTGCGGATGAGGAGTCGGCGGCGGTTGGTCTCTCCAAGGAGGGTGTCAGGTTCTCGTCCAGCCAGGCAACGGAAGATCTTCGGTTGCAGGGATTGCCCGAAATGATCATCCATGCGGTTCGGACGGGCGGCGTCCGGCGGCGTCGCGAGACGTCGCGGTGCGTCGCCCGAACGACGCCTCGGCCGGCTCCGCGCTCGAGCACCTCCCGTCAAGATCCGCAAGCAGCGTCGGCTTCAGATGAGCATGAGCGCGGAGTGACGGCAACTCCGTCACCGGCGATCGAGGGATGAACCTCGCACCGGCGGCGTCGCCGCGAAGCCGGTGATCACGATGACGGCTGTCACGAGGTGCAGGGTCATGAGCGCGACTACGCTCGATCCGTCGGCGACCCAGGCTGGTCCGATCATCGACAGCGCCAGCGATATGGATCCGGTGAACGCCCACCACCGCCGGGGTTGTCGGCTGTGGTTCTCGAGCAGGCGCGCGACGAGCCATCCGGCCAGCCCGCCGATCAGCGCGGCTGCAAAGACATCAGTTCGGCCCCGAGACTCAGGCTTGCCTGGACTTCTCTACATGCCTTCTAGCGTCAGCTACTTGATCGATGGAAAATGGATTCGAGAACATGGCGATGGTGAAACCAGCGAGACCGTCACGACCCGCTCCCCAGCCGCCCGAGGGTCGAATCCCCTTTCCGGGGGACGCCGCGAGCGGAGACGCGGCTAGGGTCAATAGCATCCGAAAGGGAGGACGATGGCAAAGGTCAAGCTGCTCGTTATCGCCGCGCTGATCGCGGGCGTCGTCGCGGCCGCCACGGTCGGGGCGAGCTGGAAGTGGGCCGCTAAGGTCGGGAAGACGACGCCGCACAACGTCGCCGGGTGGTCGTGGGGAAGCCGCTAGCTTCCGTCGCCTGACGAGAGCGGGAGAAACGGGCCGGGGCATTACCCGCGTTACCGACTGCGTTGCGACTCGCCGCTCCCGCTCTCTCGACTGAGCGAAGCGAGGCCTCACGGCTCGTCGTGCCGCCGTCCAGGTGTGCGGCTCGTAGTTCACCTCGACGCGCACCGCCGGCGGGCAGCCCTCGTCGAGCCAGTCGCAGAACACCTGACGTAGGTGTCATGGGTTGTGCACGACATACCTCCCTTCCGGGTTGACGGGCAGGGAGCGGGCCGCCAAGTCACTGACCGCACCGGGCGCCGATCCCACGGCCATACCGTGCGGTGCCAAGCCGCGAAAGATGGTCGGTGCACCGGAGACCAAACCCCGGCCTCGAGGTCGGGTCAGCAGCCGGCGTGATCGCGTCTCCCGCAAAGAGCGACAAGTTCGGCGCGATGCAGCCATGGGGCCGGGCGGCGAGCCGAACGCCCGGGCGCTGCAACACGACCCGGCCCCACGGCGACCCTACGACTCCGCCGGGGTTGTGGTATCGCATCGAGTGGAGTTGGAAAACGTCGGCGGGTAAGCCCGCAGAGTAGGCCGGAGTTGCGGGTTTGGTGAAATGAGCCAGTGGCGACGACGACGTTTGTAGCCTCGATCGTCGACGCTTCGGTCTCGACGAGGAAACGTCGGCGCCGGCCGTCCCGCCGGACCGAGATGACCCGCGCGCCACACCGCACCGGTGCCTGTATCGAGCTTGCATAGTCGTCGAGGAAACGGGCGATATCGGTCCGTGGCGAGAATCCCTCGGGATCAGGTCCTTCGTAGGCGTAGCTCGGCAATTGCAGCGTCCAGTTCGGGAACTGGAACGCCAGCGAGTCCCAGCGTTCCGAGAGCCATGCCTCGCCGATGCGTCCTCGTTCGAGCACGACATGCTCCCGGCCTCGGTCGCTCAGGTGATAGCTCATCGCGAGCCCGGCCTGACCGGCTCCGACAACAACCGTCTCGACCCCCTCGATCACGGGGTCCTCGATCGAGCTCGCGGGCGCCGATGAGTCCGCATCGGGATCAGCGTAGGAACCACTTGCACCGTTGGCAATTCCGGCCATTTCGGCCACGTCTGATCCAGACAGCCGCTGATTAGCGACTTGACTTCATAGCCGCCAGCCCACCAGGGAGGGCCGGGAGGCGAGCCGAACGCCCAGGACGCCGCCACGACCCGGCTGTCGCTGAGCCGATGAGCGGACAATCCGCCTGCCCAGTGCCGAAAGCGGACGCGTCAGAACTGGACCCTCTCAGGACCCGGCGCCCGCGCGCTCGAGGTGCACCACCTCAGCCGGCAGCGAGGTAGAAGCCGGCGCGGTTTAGGCGGAGAAGAAGGCCCGGAGGCGCGCCATGGTCGCGTCCGGGGCCTCCTCCGCCAGATAGTGGCCGGAAGGCAGTGCCTCCCCGGTGACGTTCTGCGCCCGCTGACCCCAGATGCTCAGCATCTCGAACCGCTCCCAGATTGGGTTCTGTCCGGCCCAGAGGACGAGGACTGGACAGGCGATCTTCCGGTGCAGATCGCCCCGATCATGCTCGAGGTCGATCGACGCGCCCGCCCGATAGTCCTCGCACATCCCGTGGATGGCGGACCGGTTGCTGATACAGCGAAGGTACTCGCTCCACGCCTCGTCGGTGACGACGCCGCTCGAGACGAGCGGCCCGAGCTCGTAGCGGAGAAACGCCTCGGGCGCGGCCGCGATCAGCGTCTCCGGAAAGTCGTACGACTGGGTAAAGAAGAACCACTCCCAGTACGCCGCGGCGAACTGCGCGTTGGCCTCGTCGTAGAGGGTCAGCGTGGGCAGGATGTCGAGCAGCGCCGCCTTTTGCACCGTCGCCGGGTGATCCAGAGCCATCCGATGGACGACGCGCGCGCCGCGGTCATGACCGGCGACCATGAACCGCTCGTGGCCGAGGGCGGCCATCACGTCGACCTGGTCCTCGGCCATGGCCCGGAACGAGTAGTTGGCGTGATCGCCCTCGCCCCGCGGCTTCGAGCTGTCGCCGTAGCCGCGGAGGTCGGCCGCAACGACCGTGAACTCCTCGGCGAGCGCTGGAGCGATCTTGTGCCACATCACGAGCGTCTGCGGGCAGCCGTGCAACAGCAGGAGCGGCGGGCCGCTTCCGCCGACGACGAGATTGATCGCGATCCCCTGTGAGGCGTCGATGCGCTGGTGTGTGAATCCTTCGAACACCTCAGACAACCATTCGAGAGTCTCGCCAACGGTGCCCACGTCCCGCCGCCGCGCACACTGGAAGAAGGGCGCGAAGCCCTCTTTGGGCCGCACGGCGGCGACTCGGCCACCGTCGAGCCAAACCAGTTCGAAGACGCGTTGCCGCCCTGGCCTCCGAACCTCTGTCGGCAGAAGATGGAGACCCGCTCGAGCGCACGATCGGCCTGTTCGAGTTCCGGGACGGGCTCGGGCGCGAGCGCCGGGGTGGGCCGGCGGAGGCGCTCACGCTGACGCGATGAGCAGCGCTTCGGCGTCGGCGACGTAGGATCCAGCGCCGACCGAGCGGTAGAAGGCGAGAGCGCGATCGAGCTGAGCGTGCGCTTCATCGCCACGTCCTTGTCCGACCAGCTTCTTGGCGATCCGCAGGCGCGCGTACGCCTCGTCCGGGCGATCGCCGATCTCGGCGAGCCTCTCGTCCGCTGCCTTGAGCTCGCCTTGGACGATGAGCAGTGCGCTCTCGCGCCAGAGAAAGCCTCGCGACCGCGCGGACAGTATCTCCTGGAGCTCGCCGCCATATCCGAGGTCGAGCAGTGCCCACGTCAGATGCAGCACTGCTGTTCCCCAGGTTCCGAAGACCGCGTCTTCAGGACTGGCACGGTCGGACAAATATTCGCTGGCGATCGCCCCCGCCTCCTCGTGTTTGCTTTGCGCCAGCAGTGTGAACGCCCGCTGGCCGAACGCGGGGTAGAGGACCTGAAGGTCTCCGACCTCGCGGGCGTGCTCGAGGGTCGCCGCCGAGTCGGTCCTAGCTCTCGGCGATCCGCTCGCCTTCGAAGCCGCGGACCATCGTGCGGACGCCGAACCGGCGCGCCGCCTGGAGGCCCTTCGCCTGAAGGTCGAAGCAACGCTCGAGGTCACCGCCCCAATTCGCCAAGGCGTCTGCGGCGTTTGCGAACGACCGGAGAATCGCGGCAGGCGCACCGGCCTCGTTCGCGATCTCGAGTGCCCGCAGACAGGCAGCCAGCGCAGCCTCGGGATCGACAGCGGAGCGGATGCCCGCCACCGTTAAGAGGGCGTCCGCTTCGAGGTCGCGGAGGCCGAGCGCCTGCGCCATCGCGAGCGCCTGCTCGGCGGCGGGGACCGCCGTGGTGTAGGCCTCGAGGAGCGAGTGCGCATACGCCCAGCGGATCAAGACAACGGTTTTCACGCGCGACGGCGGCCGATGCTCGACGAGCTCGAAGGCGCGCCGTAAGTGCTCCAGGCGGCCGCTCGGGTCGGCCTGACGGAGCAGAATCTCTGCCTCCGCAGCCGTCTCGATGTCCCCCCGCCGCGAGCAGGAGGTCGCGGACCTGCGTGAGATCTCGCTCGCCGCGTTCCTCCGTCTCCCACAGCGCGCGGCCGTAACCGAAGAGGACGTTTGCGCGCTCCCGGTCGTCGCCGGGCCACAGCTCGAGCGCGACCAGAAGACCTTCCCGAGGACGGCGGCGTTCTGGACCGCCGTCTTCTCGGACGGGGAGAGTGCGTCCAGTCGGACAGCGATGATTCCCTGGACGGTCTCCGGAAAGAGCGCCCTGCTCGAGGCTGCGGTCAGCCAGCAGCCGCGCGTACTCCTCGGCGTAGAGCGGGTTGCCGCCGCAGGCGAGGCTGCGGCCCATGCGATACTCGCTGCGACGTCGTGTCATGAGTGGAGGGCGGGCTCAGGACGGTGTGTTGCGGCTTCGGGACGGGCGCGCTCTCGCTTATACCGAGTGGGGAGACGTACAGGGGCCGCCGGTCTTCTTCTTCCACGGGTGGGGGCTCTCGCGGCTGTGGTGCCCTGACGAGGAGGCGACCGCGCGCGCGGGTGTGCGCCTGGTGGTGGTCGATCGACCTGGCTACGGGGGCTCCGATCTGCAGCCGGGGCGGCGGCTCGAGGATTGGCCCGATGACGTCGCCCAGCTCGCGGATGTGCTTGGTTTCGACCGCTTTTCCGTGGTCGGCTTCTCGGGTGGGGGCCCGCACGCGATCGTGTCCGCAGCCCTGCTCCGCGAGCGCGTTACGCGCGCGGGCGTCGTCAGCACCGGGGGTCTCGCCCGTGTACGGCCCGGAGCGGTCGATGAGCTCGACGAGGAGGATCAGATGACGCTCAGCCTCGTCGAGCGCAGCCGCGAGGAGGCTGCTGCGACCATCGCCGCCAAAGACGAGGAATGGGCGCGCGCCGTTGTCGAGCGGCCGGAGAGATGGCTCGACGACCTTCCGGTCACGGACGTGAACCGTTGGTTTCGTGAGGACCCGGTCCGGATGGCTCCGTTCCTACGAGCCGCAGCCGAGGCGTTTCGGCAAGGAGCCGAAGGCGCCGCCTGGGACCGCGTCATCTTCCACGAGCCCTGGCCGTTCCGGCTAGACGAAATCACCGCCGAAGTGCATGTCTGGCACGGCGAGCTGGATGTCATCACCCCGCGCGCAAACGCTGACTTCCTGGCGGGGGCGATTTCAGGATGTCGGCTCACCATTCTGGTCAGAAGACGGCCATATCGGGATCGCTCGCCACTGGGACGAGATCCTCGAGACACTGATCGGCTGAGTCGCGTTTGCCGCCGCGGCAGACTCATTCTGAAACGAGCTCCTGAAGGGAAAATACCGCTGGGGGTGCGACGCGCGTGTGGTCTCGGGCGGCCTCCGGGAGGGCTTCGAGGGTGACTTTGTGGCCGAGGCGTTCGAGCTGGGCGACTAGCCGTCGGGTTTGGCGTTCGGGGTCGCGGCGGC
>JBKPCT010000307.1:0-16881 GCA_046727515.1 Actinomycetota bacterium | reverse complement strand
CTCCAGCTCGGGAACGAGGTCGGCATCGTGGCCGAGCGCAAGGTCGGCATCGATGTGCTCCTCGATCGCCGCCAGTCGGAGTTCTTCGAGCTGGGCAACGGCGGAGCGAAAAAACGGCTCCCGCCTGAGCTCCGCCAGCGGAGTGTCGCGCCAGAGCGCGAGCGCGTCGCGCAGGAGGGCAGCCTTACGCTCGTCGTCGTCGCAGGCATGCGCCTCCGCGCGAAGCTGCATGAAGCGATCGAGATCGAGTGCGCCGGACTGGAGCTCGAGGACGTAGCCGGGCGCACGCGTGCGGAGCGCATCACCGTCGGTCCCGAGCGCCTTGCGGAGGCCGGCGACGTAGACCTGCAGTGCGGAGCGCGCCGTCTCCGGTGGTGAGTCACCCCAGAGATCGTCGATGAGCCGCTCCGTCGAGAGGACGCGATTCGAATTCAGCAGCAGCAACGCGAGCACTGCCCGCTGCTTCCGCGGGCCTAGATCGATGCGAACGCCGTCGCGGGCTACCTCTAGGGGCCCGAGAACCTTGAACTGCAGCCTTCGCTGACCGGTCGCAGCGAGCTCCGACGACGGGGCGCCCTTCACTAGGGCCGATTGTAGGACGGAATTTGGTCGCTCTTTGGCCGCGATTAAGGCGGTGCGCGCATGATCGGCGACGTCCTTATGAGTCAGCCAGAACGGGGGTGAAACCAATGCGCAAGGGCATTCGACGGATTCTTCCGCTCGCAGCGCTCGCCGTCCTCGCCAGCGGGTTCCTACTCCAGGTGAGCGCCGGCACCGCTGCCGATGGAAATCGCTTCGAGGCGACGTTCCACGAGACCAGTGCCTCGGTGACGGACCGCATCGCCGACCTCGGCGTGTTCCAGATCATCAACACGGGCACGGGCACGGTCGAGGGGTTCGGAGCTGCGAGCCTGGTGATCGGCGTCACTCAGGACCGGACGGTCCAGCCCTGTGGCGCCGGCAGCTGGACGAACGCCACTATCAGACGCATCGTCGTCGGCGCGGGCGTTCTTATCTTGCGCGCTTTCGCATACGTGTGCCAGACGGCGTCCGGCCCGGTCGCGACGGAGAAGTGGACCGTCGACGGCGCGTCGAGTAGTGGGGTGTTCGCCGGTGCCAGAGGCAGCGGCGTGGGGACGGTGCAGATCGCGGTCCGCATGTCCACGCTCTCCGGCAAATTGAAGCTCGCACACACGTAGGAGCGAGAGGCCTCAGGCGAACGAGCTAACCGAAGCGGCTTGTGGAAGGTTCATCACGCTTTCGTCACACGGCGAGTGCCGGGCACCGGCTGTGGCAGAACTGACACCCGATCGGCACAGCTGCGTGCCGGACACCGGTTGTGGAAAAGCACATTGCCTTGTGGAAAAGCTAGGCGGGGAGCGCGATTGCCAGGGTCTCTCCGTCGACCGTTACGGCGCCGCCCAAGCGCTCGAGGTGCATCACCGCGACCGCTGCCCCGAGGTCGCGCAGCTCCTGGCCGAGAACAACCGGCGCGGACGAGGGCGTGATCGGCGACACCCGCAGCTCGGGCCCGTCGACCACCACCTCGACTTGCTCCAGGCCACCGTGGCGCAGCGCGCACTGGACAAGGGCCGAGACCGAACGCTTTGCCGTCTCGACGTCGACCGTGACAGCCGTACCGTCGCCGGAGACCGAGACACGATCGTCGCCCAGCCGTTCGGCCGCGGCGGCGGCCAGCTCGCCGGTGGAGACGCGGTCGAGCTTCGGGTCGTAGCGGTCACCGGTGATGCGAGCGGCCAGCGAGAGCTCGTCGATCAGCTCCCCGAGCTGGCCGGAGGCGGCCTCGATCATCTCCGAGTAGCCGACGAACGTGGGATCGAGCCCTTCGCTACGGGACAGGGTCCGAGCGAACCCGAAGATGGTCGCGAGCGGCGTGCGCAGGTCATGGCACGCGAGGCTGACGATCTTCGGGAAGCCGGTTTCTTCCGCCACTGTCCCCCTTGGTACGTTTGCAGCATAAATGGAGCGCACCGACCTGCTCGGCAGTCTGGAACGTCGACGGGCACAGCCCGCCGACGCGCATCGGGACCCTGATCTGCAGCGTCGACGGGCACAGCCCGCCGACGCGCATCAGGACCTTGGCGACCTCCAGTCCTCCGAGCCCGAGGTGCACATCGGCCTGTCGCGCGCCGGGGTGCGCGGGGTCAGCAAGGCGATCCGGCTGCGGCGCGGCCCGCACGAGAAGCTCGTTTCCGCCGAGATCTCCTGCTCCGTCGACCTCGACCCGGCCCAGCGCGGCGTCCACATGTCCCGCTTTCCCGAGCTCTTCGAGCAGGCGATCGACGAGCTCGTGATCGGCGAGGCGCTGCTCGTCGAGGAGCTCGCCGAGCACATCGCGCGAACCGTCGTCGGCCGCCAGCGGGCGCTCCGGGCGGAGGTCGAGGTGACCGCGCGCTATCCGATCCAGCGGGAGACGCCGGTGACACGGATGCGAACGCAGGAGATGGTGTGGCTGATCGGCATCGCCGGCGCCTCGGCCGGTGGAAGCCGCCGCGCCGTCGGCGTCGAGGCGACGGGGATCAACGCGTGCCCGTGCGCGCAGGGGCTCGTACGCGGGAAGGCGGCCGAGCGCCTCCTCGAGGCCGGTTTCGGCGAGGGTGACGTCGACCGGATCCTCGAGCTCGTCCCGCTCGCGACGCACAACCAGCGCGGGCGCGGAACGCTGTATCTCGGCACAGACCGAGCCGTCAACGCCGAAGACCTGGTCGAGATCGTCGAACGCTCGATGAGCTCGCCCGTCTACGAGCTGCTCAAGCGTCCGGACGAGCTCTTCGTCGTCGAGCACGCGCACCTCCAGCCCCGCTTCGTCGAGGATTCCGTCCGTGTCGCGCTGAGGGAGTCGCTCGAGTCGTACCCCGAGCTCGAGGACACGGACTTCCTCTGGTCGCGGCAGGTGAACCTGGAGACGATCCATACCCACGACGTCGTCGCCGAGCGGTACGGCACGGTCGGCGAGCTGCGCGGAGAGCTCGAGCATGGCGAGCGCCCGGGCCGGCACACGAACCTCCAAGAGTGGCTCGCGTCGTGACCCGGACGAAGGAGCGGGTCGACCGAGAGCGCGGCACCGGCCTCGGCGAGCCCTGGCACGTGATCGTGCTCAACGACAACCACAACACGTTCGACGGCGTCGCCGCTGCGCTCTCGACCGTGATCGGGATTTCCTTCGCCGCGGGCATGGGGTTCGCGAACCGGATCCACGCGACCGGACAGGCCATCGTCTGGTCGGGCCACCGGGAGGTCGCCGAGCACTACTGGAACGGGCTCAGGCAGCGCGGGCTGACGATGGCCCCCCTGGAGCAGTAGACTACGGCTTCGCGGGAGCCGCTCGGCGCAGCGTGGCGCGGTTCTCGGTGCCCGCGAGCAGCCGGTGGATGTTCGCCCGGTGGAGGACGACGATCGCGACCGCCGCCACGCCGGCGAAGGCGATCACCGGCCAGGGGTAGCCGAGCAGAGCCGCGATCGCCGGGAGCGACAGCCCCGCGACGATCGAGGCCAGCGACGCGTAGCGGAAGAGCACGAAGGTAGTGAGCCAGATGCCCGCGCCGATCCCGCCGACGACGGGCGCGACCCCGAGGAAGGCGCCGCCCGTCGTCGCGACGATCTTGCCCCCGCGCTGGAAACCCATGAACAGTGGCCGCCAATGGCCGAGCATCGCCGCCCCGCCCGCGAGCACGCCGGCGAGGTGACCGTCGATCTGGGTCGCGATCAAGGCCGGGGCGAACCCCTTCGCCGTGTCGAGGACGACGACGGGCAGCCCGTACCAGCGCCCATAGACCCGCCAGACGTTTGTCCCGCCGATGTTGCCGCTCCCGAGGGTGCGGATGTCCGCCCGCTTGAACACGCGGACGATCCAGTACCCCGACGGGATACTGCCCGCCAGGTAGCCCGCCGCGATCAGGATCGCCAGCGTCAGCGCGGCCTTATCTCATCGGACTGGGATGCCGTACGCCTCGACCCAGCCGTTCACGACGCCCCAGTCGAGGTTGTTCAAGAACGCCTCGATGTAGGACGCGCGGTCGGTCTGGTAGTCGAGGAAGTACGCGTGCTCGTAGACGTCGAGCGCGACGAGCGGTGTGGCGTTCCAGACGGGGAAGGTGTTCTGCGCGTCGCCGATGTAGTTGAAGAGGCGCCGCTCGTCCCAGTCGTACGCCGTCCAGGCCCAGCCCCGCGCGCCCATGCCGGTCGCCTTCAGATCGGTCCGCCAGGATTCGGCCGACCCGAAGTCACGGCGGATGAGGTCGCCGACCTCCCCGTCGGGGCCGCCGCCGTGACCGCCGAGGTGCTCGAAGTAGAACTCGTGGTTCTTGATCCCACCGAGCGCGAAGCTGAGCTCGACCTTGAGCGCCCGGACCTCGGAGTAGACCTGGTTGGCAGCCGAGAGGTCGACCTCGGCAAGCTTGCCGAGGATCTCGTTCCGCTTGCTCACGTAGCCCTGGTAGAGCTTGTAGTGCGCGTCGATCGTCTCGCGCGAGATGCCGTCGAGCTCGTGGAGGCCGGGCCGCAGGTCGCGGGGGGTGAGTTCCTGGAAGTTGTGTGCGAGGGTCGTCATGACGTCTGAGCATATTCCACCCACGAATCCATACGGGCGCTCGAGCCCGTAGCACGAGTGAGATGGAGCTGGCGCTGGACGTCCCCACCCGCTTGCCGCGCGCGCCGGAAGCGGCGACGATGCCGCCGATGGCTGTGCTCGAACCGACAGACGAGGATCTGCTCGCGCGCGTCGCGGACGGCGACCGTGACGCCTTCGGCGACCTGTACAAGCGCTATGTGCGGGCCGTCCTCGGCCTCGCGATGCGTCGGCTCGGCGACCGCGGCCGCGCCGAGGACGCGGCCCAGGAGGCGTTCGCGTCCGTCTGGCGTGCGGCTCGCACCTACCGCAGCGACCGCGGGCCGGTTGCGCCGTGGCTCTACGCCGTCGCGCGGAATGCGATCGCGGACCGCGGCCGTGCCCGCGTCGATCCACCGGCCGAGCCGCTCGATACGCCCTCGGACGAGCCCGGGCCCGACGACCAGGCCGAGCAGTCCTGGCTTGCGTGGCGGGTGCACCGCGCCCTGGAGACGGTGCCGGAGTCGGAGCGGACAGTGCTCGAGCTCGCGTACTGGCGCGGCCTCTCGCAGAGCGAGATCGCGACCGAGCTCGGCATCCCGCTCGGAACCGTGAAGACCCGCACCCGCGCCGGCCTCGCCCGGCTGGCCGACGAGCTGGAGGGGGAGCTGAGATGAGTCCGGCCGGAAAGCCTCCCGATTTCCGCGACCTCGTCGGCGAGGAGGGAACTGCCGAGGAGCTGGCGAGGCTCCAGCGTGCGCACGACATGCTGATCGCGGCCGGCCCGCCGCCGGAGCTCTCGCCGCGGCTCGCCGAGCCGCCGAAGGCGCCCGAGCACGAACGCCGGTTCCACCGCTGGCGAGCGCGGGCGGCGTTCGCGGTCGCAGCGGGAGTCGCGGCGGCGGCGTTCGGAGTCGGCTTCCTCGTCGGTGACCGCGGCTCGCCCGAGTACCATGCCGCCGGCCCGCCGATCCCGATGCACGGGGTCGCAGGCGCCCAAGGCGCGAAGGCCTCCATCGCGATCGGCGAGCGCGACGACGTCGGCAACTGGCCGCTGCTCGTTCAGGTCAGAGGCCTCGAGCCGCTCCCGAAGGGGGAGTGGTACGAGCTCTACCTGACCCGGAAGGGGAAGCTGGCCGCGTACTGCGGCTCCTTCTCGATGAACGGGACTGGGCAAACGACGGTTCAGTTCAGCGTCCCGTACCGGCTGAAGCGCTTCGACGGCTGGGTCGTGACGACGAGCAAGAAGGCCGTCCCACGGCCGGTGCTG
The DNA here is from genome assembly GCA_046727515.1 of Actinomycetota bacterium. Taxonomy (GTDB): domain Bacteria; phylum Actinomycetota; class Thermoleophilia; order Gaiellales; family Gaiellaceae; genus DATBLE01. The sequence goes on along the minus strand of JBKPCT010000307.1, from coordinate 11,044 downwards.
ATGACAACCTAGGGTTGGTCGCGCCTCACGGCGCGACCCGGTTGTTCGCGACGAAGGCGGCGTGCGTGACCGGCATGTGCTCGGCCAAGAAGAGCTCCACCGCCTCGGCATAGCGACGGATCTCGCGCTGGGCGCTCTCCGCGGCGCGCAGCGAGACGAAGTTCATCAGCGAGCGCGCGTTGACGGTCCAGTAGAACTCGGTGTAGGCGCCGACCGGCATCACGCAGCGCGCGAGCTCGCGCGCGACGCCGAGGTCGACGAGGCGCTCGTAGGCGGCGAAGGCGGCGTCGTAGACGGCGCGGAGCTCCTCTCGCGTCTGCTCCGCGACGTCGTCGTCGACCGGCTCGAACGTGTACGCTCCCGGCTTGCCGACCTGGGTGCGCACGTCGTCCGGCTCGGGGACGTAGAAGTCGTCGGTCGCCTTCGCATATCTCATGCTGAACTCGTTGAAGGAGGAGAGACGGTGTCGCATCCATTCGCGCGCGACGAAGATCGGGCAGCGGATATGGAAGCGAAAAGAGTTGTGCTCGAACGGAGTGTTGCCACTCCAGACGGGATAGCCGTTCCGGCGCACGTAGAGGGTTCCGTGAGGAACCTCGACGCAGTGGATGACGCCGTTGTACTGCTCGACGCCCATGTGGTTGTCGGCCTCCGCTCGCGTCCGGCAAAGGCCGGGCTGGCAGTTCCGCGCGTTATCGATCGTGACCCGCCATCGCGGCTTGGATCCAAGGTGGCCGTCCCCCGGCGAAGCCTCGTGCGGCCGGACACTCGCGCTTCGGCCGATCTTGAGCGCCAATTCCTGAACGTCGTCTGCCAGTCGTCGGCTCGTGGTGTGGTAGGCCTGCCGTTCGGGTCTCGCTGCCCGAGACCGGCGTGAGCCGTCCGACTCGAGCAGGCCGTCGTAAAGCGCAAGGAGCATGTCGCGGCCGAGCTGGAGGAGCGGGCGGGGAATAACCTTCTCGCGGTCCTCGTAGCAGGTTGCGACCAATTGCCGCAACTGGCTTCCGATCGCGACCGCATAGGCGCTCTGCCGGCGCTTCACCTCGAAGCCTGTCGCGGCGGCGGTGCTGTAGAGGAACGCGATCTCACGATTATTCCGAAGGTTGAACACGATGTGGTTGGAACGCGGATGAAGATTGCCGTCGCCGATGAAGAAGCCGATGAGGCGAAGCAGGGGCTTTGCGGGCATAGCCGTTCCGTCCAGGCGGATCGACTCGCTGGATCTGCCGCACCACGTCGCCGTCGTCGCCTGACGGTGAGGTTTCCAGAGGAGGCTGTGCGCCGGGCGAAGCGAGAACCGCGGGTGCCGGCGGTCGGTCCCCGTCATCAGCTCGCTCGCGAGTACTCGGTGATCTGGCGTGACCAGCAAATCCAGGTTCGCTCCCTTGAACCCGATCATGTGACCGCGCAGCTCCTTCCGCACGAGGCGGAGGGCGGGCCGGTAGACGAGGCGACCGAGTGGCGTCATCGTCGCGAACAGCTCGTCTCCCGTGATGTCAGGCCAGTGTCGCCACCCGGAGTCGGTGAGTACGTCGGTCGCGTCGTCGTAGCAGCCGTGCCGATCGCGCATCAGGAACCGGATCAGCCCCTCGTCGGACTCGTCCATCTCGTCCTTGTGTCGCGCAAAGGAGACCCGGGCGCCGTTGACGACCGAGAGGTCGCCGGCCATCACACCGTCGAGCCGCACGAAGCCGTGGTCGAGGACGCGGATCGTGTTCTCGGGTATCACGTCGGTCGTCGCAGCCATCGGGACGCCGAGTCTAGCGGCGGCATCTGTCGGAGCCTCGGCCTCGTCCGGCAGATACCCGGTGCGCCGAGGCGCCACCGCGGGAACAGACGCATGTCCTCTATCGTTTCAGAGGCCATGTGGAACTGGATCATGATTGCCGGTCTCTACGCCCTCGGGATGGCGTTCCTGGCCCTGCTCGGCGGCGTGCGGGCTGCCGGTGACGCGTTCCGCCGCTGGGGCGAGACCGTCTCGCAGCGCTAGCGGAGCCTTGTCCCTCAGCTCCTAGCGTCCGCAGGGCAGATCGTTTAGGGTGCGCGCACCCGAGCCGACGAGGGCTCCAGCCAGGGGAGGCTGACCTTCTCCGGTCGGGCCGGAGCCGTGGCTAGCGTCTCGTTCGATCGCGCAAGCAAGATCTACCCGGACGGCACCAAGGCCGTCTATGAGCTCCAGCTGGACATTCCGGATGGGCAGTTCATGGTGCTCGTCGGGCCCTCCGGCTGTGGAAAGACGACCGCGCTCCGGATGCTCGCCGGCCTCGAGTCGATCAGCGAAGGCGTGATCAGGATCGGTGAGCGGGTCGTCAACCACGTCCCCTCGCGCGACCGCGACATCGCCATGGTCTTCCAGAGCTACGCGCTCTACCCGCACCTCTCGGTGTACGAGAACATCGCCTTCGGGCTCCGCGTCAAGAAGGTGCCCAAGGGCGAGATCGACCGGCGCGTCAAAAACGCGGCCCGGATCCTCGATCTCGAGCCCTTCCTGAAGCGCAAGCCGCGCGCGCTGTCGGGCGGCCAGCGCCAGCGGGTGGCGATGGGGCGGGCGATCGTGCGCGAGCCGCAGGCCTTCCTCATGGACGAGCCCCTGTCGAACCTCGACGCCAAGCTGCGCGTTCAGATGCGGGCCGAGATCGCCGGCCTCCAGCACGACCTCGGCGTGACGACGATCTACGTCACGCATGACCAGGTCGAGGCGATGACTATGGGCGACCGGGTCGCCGTGATGCGCAAGGGCGAGCTCCAGCAGGTAGACGATCCGCAGACCCTCTACGACCGCCCGGTGAACCTCTTCGTCGGCGGGTTCATCGGATCGCCGGCGATGAACATGCTCGACGCTACCCTCGAGCGACGAAACGGCGGCTACATGGTCACGGCCGGCTCCTCCACGCTCGCGCTCGACGACGAGACCCTCGAAAGCCATCCGGCGCTGCGGGACTACGCGGGCCGCGAGGTGATCGTCGGCATCCGGCCGGAGGATCTCGAGGATGCGGCGCTGGAGCCCGATGCGCCCGCCGACCGCCGGCTGCGCGGAGCCGTCGGTCTCCGAGAGGCGCTCGGCTCAGAGGTGATGGTGCACTTCGACATCGACGCGAGACCGACGATGACCGAGGACGTCCGCGAGCTGGCCGAGGACACGGACGCCATCAGTGTCCAGGAAGCGACGAAAGAGACGGCCCATATGACGATGATCGGCCGCTTCGGCGCCCGGTCGCGCGTGCGCGAGGGCGAGGTGGCCGAGGTCGTAGTCGACACTCGGTCGCTGCACTTCTTCGACCCGGAGACCGGGCTCGGCATCTACGAGGGGGAAGACCAGAAGAAAGGAGCTTCGGAATGAAATATCGCGCGTCAGCGTTGACGCTCGCCGCGCTCGTCGCGGCGCTCGTCGCCGCCTTCAGTGTGGGAGGGGCGGGGGCGGGTCACCAGGCCGTGTCCGGCAAGGTCTCGATGATCGGGATCTGGACCGCGACGGAGCAGCAGTCGATCAAGGCCGTGATCGCCGGCTTCCACAAGAAGTTCCCGGGCGTCACCGTCAGCTACACCTCGGCCGGGAACGACACGCCGACCGTCCTGAAGACCAGAGTTACAGGCGGGAAGCCGCCGGACGTCGCGGCTGTCGGTCAGCCGGCGCTCGTGCGGGAGTTCGCGAAGGGCGGAAAGCTGAAGCCGATCACCTTTGCGCAGGGTGTGATCCGGGCCAACTACGGCCCGAACGGCGTCGCGCTCGGGTCGGTCAACGGCAAGTTGTACGGCCTCTTCTTCAAGGCGAGCAACAAGTCCGCGGGCATCTGGTACAACGTGAAGGCGTTCAAGAACGCAGGGGTCACACCGCCCAAGACGTGGCCCCAGCTTCTGACCGCCGCGAAGACGATCCGCGGGTCCGGCCTGCCGGCCTACGCGATCGGGGGCGCGGAGGGCTGGACGCTCACCGACCTCTTCGAGAACATCTACCTGAGGGTCGGTGGGCCCGTGAGGTACGACCAACTGACCGACCACAAGATCAAGTGGACGGATCCGTCGGTGAAGAAGGCGCTGACGTACATGGCGCAGATCCTCGGCGACACATCCAACATTCCGGGCGGTTCTTCTGGGGCGCTGCAGACCGGCTTTCCGCAGTCGGTGGACCAGGTCCTGACCACGTCACCGAAGGCCGCGATGGTGATCGAGGGTGACTTCGTCCCCGGCGTCGCGACGACGAAAGGGCTGAAGCCGCTCGTCGACTACAACATGACCCCGTTTCCGTCGATCAACGGGTCTCCGCCCTCGGTGGTTGCCGGCGGCGACACCGTGATCATGTTCAAGGACAGCCCTGCGGCTCGCGCGTGGATCTCCTACCTGGCATCGCCGGAGGCCTCGACGATCTGGGCGAAGCGGGGCGGCTTCACGTCGCCCAACCTGAAGGTCCCGCTGAGCGCCTACAGCGACCCGCTCACGCGAGCCGCAGCAAAGGGCTTTCAGACGGCGAAGGCCTCCCGCTTCGACCTCTCGGACCTCGAGCCGGCTGCGTTCGGTGCGACGACCGGGCAGGGCGAGTGGAAGATCTTCCAGGACTTCCTGAAGAACCCGAAGAACATCAACGGGACGGCCTCGACGCTCGAGTCGGCGGCGGCGAAGGCGTTCAAGTAGCGACGTGACGGAGGCGACCGTCCGGGCGGGGCCCCCTGCGGAGGAGCTGGGGGCTCCGCCCGAGCCCTGGTTCGGGCTTCGCCGGTACGCGGTCACCGCCGCCTTCCTCGCGCCTGCATTCATCCTGCTCGGCGTGTGGGTCGTCTACCCGGCGATCTACACGATCGTCCGCAGCTTCTACAGCCAGTCCGGCGGCGACTTCGTCGGGATCGACAACTACAAGGCGCTCTTCACCACGTCGTCGATCACCACGGCGATCAAGAACAATGCGATCTGGGTGGCGGTCGTGCCGGCGACGATCACCGCGATCGGACTCGTTTTCGCGGTACTGATCGAGAGGATCAGCTGGTCGCTCGCGTTCAAGACCGCGGTGTTCATGCCAATGGCGATCTCGCTCTTCGCCGCGGGCGTGATCTGGCGGATCATGGATCGCCAGGAGCCCGGGATCGGTGCCGTGAACGCCGTGATCGGGAGCGTCCACGACACGTTCCGCCCGGCCGGGGCGTTGTCCGACGCCCTGACCGCCACGCCGAACGAGGCGGGCAGCCCGTCGCAGGGCATCGTCCTGAAGACGCCGCTCAGGCCGGGGAAGGGCGTCGCCCTGCTCGGGCTCACCGGCATCCCGCCGGAGCAGGTGCCCTCCGGCGCGCGCCAGGCGGTTCAGCCGGAGCCCGCGTCGGGCGCGATCACCGGCGTGGTCTGGCGCGACTTCAAGCCGGGAGGCGGCGTTCCCGGCAAGGTCGAGAAGGGAGAGCTCGGGTTGGGGAATGTCAAGGTCTTCCTCCGCGACAATTCCGGCAAGAAGGTCGCCTCGGCGACGACGGAGGACAACGGCACCTTCTCGTTCACCGACCTCGAACCGGGCACCTATCGGGCCGGGATCGACGCCGCCACGTTCAGGAAACCCTTCGGCGGCGTCGCCTGGCTCGGCTCGAAGCTGATCACGCCCTCGATCATCATCGCCTACATCTGGGTGTGGGCCGGGTTCGCGATGGTGGTGATCGCAGCCGGCCTGGCCGCGATCCCACGCGACACGCTCGAGGCCGCCCGCACGGACGGCGCCAGCGAGTGGCAGGTCTTCCGCCGCGTCACCGTCCCGCTCCTGGCGCCCGTCCTCACCGTCGTCTTCATCACGATGGTGATCAACGTCCTGAAGGTCTTCGACATCGTGCTCTCGGTCGCGCCGGAGTCGTCGCAGGCCGATGCGAACGTGATCGCGCTGGCCATGTGGCGCACAGCCTTCCCGCAGAACGACTTCGGGCTGGGATCGGCGATCGCGGTCTTCCTGTTCATCCTCGTCGTGCCCGTGCTGCTGCTCAACGTCCGCCGGTTCCGGAGGGAGGCGTAATGGCCGTCGCCGCGGAAACGGCCCCCGCACCCGTCGTCGAGGAGAGCACCGCCACCAAGATCCTCCGGATCCTCGGCAAGCTCCCGGTACAGATCGTCCTGATTGCGGTTGGGCTCCTCTGGCTCGTCCCGACATTCGGCCTCTTCGTCACGTCGATCCTCCCCGCGAACCACTTCGACCAGGCCGGCTGGTGGCAGGTCTTCTCGAAGCCGAGCCTCGCGACCTGGTCGAACTACGACCAGATCTTCCGGAACCACGAGATCATGCACGCGCTCGTCGTGACCCTGGAGATCGCGGTCGGCGCGACGGTGCTTCCCATCATCGTCGCCGCGCTCGCCGGCTACGCGTTCGCGTGGCTCGACTTTCCCGGCCGCGACTGGCTCTTCATCCTGGTGATCGCGCTCCTCGTCGTCCCGCTCCAGATGGCGCTGATCCCGATGTTCAAGCTCTACAGCCACCTCGGTCTGTACGGCAACGTCTTCGGGCTGATCCTCTTCCACACCGCGTTCGCGCTGCCGTTCGCGATTTTCCTGCTCCGGAACTTCTTCATAGGAATCCCGAGGGACATCTTCGAGTCGGCCCGGATCGACGGCGCCTCGGAGCTGCGGATCTTCGTCCGGCTGATCCTGCCACTCGGCCTCCCGGCGATCGCCTCGCTGGCGATCTTCCAGTTCCTCTGGACCTGGAACGACCTGCTCGTCGCGCTCGTCTTCGGCGGCGACACGCGCCCGATCACCGTGGCGATCTTCACGCAGCTTCGCTCGTTCAGCGCGAACATCGACATCATCGGGCCCGCTGCGTTCATCTCGCTGGCGATCCCGCTGGCCGTCTTCTTCGCGTTCCAGCGCTACTTCGTCCAGGGTCTCCTGGCCGGGTCGGTGAAATGACCGACAGCGCCCCGACGTGCGCGATCGTCGGCGGCGGTCTCGGTGGTTTCGTCACGTACACGACGCTTCGGTTCGGCGGCCTCGAGCCCTCGGAGATCGCCGTCTTCGGAACCGAGCCCGACCCGGCGTCGGTCTTCAGGGCGTGCGCCGCCGCGATCAGGCAGCAGCGCATGCGATCCGAGAGCGACGGGCACTGCCTTGCCCGGTCGTTCCCCGGGCTGGCCGTCCGCTCCGCCCTGCGGAGCGCCAGCATCCGTCCGCTCGTCGATTCGGTGCGCGACCGCTACCGGCCGACGGTGGACGAGTTCCTCGACCACGTCGCCGAGGTGCGGGCGGCGACGGGCTGGGACGAGAGTTTCCGCCGGCGGCGGATCGAGCGGATCAGGGCCGTCGACGGCGGCTTCTCGCTGGACAACGAGGGGGTGTTCGCCCACGTGATGCTCGCGCCCGGTCACGCCGGTCTTGCCTACCCGCCCGGGTTGGAGGGCGACCCGCGTGTCGTCCACGCCTACCAGGAGCACCACTACGCCGACGAGGTCGTGGTCGTCGGCGCGGGGATGGCGGCGGCGACCGAGTGGCTGAATGCGCTGGCAGCCGGGGCGCGCGTCGTTTCGGTGCGGCGACGCGAGCCGGCGCGCCGGCCGCTGAACGTCGAGCGCCGATACTTCACCAAGCGCGGCCTGAGCGGCTTCCGGCGAACGGGTCGTCAGGAGCGGATCGCGCTTCTGCGCGGCTTCGTCGCACCGTCGTATCCGGCGGGGCCCGAGTGGGACGAGCCGATCGCGAGGGCCGTGTCGAAGGGGCGCTTCCGCGTCGAGCCGGAGCTGAACGGCGCCGCGCAGGTGATCTGCGCGACCGGCTTTCGGCGGGGCTTCACCTCCGATCCGCTCCTCGCCCGGCTGGTTGGCGAGCACGCGCTCGAGACGGCGGAAAGCTGGATCGTGCTCGACGACGACTCGACCGTCCCGGCGCTGACGGGCGGCGACCGGACGCTGGCACTGGCCGGGGCCTGCGCCCAGTGGGCACATCCCGGCGCCGACACGCTGGTCGGGATGAAGTCTGCGGCCCGAGGCTTCCTGCGACGGGTGTCGCGATGGCGTACACGCTGAGCGGGCGGCTCCAGTCGCGCCTTGCGGCGGCCCTCGTGCCGCTGCTCGTCGCGTGTGTGCTGTCGGCGGCACTGCCCGCCTGGTGGCCGCTCGAGCTCGCAGGACTGATGCTCGGCGTCGGCCTGGCGCTCGACCTTCTGTACGACCGGTTGCTGGACTACCAGCCGGGTTGGGCTGCCGTGCCGCTCGGCGTGGTCGAGCTCGGTGCGGTAATAGTGGTCGCCCGGATCCTGGAGCTCGGCGCGCCGCTCGTACCCGCCCTCGTCTTCTATGTCGGCTCCTGGGTGTTCGCCCAGGCGCTCGCGCATGCCGGGTTCCCGCTCCTGCGACTGTCTTATGCGGACGACGGGGGCGAGCTCGGCCGGCTCGGCGGCGTGGTCGCGGTCGGCGTCCTCGCCCTCTACGGCGCGGCCGGGGCCTACGCGTGGTCGACCAGACCGCCGATCGTCCACCTCTCGGCCGGCATCCACGAGGGACCCATAGTGATCACGAGCCGGCAGCACCTCGTCGGGGAGCGCGGCGCCGTCGTCCGGGGCGGAATCGTCGTCCGCGCCGACGACGTGGTCGTCCGCAATGTCGCGACGCTCGGCGGCGAGTACGGCATCGAGGTCGACGGCGCGAAGGACGTCGTCCTCGACGATGTCCGGGTGGTCGGCGCCACGTTGGACGGCATCCACGTGCGCCGAAGCAGAGTGATGATTCGCGATTGCAGGATCGATTCGCCGAGCGGCTACACGCAGGGGATCGACATCTCCTTCTCTGCCGACATGGGGATGAGCATGGTCGAGGGCTGCACCGTCGTCGGCGGCCAGCAGGGGATCGTGGTCGACTCGGCGGGAGCCGACATCCACGGCAACCACGTGAGCGCGACCTCCTACCAGGGAATCACGATGACCGAGATGTCGATGGGGATGATCGCGCAGAACGAGGTCGCCGGCGCCGTCGGCGCCGGCATTGCCTGCGTCGACCAGTCCATGTGCATGATCGAGGACAACCACGTGTCGGGGACGAAACCGGACCCGAGCACGCCCGGCCTCGAACGGCAGAACGGCTACGGGATCGTCAGCGACTACAAAGCGGAGGCCGAGCTCACCGACAACGAGTTGGTCGGAAACGCCCGCCGGGTCGGCGTCTTCGCCGGAGCCGAGGTCACCGATCCCGATTGAGAACGGCAGGAAAGGGATGGCCGCGGGACAGGAAGATGCGACAAGGCTCTTCGTCGGTACGTCCGGCTTCTCGTACCCGACGTGGAAGCCGGGCTTCTACCCGGCCGGGACGCCCCAGAAGGAGTTCCTCCGCGCGTACGCGGAGCGGCTCCCGTCCGTCGAGCTGAACACGACGGGATACCGGTTGCCGGCCGAGGACCAGTTTCGGCGTTGGGGCGAGGAGACGCCCGACGGGTTCCGCTTCGCCGTCAAGATGCCGCATCCGAACCGGCTGGAGCTGTTCACGGAGCGTGTGCGGGCTCTCGGCGAGAAGCTCGGCCCGGTGCGGATCGTCGTCCAGCAGACCCGTGACGACGCGTTTCTGGAGCGCATACTCGACGCGCTCGATCCGGCGTTCCAGTGGGCGCTCGACTTCCGGCACGAGTCCTGGGCCGGTGCCGCGACCGGCCACGCTGCCGTCGTCAACGCACTCGAGGGCGATGCGAGCTTCCGCTACCTGCGTCTCCGCGACCCGCCCTACGACGAGCCGGCCCTCGAGGAGTGGGCCGCGCGGCTTCGTCCGCTGCTCGCCGAGGGCATCCGAGTCTTTGCCTACTTCAAACACGAAGACGAGCCGCTCGCGCCGCGTTATGCCTCACGTCTGCTCGAGCTGCTGCCGGACTAGAAACGCGCGGCCGCGCCCACGTGTCGCTCGTGGACGCCTGAGGCGACGATCTCCGCGATCTGGCCGACCGCGAACTCGAGCTCGTCCTCGATGTTGAAGAAGTGCGGCCCGAGCCGCAGGCCGACGTCCGGGCGGAAGTCGCAGAGGATCTGGCGCTCCGCGAGCTCCTGGTGGACGCCCTCGAAGCCCGGTACGCGGATCGTCACGCTCGCGCCGCGGCGGGCCTGGTCGCGCTGTGAGGTGACCTCGAACGCGGCATCGTCGGCAAGGCGGATGAGCAGGTCGGTGAGCCCGAGCGAACGCTCGCGGATCGCGTCGACGCCGACCTCCTCGATCACGTCGTAGCCCGCGGTCGCCGCGTACAGCGCAGGGATGTTTGGCGTGCCGCTGAGGAAGCGCGCGATCCCGTCGGCGTACTCGAGCTCCGGCTCGAACGCGAACGGGCGCGCGTGGGCCTGCCAGCCGACGAACGCCGGCTCGAGCCGCTCGATCAGATCCGGGCGGACGTACAGCCAGCCGGCGCCGGGGCCGCCGCAGAGCCACTTGACCGAGCCGCCGGTTGCGAAGGCGACGCCGAGGGCGTCGAGGTCGAGCGGCACGGCGCCGGCCGACTGGTAGGCGTCGAGCAGGACATGGGCGCCGGCCTCCTCCGCCCGCCGCTGGACGGCCTCGACGTCCTGGAGCTCCGCCGTCTTGAAGAGCACGTGGCTGAGCGGGACGAGCAGCGTGCGCTCGTCGATCGCCTCGACCAGCGCGTCCAGGTCGGGGACGACCTCGATCTCCGCGCCCGGCTGGGCCTGGAGCAGGTAGCGGACGGACGGGAACTCGTCCTCCAAGTACACGATCCGGCTGCGCTCTGTCGTCCTATTCTGGGACTCGAGCCGGAAGCACGACAGCACGACGGCGACGGCAACGGTCACGTTCTGGTGCATGCAGGTCGTGCCGGGCCGCGCCCCTACGATCCGGCCGACCTGGTCGCCGACGGTCAGCGGCATCTCCCACCACCCCTCCCCCCAAGACCGGATGCCGCGCGTTCTCCACATACGTGCGTACTCGGCGAGACGGTCCTCGGCGGCCGCGGGCATCGCGGCGAGCGAGTGGTTGATCAGGTAGGTCGTCTCGGCGAGGATCGGGAAGCGGTCGCGATATGCAGCGGCGTCCACGCGCGCCGAGTATAGGCTCGCGGCCGTGGACGTCATCCCGCTGCTCGAGCGGCTGGTGTCGATCGATTCGGTCAACCC
>JBKPCT010000306.1:0-14173 GCA_046727515.1 Actinomycetota bacterium | reverse complement strand
TCGGACAGGGCGACGTTGTCTGCGGGAAAGCGGGAGTAGGCGCTCGGCGCGGGCACCACGCCGAAGCTCTCCACGCTCGACGCAAGCGAGTGCCAGTACAGGCGGGCCGAGGAGGTCGCCGCCGCGTTGAGCCAGTAGACCATCACGTTGTCGAGCAGCTCGTCCTTGGTGAAAGAGCTCTCGAGGTCATCGCCGCAATCGGACCACGTCTTGAACTTCTCGACGATCCACGCGAGCTGACCGACAGGTGAGTCGATCAGGCCGTATCCGAGCGTCTGCGGCTTGGTCCCCTGCTCGATCGCGTAGCCGCCCTCGGCCTCGCTGGAGCGCTGAAGGCGGGCGAGGTACCGCTGCTCCTCCTCGTTCGGCCCACCGAGCTCCATCAGTTTCGCCGGGTCGGCGAGCGCCCAGTTGACGTGGATCCCGAGGAGCTTCGCCGGATCGGCCAGCCGGCCGATCGCCCCGGTGACAAGCGCTCCCCAGTCGCCGCCCTGTGAGACCCAGCGCTCATAGCCGAGCCGGTCCATGAGCTCGATCCACGCCTGCGCGATCTTCTCGATGCTCCAGCCGGTCACGGTCGGCTTGCCGCTCCACCCGTAGCCCGGCAGCGACGGGATCACGAGCTCGAGCGCGTCGGACGCCTCCCCGCCGTGACCGACCGGATCCACGAGCGGATCGATCACCATGATGAACTCCATCACCGACCCGGGCCAGCCGTGCGTCATGATGCACGGCGTCGCCCCCTCGACGCGCGAGCGGACGTGGAGGAAGTGGATCTCGACCCCGTCGACCGCCGTCGTGAACTGCTCGTAGCGGTTCAGCTGATCGGCGACGCGCTGCATCTCGTAGGACTCCGCCCAGTACCCGGCGAGTTCCTGCACGTACGCCAACGGGATCCCCATCGACCAGTCCTCGACGGGCTCCTTCTCCGGCCATCGCGTCCGCGCCAACCGCCAGCGGAGGTCGTCGATCGCGGCATCGCTGATCTCGACGCGGAACGGACGGATCTCGGTGAGGTCGTCCCCTACCGGAACCCGTGCGTTGCGCTCGTGAGTCACGTCGTCTCCTTTCGGTTCGCGGATGCTGATGTTCGACAGTCTGTGAGCTCCCCTTGGGGGAGAGTCAAGCCAGCCGATCGAGGGTCCACCGCGCGACGCCTCCCGCGGCAGCACCTCGCCCGCGAGCACCCAGACCGATACCGACACCCGCCAGCTCGCCGCGGGCGTCGTCGTCGAGTTGGAGGCGACTGATCACGTTCCGGGACTTGATGGCCGCGTCTCGCTCCAGTCGAGGATGAGTTTGCGCTCGGCGAAGTACCAGCGTCCGTCGATCTTCGCGAAACTGTCGAGGTAACGGAGCGAGGCGATCATGATCTTGCGGACGCCGTCTTCGGCGTAGAGGTGGTGGGCGATCGTGTAGCTCTCGCCGGTCGCACGGTCGCCTCCGTCGATCGTGACGGTGCTCTGGCCGTTGAAGTGGGTGGTTGTCTCGTAGCGGTTGAGATCCTCGAACACGGGTGCGAGCGACTCGCGGCCATGGAGGACGTAGCTCGGTTCGCTGCCCTCGCCTTGCATGTAGACGGCGAAGACTGTCTCGTCAGTGAAAAGCGCCTTTTGGCCCTCGGCGTCCCGCCGGTCGGCACAGTGGGCGTACGCATCGAAGAGCTCGCGGAGAGCGAGACGATCGGCGGCTTCGGTCGGAGTCAATTCGGTGTGCACAGCCATCGGTGAATGCTCCTTAGCGTTGGATGGTCGGATTGAGATTTCATAGATTCTCGAGGACGCGCCGCCCACGGAGGACGCCCTCTCGATGAGGGAGGGGGTCGGATCCGGGCTGCAAGCTGCGACTCGCAGCAGTCCGAGGTGGTGGCTATGAGCGCCTGCTGGAATCGGCACGCTGGTATTGAGATGCCGATCAGGCGCGAGGGCGTAATAGAGTCATCGCGTGGACAAGGTCATCGACACGTACTTCGAGGCGTGGAACGAGGCTGACTCGGAGCGGCGGCGCGCACTGCTCGAGCGGTCGATTACCCCAGACGCGGAGCTCGTTGACCCGACGGGGCGATGGCGAGGTCTCGAGGGATTGTCCGAACGGATCGGCAACTACCTTGCCTCGGCTCCGGGAACGCGTGTCGTCCCCTCGAGCGGAGTCGACGCTCATCACGACGTCGTTCGGTACTCATGGTCAGTCGTCGATGGAGACGGGCGCGAGCTGATCGAGGGAGTTGATGTCGCCGAACGGACCAACGACGGGCGCCTCATCCGGATCTCGATGTTCCACGGGCCGTTGCCGGCTCGCTGAACCTCGCCAGGAGAGAGAGCAGCCGCAGGCAACAACAGACCTGGTCGTCGACTTCCTGCGCCGCGCGCGTTGAAAGGCGGTCCAGAGATCAGCGTCTCCGCAGCAACGACCTTCAAAGCGAGCGTTGCGATCCTGGCTCCGCTCGCGAGCGCGCTCGTCAGCCTGCTGATCCCGAGTAGCAGTGTCGGAACGGCGTCCTCGTGGGCAGTTTCGTCCTTCATCGTGTTGCGGTTGCTGGCCGATAGCCAGGGCAGGTCTCAACGGGTTGGCGAGGGTACTTGGCGACGATGTTGTCGTTGCGGCAGAGGAGGTAGGTCTGGCCGCGACGGCCCTGGACGTGTCGGACATATGTGCAGGAGTGGCAGAGGCTCGGGGGTATCGTCGGGGCTATGCGGATCTGTTCCTTTCTTCCGAGCGCGACCGAGATCATTGCGGAGCTGGGCTTGCTCTCCTCGTTGGTGGGTGTATCGGAAGAATGTCGGTGGCCGGCGGAGGTCGTCGGCTTGCCGGTGGTCACGGCGGCGCGGATCGATCCGTCCGAGTTATCCAGCCTCGAGATCGATGAAGCGGTTCGCGCGGCGCTGCGCGAGCGTCGCTCCCTGTATGCGGTCGATGCCGATCTGGTCGCCGAGCTCGCGCCTGACCTGATCGTGACCCAGGATCTGTGCGCGGTGTGTGCGGTGTCGAGCGGTGAGCTCGCGTCGGTGTATCCGGTCGGGGCGGAGGTGATCTCGCTCGATCCACGGACGTTCGGCGGAGTGGCCGACTCGATTCGGCTGCTCGGTGCGCGCCTCGGCGTGGCCGATCGCGCGGAGGAGATCGCGCACCGCATGCGGAGGACGGCACAGACGGCTGCTGCGGCCGTGAGCGGGCTGCCCCCGCGGCGGGTGTTCTTCGCCGAGTGGTTGGAGCCGCCGTTTTGTGCGGGGCATTGGCTTCCAGAGATGATCGGCTTGGCTGGCGCCGTCGACGTCTTGGGTCGGAGCGGAGAGCCGTCCTTCGCGACGACCTGGGAGATGGTATTCGCGCACGAGCCGGAGCTGGTCGTGGTCGGCCCGTGCGGATTCGACGCAGACGACGCTGCAGCTCGTGCGTCTGAGATCGACTGGCCGGTACCGGCCGTCGCAGTCGACGGCGATGGCTACTACTCGCGGCCGGGGCCGCAGCTTGCCGACGGCGTGGCGCAGCTCGGCCACCTCTTCCATCCGGATGCCGTGCCCGATCCCGGATTGCCGGCGATCTCGCTCGGGGTGGGTATCGCGACTGCGAACCGTCGATCCCCTCCCTAGCACGGAAGGGGTCAGACCTGAGGCCGTGCCGTCGGCTGACGACATCGTGCCAATGGTGACGATGGCTGCAATGGCTGCACTCGGCGTTCGCTCGCGTTCGTTGCCGTTCACTCACGCTCGTCGAAATCGCCGCAAACGGCAGGTTTCGGCGAACGGGAGCGAACCGGCGCGAACGGCCGCCAGCATTTGCCATGCAGAAGGTCGAGGGTTCGAGTCCCTTCATCCGCTTGTATGCCCTGCAAAACGCTATCTTTGGATGTCTCGTCAGACAACAGATGAACTTCTACACGCGCTGCTGAAGGAGACGAGGTCGGGGGGCGATGCCAACCGGTGACAAAGAGCTTCTCTGCCATGGCTAGAGCGGCTACGACCGGTTTCCAGTCAGGGACAGCAAACGATCCGCCGGGCACAGCCTGTGTGGAAGGTGTGTGGTCAAAATGGTGCCACCTTCGACAACGCCACTACGTTCAACTTCGAGCGGCTGAGCGATCGACCCCTCCTAGCCCGTCGTTGCTGGCTCGCGCGGGTGCTCGCTTTCGACCTGTACGTCGCCGAAGGGGACGTTTAGGCCGCAGTGCTGGTTTTCATCGCTGCGCAGAACTTGCGCCAGCTCGCCGTGTCCGGGTGGGGCCTTCGTAGAAGAAACAGTTGTCGAGTCGACCTCTCGGATCATCGGGTTGAAGCCATCGCCGTGACGGCGCTCGTCCCGTGGTGCTCATCGGCCGAGCGCCGAGACCCGCGGGCCGGACGAGCCGAGGCCGGGACTCTCGATGCCTGGCTCCCCATCACGGGCCGCCGCTGTCGAGCTGTGGGTTCCAGATGATCTCCCACAGGTGTCCGTCGAGGTCGGAGAAGTAGCCGGAGTAGATCCCCCAAGGGCGCTCATGCGCGGGGCCCGTGACTGTCGCGCCAGCGGCCTTGGCTTGAGCGAGCAGTGTGTCCACGTCGTCTTTGCTCGCGACGAGGTGGCCGATGCTGAACTCGCCAGTCTGCGAAGGTCCCAACGGCACCTGCGCATCCTTGGCCAGTTCGCTGCGGGGATAGAGGGCTAGGGTGAGCCCGCCTTTCAAGTTGAACATCACCACCGCGCCGGCTGCGTTGTCGTCGTCGCCGACGAACTCGGTGCCGATGACGCCGACCGAGTCCAGCCCGAGGCCGTCGCGGTAGAAGCTGAGCGCTCGCTCGAGGTCGCTGACGGCGAGCGTGAAAACGTGAATCCGAGCTTCCATTCTTCCCCCTATTCGCGGTCGAATCCGACGAGATCGTTGTTCGAGTCGCACATTCCGCGACGCTCCCGGCCGGGCTCCTCTGCGCGAGCGCGGCAGCTGGAGCGGAGGCCGTCGGAGTCAGCTTGCGGCGCTGAACGAAATCCCGGTCGCCCTGTTGCTTCGACTCGGCGACCGCCTTGGCCCCATCGCCGCTGACAATCTCTGAGTTGCCCCACTCGCCCCTGTCGAGCGTGGAGGAGAAGGCGTACTTGGCGGTGGTGTTCATCCTGTCTGCGTAGGCGCTGGTGTAGACGGGCTAGGTCGCAGCGAACATCTCGTACGTTCGCCTCCCCATCTCCATCGCGTCGCTTGCAAGTTGCTGTTGCTGCGCGAGCGCCGTTGCGAGTCATGATCTTCACGCATCTCTTCGCCCCTACGCGCGTCCATGGAGAAGGCCGTCGTCGCGAGCAGGACGGTGGCATAGCGCTCGCGCGCGGGCTCGACCGCGGCCGGGCGGTCACATCGCCGATCGCGGTCTCGACGTCGTCGACGCCGAGCGGCCCGAGTGTCCTGGGAATCCACTCCGCGACCTCGCCAGTACGCGGACGCGGTGCCCCGCCCCAACGAGGCAGGCAGTGGCGAACCAGCGGTCTACGGCACATCGGCGCTGTGCTCCGCACCTTTCGCTGCCCCCTCGATCTCGGTTGGTTCGGGCCGGGTACGAAAGAGCGGGGTGAGGACGAGCCCGGCGCCCGCGGAGGCGATGGCCATGAACAGCCAAGAGCCGTCGAAGTCGCTCTTGCTCGCGAGCGTGCTGCCGCCGGCGATGGCGACGAAGGCGGCGAGTCCGAGCGCGGCGCCGATCTGGCGGAAGGTGGTCTGGACGCCGATGCCGGTGGCGAGGCGCGCGGGCGGGAGTGTCGCTGTGGCGAGCGTCGTCAGCGCGGGCAGCACCAGGCCGACGGCGATTCCGCCCACCAGCATCCCGGGGAAGTACTCGCTGAGGTAGTGCGGCTGATCGCCGAGCCGGCTCAGGAACCAGAGGCTCGAGAGGGAGAAGAGGATCCCGCCGAGCGCGCCGGCGCGCGCGCTGCCGTAGCGCTCTGCGAGCCGGCCGGCAAGGCCGGCGACGATCGCGGCGGTGACCGGGCCGGGGAGGAAGGCGAAGCCGGCCCGGGTGACCGAGTAGTGCCAGACATTGGTGAGGAAGAGGACGTTGCCGAGCAGCAGGACGGCGAAGGCGGCGAAGAAGAGCAGGGCGGAAAGCGAGGAGAGGGCAAACGGCAAGGGCCGGAGCAGTGGCAGCTCGACGACGGGAGCCGGGTGCCGTGCCGAGCGGAGCGTGAAGAGCGCAAGCAGGACGGCGGCGGCGGCGAAGAGGCCAAGCGACCGGACATCCCAACTCCAGTCAGGCCCCTTGACGAGGCCGAGCGTGATTGCGCCGATCGCGACCATCAGCAGCAGGCTGCCGAGGAGGTCGGGGAAGCGGCCACGCTCGGGGTCGCGGACTTCGGGGATTGTCTGCTGGATGCGGACGAGGGCGTAGAGGCCGAGCGGGAGGTTGATCAGGAAGATCCAGCGCCAGCTGGCCTCGACGAGCAGGCCGCCGATCGGCGGGCCGGCGGCTGCGGCGACGCCGGCGAGGGCCGCCCAGAGCCCGATCGCCACCGGCCGCTTCTGCGCCGGGAAGAGCGGCAGGATCAAGCCGAGGGAGGTCGGGATCAGGGCGGCGCCGCCCACGGCCTGGAGGACGCGGGCGCCGATCAGGAAGCCGACCGAGGGCGCCGCCGCGCAGAGCGCCGATCCGGCTAGGAAGACGAGCAGGCCGGCGAGGAAGACGCGCTTGCGCCCGACGATGTCGGCGAGCTTGCCCGCCGGGACGAGCACGGCCGCGTAGACGATCGCGTAGCCGCTCAGGATCCAGGAGAGACTCGACAGGCTCGCCGAGGGGAAGCTGTGCTGGATCGCGGGGAAGGCGATGCTGACGATGAAGAGGTCGAGCACCGAGAGGAAGACGCCGATCGCGAGGACGCCGAAGGCGCTCCACGGCGACGTCGCCCTGGGGGGCTCGTTCAAGGCAGCCTCCTATGCCGAGCTCGGCAGGGCATCCGAGGTCGCGTGAGCTCGAGCGACCTAGGCGGACGGTGCGACACCCTCGGGCCAACTCCTCGAGGCGGTCGAAGCCTCCGTCCCGGACGAAGGGTCGACGGTTGCGTGCGCAGGCGTCGAGCGGGTGTTGATGGTGCGCATGACCATGTTCAGGGGCGAGCGGTCGTGGGCGAGCGTCGTGCCGTGACGCGAGTTTCCCGTCTGCGTCGGTTCCTTGATCTTCGTCCGTGGCCGTGGCTGGTACGGCCGCCGCCGGATAGAAGCTCATCGGTTGAGTTGCGCATGGGTGGTGGAGGCTCAGCCTGCCGCGCCGAACCAGGTCTGCAGCGCTCGGCGGAGTCCGTCGGTGTTGCGGTCGCCTGCAGCGGCGGCCCAAGCCACGTACCCGTCCGGGCGGACCAGGATCCCGTCCAGCGACTCGTCGCTGCGGGCCACCGTCATCTGCAACCGGTCGGTCCAGCCGGCCGCGGCAGCCCGCAGCCAGCCGTCGGCGGACAGGTCCAGCAGCAGCGGCCGGGCACCGTGCATGAGCATCCCCAGCCGGGTGTCGCCGCCGTCGGCGCGAAGCGGCAGGTCTGGCGCCCAGCCGCCGACCAGCGGATGCGCCGATTCGCCGTCGCCTGCCAGTTGGTAGCGGACGTCCAGGCCCAGCAGCCGATCGACGACGTAGCGGAGGGTCTGTTCGTGCGTCAGCAGCTCGCTCATCAGCTGGCGTAGGGCGGTCACGTGCTCGCCGGGGGACAGCAGCACGCCCTGCGCGCGGACAAACGACAGCATCCGTTCGGCGACCGGGTGCCGCTCGCCGTGGTAGGTGTCCAGCAGGCCCGCCGGCGCCCAGCCCGTGATCTGGGCGGCCAGCTTCCAGCCGAGGTTGACGACGTCCTGCAGGGCGTTGCTCATCCCGGGTCCGCCGGCGGGCAGCTGAATGTGGGCGGCGTCGCCGGCCAGCAGCACCCGGCCGGCGCGGTAGCGGTCGGCCTGGCGGGCGGCGTCGGTGAACCGCGACAGCCAGCGTGGCTCGCGCATCTCGAGGTCGATGCCGGCCACCCGGCCCACGGCGGCGCGCAACTCCTCGATGGTCGGCGCGGTGTCGCGGTCGACCTGTTCGGGCGGCTGGCTCCACTCGCTGACCACCACGCGGTGGACGCCCCCGCCGAGCGGGACGACGGTGAACAGGCCGGTCGCCGTCCGCAGGATCCCCACCGGCACCCGCTCGGGGTCGGCCTCGGCCAGCGTGACGTCCCCGAGCCGGAGCAGATGGGTCGGCGGGGTGCCGGGGAAGCCGATGCCGGCCTGCTTGCGGACGAGACTGTGGGCGCCGTCGCAGCCGACCAGGTAGCGCGCGCGCAGCCGGTAGACCCCGCCCGGGCCAGCGACCTCAGCGGTGACCGCGCCTGGGTCCTGGGACATCCCGACCAGCTCGTGGCCGCGCCGGAGGTCCGCACCCAGCTCCCGGGCCCGCCCCTCCAGCACCTGCTCGACCTGGGCCTGCCGGGCCGGCACCGGCGCCGGGTAGTGCCCGGGAGGTGCGGCGCCGATGAGCCGGCCCACGTCCAGGGGGATGCCGCCCAGGTGCGCGTACCGCGAGTAGGCCGCCACGGGGACGAAGCCGGCATCGAAGCGCTTCAACAGGCCGCGGTAGTCCAGCGTCTGCACCACGCGCCCAAGCAACCCCAGGGCCTTCGACAGCCCGGTCGGCTCCGGCAGCCGCTCCAGCAGGATCGGGTCCGCGCCGCCCAGGCGCAGCTCGCTGGCCAGCAGCAGCCCGGCCGGGCCACCGCCAACGATTACCACGTCCACGTCTGCATCCACGCTCATCGGGGCCTCCGCTCGGCGGGCAGGGGAAGGCCGGCGGCCACCCGCTCCAAGGCCTCGCGCAGCACCGGCGGGAAGGGCAGGTCGGACTCGCTGCGCAGCCAGTGCTCGACGGTCACCCGGGTGGCGCTGATCGCAACGGCGGCCACCAGCCGCGGGTAGGGGTCGTGCTCGAGGTCGGCACCAATCCGCCGGGCGATCTCGTCTGCCAGGGCCCGCTCGATCACCATGATGGCCTTGAGCCGTTCGGCGGCCAGGGCCGGCGTAGGCCTGATCCGCCGCGCCTGACGCAGGTCGACCGCCTCGTCGGCAAAGCCACCGACCACCGCGTTGATCACCGCCGGCCACAGCGGCTCATCCGCCGGCCGGGCGGCGAGCGCGGCCTGGATTCGCGCGCCGCGGTCGTAGGCGGTCGCAAGGAACGCCTCGTCCTTGCTGGCGAAGTAGTTGTTGAACGTCCGCGGCGACACGCCCGCTTCGGCGGCGATGTCCTCGACCCGGACCTGCTCCCAGCCCTTCTCGACGGCCAGGCGCAGGGCGGCCAGGCGCAGCGCCTCGCGGGTGGCCAGCTTCTTGCGCTCGCGCAGGCCCGGCTGGTCGTTCATGGCCCGAGACTAGCTAAATCTTGCTGATCGCTGCAAGTTTTCTGATGTCCGCAAAACGTATTTGCGCCTACTCAGCTCGGATCGGCCGGCCCAGTCCGCATCTGCGTGGGGTCACCCACACCGAGCGGGCGGTCTGGCCGCTCGCGCACGGCCGGTTCCGTGCATTTCCGCGTCCTCGACGCCATGCTCGATGCCGGTATGCGAGGCGCACGTGTCGAGCGCGTATGTGCCGAGGCTCACAATGGCTGCAATGGCTGCACTCGGCGTTCGCTCGTGTTCGCTGCCGTTCGCTCGCCGGACCGGAAGCGGCTGCAAACAGAAGGTTTCGGCGAACCCGTGCGAACAGGTGCGAACCTTGGCCAGCATTTGCCATGCAGAAGGTCGTGGGTTCGAGTCCCATCATCCGCTCTGGAAGCACCTGCAAATCGGGAAGTTCCGTCGGCTAGGCGGTAAGCGGCGGACGCCGCGTGGCAAGGTTCGCGCCCGAAATCGCGGGCTAGGGTCATACTGCAACCCGCGGGGTCGTCGACTCGCCGCACCTGTCCTCAGGGACGCATCCCAGCCCCGCTTGGCCAAGTCGCTGATCAGGGGCGCCGAGTGGTTCGTGCTATCGAATGACGGCTCACAACCTCGTCCTAGAGTTTGGGGCACCGTGAACGTCCGCCAAGCGACGGAAGACGATCGCGAGACGCTATACGCGCTCTGGGACGAATGGGTCGCGCGGGAATCGCCCGTTCCGTCCTGGGTGGAGGGCGCGCGGGAAGCGACGCGGGAGGGAATCGATACCGCGGTGCGCTCTGGCTCCGCAGTGATCGCCGAGGAGCGCGGCGACGTTGTCGGATTCGCCTGCGGCGTCATGCAGGGACCGCGTCTCGGCGACTTGACCGAGCTCTACGTCCGCCCCAAGGCGCGTCGCCGGGGGATCGCGCGCGAGCTCGTTCGCGCGCTCGTCGCCGGACTCAGCGAGCGCGGGGCGGCCTTCGTGACCGGCGGAGTGGGACCCGACAATGCGGCGGCACGCAGCTTCTACGAGAATGCCGGCTTCTGCCCGACGGAGCTCCGCTTGGTCGCAGACGTCGAGACGCTCGAGCGTCGCCTCGCTGGGCCGGGCGGATCGTCCTAACGCTCGGCGCCATGAGCCCCGGAAAGCGCGTGGGGTGCGGAAACTCGGTCGTCCGATGGGAAGGGTCCGATTTGACCCCTCCCTGTCGTTCGTCAGGAGGCGCGGACGCCGCGTAGGAAGAGGGTCGTGACCGCGGCGGCGGTCTCTTCGATCCCTCGCCCCTTCGCCGTCGCGTCGAGCGCCCCCTTCATCAGGCCCGAGAACAGGTCCATGAGCACGTCGGGGGAGAAGCCCCCTCGCAAAGAGCCGTCGGCGATCGCGCGGCGAAACAGAGCGCGGATTGGCTCGACCACCTCGACCTGGACCTCGGGGTAGGCGTCCGTGTGCCTCACGCCGTCTCCGCTCAGCGCTATGTACTTGCTACCGGTGGCGAGGATGCCGCGTGCGAGGCGAGCGATCGCTTCCTCGAACGGAACCGCCTCCAGATCGGCTTCCTTGACCTGTGCCGCGAGCTCCTGGACGCTCGCCGCGGCCATCGCCCGGAGCAGTGCCTGGCGGTTGGGGAAGTAGCGGTAGAGCGTCGCGCGTCCGATCCCCGCAGAGCTCGCGATCTCCTCCATGCTCGCGGCCTCGCCACGCTCGGCAAGGACCGTCGCCGCGCTGTCGATGATCGCGGCTGCAGTGCGGTCGCGTAGGACTACGCCCTTGGTCACTCCACTGACTCTGAACTTCGCTTTGCCGAGACCCTATCGTGGTTCGACAGGCTAGCCTCAAAATGAGACAATACTGTCTCACTCATCGAAAGGACCATATGTTCGCACGGGTTCAGACTGTCCACCAGCCAGCCGAGAAGCTCGACGAGATGACGAAGCTCGCGCGGAAGCAGCTGCCGGCGGCGCACGAGCTCCCGGGTTTCAAAGGCTTCTACTACCTCATCGACCGCGACAACGGAAAAGCCCTGGTCATCACCCTCTGGGAGACCGAGGAAGACTTGCGTCAGGTGGAGGCGAATACTGCGCTACGTGAGCGCACCGCGGCGGAAGCTCGCATCGAGTCGCCACCGAGTGAGATATTCGAGGTTACCGTCCGAGCTTCCTGAATGCGGCCTTATCGAGTCCGCGTCACGGCGGTCCGCGACGCTGCCGTCTGCCACGGGTTGCAACCGGCGGAGAGTCCGTCGTGACTTGTCGGGCCATTGCGCGGCGTTTGTCGACCGGTAGTCGCCGGGAGTGAGGGGGGGTCGATCCGTGGATTCACACACACATCGCGGGATAAAGATCCGCCTCTGACTGACCTCCTCCTTACCACGGGGCTTCGTCCTCCGGGCTGTGTGATCTGGGAACCGCGCGTGGTAGACCGCATTCCCGGGCCATCCGGGAGGTCGCCAGCGCCCGGCGGGCGGAACACAGACAGCGCCGGGAGGATCTGTAGAAAACACTGACCGCGATCCGCGCTTCCACCGATGGCGCGCGCGCTATCCCAGTGCAGACCTGGCGAACAGGTCGAAGGAGGCGCGATGACGCTCGGGGTGGCAGCGCGAGAAGCCCGCGAGCATGACCCTTGTGGGGCACGACGACGAACTGGATTCTCGAGCGTTTCGAGCCCTGAGCCACTCCCGAGCCCCCGCAATAGTCACGCGAGGGCAACGTCCCCGCGAGAACGTCCAAAGACGACTGCGAAAGGAGTCCACTCATGAGCGTCTCAGCAAGCGCACGAAAGACGACCGTCTCCGCAAACGAACGGAAGACGATGAAGCGCGTCGTCGTCGATCACTACGGCGGGCCCGAGGTCTTGCGGGTGGTGGAGGACGAGATTCCCGAGCCGGGGCCGAGCGAGGTGCGTGTCAGGGTGCTGGCCGCCGGCGTTTCCTACACCGACGCAATGCTGCGCGCCGGCACCTATCTCGGTGTGCCGAAGCCGCCCTTCACGCCCGGCTACGAGCTCGTCGGGAGCGTCGAGGAGCTCGGCCCGGGCTGCTCGCGGCTGCGCCAAGGAGACCGCGTCGCGTCGCTGACGGTGTGGGGCGCCGACGCGGAGCGCGTCTGCGTGCTGGAGGAGAACGCGGTCGAGGTGCCCGAGGATCTCGACCCGGCAGAAGTCGTCGGCCTCGTGTTGACCTACATGACCGCTTACCAGTTGCTGCACCGCACGGCCAAGGTGAAGAGCGGCGAGAGCTTGCTTGTGCACGGCGCCGCCGGCAGGGTGGGCACCGCGGTGCTCGAGCTCGGCGCGCTGGCCGGGCTTAGCCTCTACGGGACCTGCTCCGCCCGCGACCGGGCCGGGGTCGAGCGGCTCGGCGCGGTCGCGATCGACTACCGCACCGAGGACTTCCTGGCGCGGGTGCGCGCGCTCCCGAGCAAGGGCGTGGACGTCGTTCTCGACGGGCTAGGGGGGTGGCTGTCGCTTCGCTCCTTCCGTGCGCTACGACCCGGTGGACGGCTCGTCATCTTCGGCCACTCCTCCTCGATCTCGCACGGGCACAGGAGCTGGCGAGGGTGGATCGAGTGGTATACGGCGACCGCCACCGTCTCGCTCTGGGGCCTGCTCTCGCGCGGCCGGCGGGTCTCCGCCTACCGGATCCAGAAGCTGCGCGAAGGCCACCAGGTGATTCCCAGGGGAGCTCGCCATCCGCTTCCCGTGGGTGGAGGTCCCCGCGACCCCGAGTGGTTCCGCGAGGACTTCCGCGTGCTGCTCGAGCTGCTCCGTGCGGGCAAGATCCACCCGGTCGTGGCCGAGCGCCTACCGTTTACCGAAGCGCGTCGCGCGCACGAACTGCTAGAGAGCACGGCGGCGAAGGGCAAGCTCGTGCTCGTGCCAGAGGTCGACGAGGACGCTCGCTGATAGCAGCAACGTCATCACGATCCGCCTCTCTCCATGGCATCTCTTTGCGGGATCGCGACGCGGAAAGTGCCCGGTCGGTCTTGACTCGGGCACTTTCGCGTCGCGTGCAAAGGTTCGCGATCGACTCCTTACAGGTGTTGCATCGACTGCGTCCTACGATGACCTGTGTCGGGCCGGCACGAGCACGGCGGGCCTCGCGGTTCCCGTCTGGGCGTTCAGCGTCCTGCCGAGAGTGCGCTCGTGCTTTGCGTGCTCTCGGTCGTCGTTGGCGATCGTCCCGAGGGCATGGCCGTCGGCGATCGTCGCGTTGCCGGCGGCGTTCGCGAGGTTGACGGCGAAGGTCTCGTTCCGCTCCTTGGCCGCGTCGCCGTTGACCTGCACGGTCACGGTCTTGGCGGTCTCGCCGGGAGCGAAGCTGACCGTTCCGCTGGCGGCGAGGTAGTCGCCCGGTGCGGTCGCCGTGCCGTCCGCGGTCGAGAAGTCGAAGGTCACGGGTGCGGACTGGGCCCGGTCCAGCGAGACGACGAACCGGTACGCGGTCTGGCCCGTGTTGCCCTCGGCCAGCCTGACATCCGCGATCGAGATCCGCGCCGGCTGCTCGGTCACGGTCTGGTCGTCGTTGAGGATCGTCCCGACCGCTTGTGCGTCCGCGATCGTCGCGTTACCGACAACGTTCGCGAGGTTGACGGTGAAGGTCTCGTCCGCCTCGACGGTGGTGTCGCCGTTGACCTGCGCGGTCACGGTCTTGGCGGTCTCGCCGGGTGCGAAGGTGACCGTCCCGCTGCCGGCGGTGTAGTCGCCTGGTGCGGTCGCTGTGCCGTCCGCGGTCGAGAAGTCGACCGTCACCGGTGCGGACTGTGGCGTATCGAGCGAGAGGGTGAACTGGAACGCCGTCTGGCCGGAGTCTCCCTCGGCGAGGCTGACGTCGTTGATCGAGATCCG
>JBKPCT010000305.1:0-31474 GCA_046727515.1 Actinomycetota bacterium | reverse complement strand
GTCGTCGAACCAGAGGTACGCCCACGTCGGGGGGTCGGGATCGCTGAGGCTCGTCTTCGCGAAGTCCTGGAAGAGCTTCCGACCCGCACGCGGGTCGCGCGTCGTGTCCAGCGCCGTCCAGTCGGCCTCCGCCTCCATGTGTCGCGTGATCGCGGCCTGCACCGGCGTCGCCGCGGTGCTCAGGAGGACGACGACGAGCAGCGCGAGCGGGATCGCCTCCGGCCGTCCGATCCCGCCGCTCAGCCGCGTGATCCGCATGACGACGAACGCGAAGGGGACCGTGATCAGGGCGTACCAGGCGATGTCCTTGACCAGGTGCAGACGCGCCTGGTGGCCGAGCTCGTGAGCGAAGACGAAGTCGATCTCTTTCCGCGAGAAGCGCCCGTCGAGGAGCGTGTCCCAGATGAAGACCTTCCTCGTCGGCCCGAAGCCGACCGTGAACGCGTTCGCGGCGCTCGTGTCTCCGTGCACGTCCTGGACGCGGACGGGAATCCCGCTCACGCCTTCTTCTCGAGCGAGCCGCTCGAAGTCCGCCTGCAGCTGCCGGTCGCCCAGCCTGTGCGACGAGCCGACGAGGTAGGGCGAGACGAACACGAAGAGCGCGAACAGGCCGACGAAGTATGCGGCGCCGGGGACCCACCAGCGGTCGCCGATCAGTCGGGCAAGGCCCATCACGACGAGTACCGCTGCGCAGAGGAAAACGAAGCTGACGCCGAGGGCGAGCCAGCCGCCGAAGACCACCTCCGCGTAGCTCGCGTGCGTGACTCCATAGCGGCGGTCCCACCAGAGCGCGGCGATCTCGAACGGCAGCCTGATCAGCCAGACGAGCCCGAAACCGAGCATCGCGAGCAGCATCCCTGTCCCGATCGGGCCGGCTGCCGACTCGCGCATGAACTGCTTCCCGAAGCGCGCGTAGAAGACGAAGACGACGAGCGTCGCCGCGGTCGCGAGCAGGGCGTCGACGCGCAGGAACGTCTCGTAGTGGTCGCCCTTCCGGAGCAGGCGCTCGCCGAAGAAGTCGCCGGCGTGGAGCCCGCCGATGCGGAGCCCGTCCGGGACCCGGCTCGAGTCCCAGAGGAAGTAGGCGGCGACTGCCCACACCCCTGCGAGCACCGCTAACGTTGCGAGCCGCAGTCGCCGCGAGCCCATGCGCGTCGCAGTCATCTCCGACATCCACGCTAACCTGCATGCTCTCGAGGCAGTCCGGGAAGCGATCGAGCAGGAGGCGCCGGACGAGATCTGGTGCCTCGGCGACCTGGTCGGCTACGGGCCGCAGCCGAATGCATGCTGCGAGTGGACGGCCGAGCACGCAGCGGTCTGCCTCGCCGGAAACCACGACCTGGGCGTGCTCGGGACGCTCGACATCGCCGACTTCTCAGACGACGCCGCTGCGGCGGCGATCTGGACGCGCGGCGTCCTGAGCGAGCCGGCCCACGACTACCTCGCGGCGCTGCCGTCGAGCGGCGAGCGCGAGGGCGTCGGCCTCTTCCACGCGAGCCCTCGCGATCCTGTATGGGAGTACGTGCTGACCTGGGAGGCGGCGCACGCCGCGATCCGCGACTCGAACTTCGAGATCACGATCGTGGGCCACAGCCACGTCCCGCTGGCGATCGGCGACGATCCGGACTACGTCGGCGGACACGCGGAGGGTGGCACGGAGCTCGATCTCGAAGACGGCCGCTGGCTACTCAACCCCGGATCGGTCGGCCAGCCGCGGGACGGCGACCCGGCCGCCGCCTGGCTGTTGCTCGACCTCGACGAGCGGCACGCGGCCTTCCTGCGCGTGCCCTATGACGTCGAGCGGACTCAGCGGGAGATCCGCGACCGGGGGCTTCCCGATGTGCTCGCGGAGCGTCTCGCTCACGGCGTGTAGCGGCTTGTCCTTGCCGCCTGCGGCCCGCCTGGTTGCGCGGGTCTCGCCCTAGGTGCCCGAAGTGACGGTGGCTTCGGTCTCGGCCTGGTGGGAGCCGAACGTGATCCCCTCGCGCGCAAGCGCCAGTGCGACCTCTTCGCGGGCCTTGTAGATCCGCCACTTGACGGTCGCGAGCGTGATCTCGAGCGAGTCGGCGATCTCCGTGTAGGAGAGGCCGGTGACGTCGCGGAGGAGAAGCGCCATCTTCAGGTCGATCGAGAGGCCTTCGATCGCACGCCAGAGCGCGTCCACGGTCTCGCCGCGTTCGATCGGCGCGTCGAGCGCCTCGAGCGGCGGGACGTCGTCGAGCGGCACGAGGTGGCGCGGGCGGCGCTCGACGGCACGGAGCTCGTCGAGCACGCGGTTCTTCGTCACCTGGAAGAGCCAGGTCGTGAACTTGCAGCGAAGCGAGAAACGCGGCAGCCCCTGGTACACGCGGAGGAAGACCTCCTGCGTGAGGTCCTCGGCGAGCGAGCGGTCGCCCACGAGGCGCAGGACGTAGTTGAACACGGGCGTCTCGTAGGCCCGCACGAGCAGCGAAAAAGCGCGCTCGTCGCCCCGTTGCGCTTTGCGCAGAACCCCGAGGTCAGGTTGCTGGAGTGACAAGGCCGGCGGAGTATAGCCTCGTTGCTTTGGTACGAATTCCCCGTTTACGGAAGGTTTACGAGGGTCCGGCCGGTCATTTCCCGCGGCCGCGGAATCCCAATCATGGCCAGGATCGTGGGCGCCAGGTCGGAGAGCTCGCCGCCCTCACGGAGCGTGACGCGGGGGTCGGTGACGACGAGCGGGACCGGGTTCGTGGTGTGTGCGGTGTGCGGGCTGACGCCGTCCGCCTCGAGCATCGTCTCGGCGTTTCCGTGATCGGCGGTCACGAGCGCGACGCCCCCGGCACGCTCGACCGCATCGAGGACGATGCCGAGGCAACGGTCGGTCGTCTCGACCGCCGCGATCGCAGCCGGGATCGAGCCGGTGTGGCCGACCATGTCAGGGTTCGCGAAGTTGACGATCACGAACGCGTACCCGGCGGGCGCCTCGGCGGCGACACGGGCGGCGACTTCCGGCGCCGCCATCTCGGGCTTGCGGTCGTACGTCCCGACCTCGCGCGGGCTCGGGACAAGGATCCTGGTCTCGCCCGGCCACGCCTCCTCGCGGCCCCCGTTCAGGAAGTAGGTGACGTGTGCGTACTTCTCGGTCTCCGCGCCGTGCAGCTGGCGGCGGCCGTGTGAGGCGAGCACCTCGGCGAGCGTGTTCGTCACCTGCTGCTCCTCGAAGACGACCGGGCAGTCGAAATCGTCGCGGTAGCGCGTCATCGTGGTCAGATCGAAGCCCGCGTCGAGGAGCTTCTGCGACAGCTGCCGCGCGCGATCGGGCCGGAAGTTGAAGAAGATCACAGTGTCGCCGGGCTCGATCCCGGGCCGGCCGTCGAAGTGAGTCGGCTCGATGAACTCGTCCGTGACGTCGGCGTCGTACTGCGCCTGGACGTAGCCGACGGGATCGGCTGAAGTGATCGGCACGCAGGAGACGATCGCGTCGTAAGCGCGTTGCGTGCGCTCCCAGCGTTGGTCGCGGTCCATCGCGTAGTAGCGCCCGGCGACGCTCGCGATCCTGTCGATGGGCAGCCCGGCGAGGTCGCGGACGGCCGAGTGCGGGGAGACGTCGCGGCCGTCGGTGAAGGCGTGGATCCAGGTCTTCTCCGGTGCGAAGCGAAGGAGCGCGCGCAGGTGGTCGATGTGCGAGTGGACACCGCCTTGGGAGACGAGACCCAGCAGGTGGACGTTGCGACCACGCTCGAAGGCGCCGCGGAGGGCCGGATGCTCGAAGAACGATCCGTCGGCGATCGCCCGGTTCACGCGCATCAGGTCCTGGTAGAGGATCCGGCCCGAGCCGATCGTCAGGTGGCCGACCTCCGAGTTCCCCATCTGGCCGGATGGGAGGCCGACCGCCTCGCCGGACGCCTTCAGCGTCGTGTGCGGATAGCCGGCCCAAAGGCGGTCGAAGACCGGCGTGTCCGCCAGATCGACGGCGTTGCCGGCGCCCGGGGGTGCACAACCCCACCCGTCGAGGATGACGAGGGCGACTAGGGGCGCGCCGCTTTGCAAAGCGCTGCGAACGACTCGACCTCGAGCGAGGCCCCGCCGACGAGCGCACCGTCGACATCGGGCTGGGCGAGCAGGTCGGCTGCGTTGTCGGGTTTGACCGAGCCGCCGTAGAGAATGGGGACACGGATCAGGCGGCGGATGAACGCGTGCGCCTCCTGCGCCTGCTCGGGAGTCGCCGTCTTGCCGGTACCGATCGCCCAGACGGGCTCGTAGGCGATCACGAGCTGGTCGTGCTGCTCGAGCACAGAGACCTGCCGACGAAGGACGTCCTCCGTCTCCCCTGCCTCGCGCTCCGACTCGGTCTCGCCGACGCAGGCGATGATCCAGAGGCCGGCCTCGAGGCCGGCGGCGGCGCGCCGCCCGACACCCTCGTCCGTCTCGCCGAAGAGCCGACGCCGTTCCGAGTGGCCGACGATGGCGCCGTAGACGCCGAGCTCGAACAGCATCGGCGCCGAGATCTCGCCGGTGAACGACCCCTCCGGTGCCCAGTGGAGGTTCTGGGCCGCGACGGCGATGTCGGTTCCGGCGAGCGCCTGCACCGCGGCGCTCAGCGAGAGGTACGGCGGGCAGACTGCGACGTCGACGCCGTCGACCCACTCGAGCTGGTCGCGGAGCACGCGGCAGAACACCGCCGTCTCCTCGGCGCCCTTGTGCATCTTCCAGTTGCCGGCGATCAGCACCGGCCGATCCTAGACCCTTTACATTTCCGCGGCCGGCGGAATCGCCGCCACGCCCGGGAGCTCCTTGCCTTCGAGGAACTCGAGCGCCGCTCCGCCTCCCGTCGAGACCCAGTCGATCCTGTCCGCGAGCCCGGCCTCTTCAAGCGCGCGCACCGAGTCGCCCCCGCCGACGACCGTGTACGCGTCGGCCTCCGCGACCGCCTGCGCGACGGCGTTCGTGCCCTCGGAGAAGCGCGGCCACTCGAAGACGCCCATCGGGCCGTTCCAGAAAACGGTCTTCGCCATCGCGATCCGCTTCGCGTATCCCTCGCGCGTCGCCGGGCCGATATCGAGCCCGAGCCAACCTTCCGGCACCTCGTCGGCCGGCACGACCTTTGCCTCCGCATCAGCCTCGAACGCCGCCGCAGCGACGATGTCGTTCGGGAGCTTCACCGGCACGTCGATCGGGTGGGCGCGGATCTCCTCGGCCATCTTTCCGCCGACGAGGACGACGTCCGCGCGCTCGGCGAGAGAGCGCAGCACGCCGATCTTGTCCTCCACCTTTGCACCGCCGACGATCGCAACGAACGGATGCTCGGGTGACTCGAGCAGCTTCCCGAGCTCCTGCTGCTCGCGCTCGAGCAGCAGCCCCGCGTACGCAGGTAGCAGGTGCGCGACCCCCTCCGTCGACGCATGCGCGCGATGCGCCGACCCGAAGGCGTCGTTCACGTAGATGTCGGCAAGGGCGGCGAGCTCCCGCGCGAGCTCCGGGTCGTTCGCGGACTCACGCGGGTCGAAGCGCGTGTTCTCCAGCACGCGCACGCGGCCGTTCGCGCCGAGTAGCTCGAGCAGCCGATCGGCAACCGGCGCGATCGCGTACGCTGGATCCGGCTTCTTCGGCCGCCCGAGGTGCGAGCAGACGATCACCTCCGCGGCGCCGCGTTCGAGCAGCAGCCGCAACGTCGGCAGCGCCGCGCGGATGCGCGCCTCGTCGGCAACGCGGCCGCCCTCGAGCGGCACGTTCAGGTCGGCCCGAACGAGGACACGCTTGCCCTCGACCTCCGCGTCCCGGACGGAGCGAGGGAGCTTCACCTCACGCGGTCGCCGCCGCGGCCTCGACCGGCAGTGTCTCGCCGACCATCGCGATCAGGTCGACGAGCCGGCAGCTGTAGCCCCACTCGTTGTCGTACCACCCGAACACCTTCGCCAGCGAGCCGTTCGCCATCGTCAGCTCGCTGTCGAAGATGCACGAGTACGGCGAGTGGACGATGTCGGTGGAGACGAGCGGGTCTTCGCTGAACTGCAGGTACGCGCCGAGCGGTCTGCCTGCGGCCTCGCGGTAGGCGCTGATCACTTCGTCCCGCGTGACGTCGCGCGAGAGGCGGACGACGAGGTCGGTGACCGAGCCGGTCGCGACCGGCGCACGCACGGAAATCCCGTCGAATCTCCCCTTCAACTCGGGAAGCACCAGCCCGATCGCCTTCGCGGCGCCCGTCGAAGTAGGGATCAGGTTGATCGCCGCGGCGCGAGCGCGCCGCAAGTCCCTGTGGGGCATGTCCTGAAGGCCCTGGTCCTGCGTGTAGGCGTGGATCGTGGTCATGAACCCCTGCTCGACCCCGAACGCGTCGTTCAAGACCTTCGCCAGCGGCGCGACGCAGTTCGTCGTGCAGGAAGCGTTCGAGATCACGTGGTGCGACGCCGGGTCGTACGCGTCGTCGTTCACGCCGAGGACGAGAGTCACGTCCGGCTCGGTCGCCGGGGCCGAGATCACGACCTTCTTCGAGCCGGCGTCGATGTGCTTCTGCGCACCTGCGCGGTCGGTGAAGAGCCCGGTCGACTCCAACACGACGTCGACCCCCAGGTCGGCCCACGGGAGCGCTGCCGGGTCGCGCTCGGCGAACATCTTCAGCTCGAAGTCGCCGGCGCGGATCGTCCCGTCGCCGACCGTGACCTCCTCGCCCAGCGGCCCCAGCGTCGAGTCGTAGCGGAGCAGGTGCGCCATCGTCTTCGCGTCGCCGAGGTCGTTCGCGGCGACCACCTCGAAGTCGCCGCCGCGCTCGAGATGCGCGCGGAAGAAGTTGCGCCCGATGCGCCCGAAACCGTTGATACCGACACGAATCTTCGCCATGGTGTCCCCCTTCGAGTTTCCGCAACGAGTCTAACGAGGTGCCCTTCGCGGGCCCTCAGTACTCGGCCGCAGACCGCAAGAGGCGGGCCGGAGGGGAAGCTCCGAGGACGACCCTCCCCTCCGGTTGCACCGCGCTCAGGACCGAGCCGGCAGACGGGGTCTGAATCCACCGGCGGACGAGCGCGGACCCACCTCGGAGCAAGTATGAAGGATCGGACCACCGAACGCTACATGCGTTGCAAATCATGCTCTGCCAGGCTGACGAGTTTGTTCAGGCGTCGGTGCGCGGCCGCCTTCGTCGCCGGCGGACGGCACTTCGCCGCCAACTCGCGAAGCGAGAGCGACGGATGGCGGAGGCGGAGGTCGGCGATCTCGCGGAGGCTTGGTGAGAGGCGGGCGAGCCTTCCCTCTTCCTCCAGCCGGTGGATCGCCTGGACCTGCGCGTAGGCGGCGCGGCTCGAGCGGACGAGGTTCGCGTGATCGGCGTTGGCGACGCGGTTTGCCCGCGCCCGCGCCTCGGCGACGACCGCGTACTCGTCGATCGCGAGCGCGGCGTCACCGGCGCCGGCGAGTGCCAGGATGTCCGCGATCGGCTCCCCACCCTTGGCGTACGCGATTGCATGGCGCCCGCGATCGTGGACGCGGAGTGGGACGTCCTCCTGCCCGGCCACCCACGCGAGCAACCCGGCCCCGGCACTGTCGGCCGTCCGCACCTCGAGGTGCGGTGCCCGCGGGCCGCTGACGGAGCCTCCGCCCAGGAGCGCCCCGCGCAGGTACGCGCGGCGGCAGCACGACCGTCCGACGACTCGCTTCGGCGGCGCCCCCAGCGGTGCATGCGCGGAGGAGAGAACACCGGCCTCGTGCAGCACCTCGAGCGAGCGGGTGCTGCCCGGAACGTGGAGCTGATAGCGGGTCGTGCCCGCGAACGCCCGCCGCCGGTAGGTTCGGATCTCGGCCTCGACCCCGAACGCGCGCACGAGCCCGACTGCGCGGCGGGCGACGGCAGACTCGGCGAGGTCGAGGTGGACTGAGAACTCCGCGTGCCCGCGGAGGTGAAGGCTGCCCGCGGTATGGAACAGCCCGGAGAGCTCGGCGATCCGATCGCAGTGCTTCTGCGGCTTGACGCCTGCGAGCTCACGGCGGACGTCCTCAGAGAACGGCATGCTCGAGCTCGAGGAGGCGGCGCTTGTAGTCGAGGCCCAGCGAGCCGTACGAGCCGAGGCCGACCGCGGCGACGACGCGGTGGCACGGGAGGATCAGCGGGAGCCGGTTGCGGGCGCAGAACGTGCCCGCCGCGCGCTGCGCGTTCGGGTGGCCCGCGAGCGCGGCGAGCTCGCCGTAGGTGACGGTCTCCCCGTACGGAACGGCGCGCAACGCCTCGGCGACCGAGCGCTGGAAGGGCGTGTACGACTCGAGGTCGAGCTCGACGTCCGTAAACGAGACCTCGGCGCCGGTGAAGTACCGCGCGACCCGCCGCGCTAGTTCCGGCACTGAATCGTCACCCGGGCGTGCGTCGGCAGCCGATAGCGTGACCGAAGGGGGCTCCAGCCCCCCCTTGGGGGAGTGCGCCCGCAGTTCACGCGATCGCGTCGGCAGCTCGTGCCAGACCAGTGTCTCGTCCTCGAACCAGAGCTCCCCCACGCCCCACGTTCCGGCGCCGTAGCGGACGGTCTGCATCGCCGCTCACCATACAATCGAGTTGTGAGCGCTCACGGAATCTTCCGGCCGCCCCCGCCCACGAACGAGCCGGTCAAACACTACGCGCCGGGCTCTCCCGAGCGGGAGGAGCTCAAGCGCCGGCTCGCGGAGATGGAGGCCGAGCGCCTCGACGTCCCGTGCGTGATCGGCGGCGAAGAGGTTCGCACGGGCGACACCGTCCAGGCCCTGATGCCCCACCGCAAGGATCACGTCCTGGCCGACGTGCACCAGGGCAGCGTCGACGAAGTCGAGCGCGCGATCAAGGCTGCGGGCGAAGCGTGGCACGAATGGTCGCGGACGCCGTGGGAGGAGCGGGCCGCCGTACTCCTCCGGGCCGCCGAGCTCCTCGCCGGCCCGTGGCGTACCACGCTCGTCGCGGCGACGATGCTCAACCAGTCGAAGACGGCGCACCAGGCCGAGATCGACGCCGCGTGCGAGCTGATCGACTTCTTCCGCTTCAACGTCGAGTTCATGACGCGCGTCTACGCGGAGCAGCCCCTCTCCTCTCCCGGCGTCTGGAACCGGATGGAGTACCGCCCGCTCGAGGGATTCGTCTTCGCGGTCAGCCCCTTCAACTTCACCGCGATCGGCGGGAACCTGACGACGTCCCCCGCCCTGATGGGCAACGCCGTCATCTGGAAGCCGGCGTCGACCGCGGCGCTCTCCGCCTACTACACGATGCGCCTGCTCGAGGAGGCCGGCCTCCCGCCGGGCGTGATCAACCTGGTCTATGGTCGTGGCTCGGCGGTCGGCGATCCGGCGCTCGCGAGCCCCGACCTCGCCGGTATCCACTTCACCGGCTCGACCGCCGTCTTCCAGAACATGTGGAAGACGGTCGGTGTGAACATCGAGCACTACCGCAACTACCCGCGGATCGTGGGCGAGACCGGCGGCAAGGACTTCATCGTCGCCCATGCGTCGGCCGACCTCGACTCGGTCGCGACCGCGATCGTCCGCGGCTCGTTCGAGTACCAGGGGCAGAAGTGCTCGGCCGCGTCGCGCGTCTACGCGCCGTCCAACCTCTGGCCGGAGCTGCGAGAGCGCCTCGCCGACCAGGTCGCGGAGCTGAAGGTCGGCGACGTCGGCGATTTCGGGAACTTCATGGGCGCCGTGATCGATTCCGGCTCGTTCGAGACCCAGAAGGAGGCGATCGAGGAGGCGCGTGCGGACGGGGAATCCGAGGTGCTCGTCGGCGGCGGGTACGACGACAGCGAGGGCTATTTCGTCCAGCCGACGGTGATCGAGACGCACGACCCGAACTTCCGGCTGCTCCGTGACGAGCTCTTCGGGCCGGTCGTCACCGCCTACGTCTACCCTGAGCGCGACTACGAGCAGACGCTCGAGCTCGTCGACCGGACCGCGCCGTACGGGTTGACCGGCGCCGTTTTCGCGCGCGACCGCTCCGCGATCGAGCTCGCCGGCGACAAGCTCCAGTATGCGGCCGGAAACTTCTACGTCAACGACAAGCCCACCGGCGCCGTCGTCGGCCAGCAGCCCTTCGGCGGGGCGCGCAGCTCCGGCACGAACGACAAGGCCGGCTCGATGTGGAACCTAATCCGCTGGGTGTCCCCGCGGACCATCAAGGAGACGTTCGTCCCGCCCGGAGACTACCGCTATCCGTTCATGTCGCCCGACGGCGAGTGACCAAAGTCGCTCGTTGCGAGAAAAACCTTCGTAAGCGCGTCTGCTATCGTCCGAAAGCTGTGTTTATGTAGCCGGCGGTTCTCTTGCGCTTCCGATTCCCCCTCACCGTCGTTCGTCTCCTCCTTACCATTCTTTGTCTTGCTCTGTTCGCCGCCGTGTTTGCGGCGGCCGAGTCGGCGGGGTCCGGGCTGCCCACGCCGGACGAGGTCTTCGTACTCGCCGGCCAGTCGAACATGCTCGGTCGGGGCCAGCCCGTCAGCAAGGGCGCAGCGAGCGATCCGCGACTGCTCGTCTGGCGGAAGCACGGCGGTTGGCAAGTCGCAGTCGACCCGCTCGGCGACCCGAGCGACAGCGCCAACGGCGTCGGCCCGGGGATGACGTTCGGCCTCGGCGCGATCCAGACGCTGGATCCGCAGACGGTCGGCCTGGTCCAGTGCGCGGTGGCGGGAACAACGATCTCGAAGTGGACTCCGTCGCACTCGGTCTTCACGAACTGCATCGACCAGGTTCGCCAAGCCGGCGGGCACATCGACGGCGTCCTGTTCCTCCAGGGCGAGAGCGATGCGATAAACAGCTCCGACGCAAAGAGGTGGGCGAAGCGTTTCGGCATCACGCTGAACGCCTTCCGCACCGACCTCGGCTCCGACATCCCAGTGGTGATCGGTCAGATCGGGCGGCTCTCCGGGTTCCCGTACCAGAAGACGGTGCGCGACCAGCAGACCAAGGCCGTGACGATGTACCCCGGCCTGGCGATGATCACGACGCTCGACCTGAAGACGCAGTCCGACGGCGTACATTTCACGGTCGGCTCGTACAAGAACATCGGCACGCGCTTCGCGTCCGCGTGGTGGCAGCTGCGCCAGGTGTACCCGTAGTCCCGCTCCGGCGCCCGGCAAAGCCGGGGCCGGCGCGTCAACTCGATGACGACGCTAGCGTCGCCGGGCCGTGAACCACCAGGCGGTGGCGGAGGCGTCTCGGCCGACGTTGCCGAAGACGACCACGGTGTGGCGCCCGGGATCGAGTGCAGGCTCGAAGTTGACAACGAGCGTCGAGTTCGAGGCGGTTCCGTAGACCTTCGGATTCTCGGTCAGGCCGTCGACATAGACCACCGCCGAGCCCGTCCCGCCCTCGCCGGAGACGGCGGCCGCTACCTGGGCGACGACGTCCTCGTGCGCGCCCGGGTCGGGTCCGACCGCTCGGACGTGCACCGGGCCACCGAGCTCGACCTTCCACTTCTCGCCCTCGAGCCGAAGCGCCGCGGCATAGACCTCGCGGAGTCGCTTTCCCTCCACGAGCCGCGAGCCGTCGACCGCGACGACGCCGAACTCCGGCGTGATCCGCTCGGAGACGATCACCTGGTAGCGGCCGAACGAGCCGAGGTCTCTCGCGAGACGCTTCGCCCCACGGGTCCGGAAGCGGGCGATCGTCGGGCCGAGCCGCCGCTTGGACGCGGTCGAGAGCAGCTCCCACATCGCATCCGCTCGCCCAGCGTGCGCAGCGGCCACGAACGCGTGGATCGCGTCCTTCCCCGGGTCCGCCGGCATCGTGGTCGTCGGAGGCGGTGGAAACTCGTCGGTCGTCGGCTCGGCGCTCTCGCCCCCGCCGCAGCCGGCGAGCAGCAGCGCCGAGAGCGCGAGCAGCGCGAGGCGTTTCAACCGCGGCCCGCCTTGTGCAGCTGCGCGTAGATCGCGCGCGCGGTCTTCGCCGGGACACCGGGGACGCCCTCGAGCTCCTCCCGCGAGGCTTCGAGCAGCCGCTCCGCCGACCCGAAGTGCCGCAGCAGCGCCCGGCGGCGGGCGGGGCCGACGCCCTGGAGGTCGTCGAAGATCGAGCTGCGCGCCCGCGTCTCGCGCCGCTGGCGGTGGAAGCCGAGCGCGAAGCGGTGCGCCTCGTCGCGGATGCGCTGGAGGAGCTGCAGTCCCGCGGACTCGCGCGGCAGCACGATCGGCTCCGAGCGCCCGGGCACGAACACCTCCTCGGCGCGCTTTGCGAGCGAGACGACGGCGACCCGCGGCAGGTTGTAGGCCTGCATCGAGGCCAGCGCCGCCGAGAGCTGGCCCTTGCCGCCGTCGATCACGACCAGGTTCGGCATCGCCGCGAAGGACTCGTCGTAGTCGTCGCTCGCGGCGTCGCTCAGGCGCGCGAACCGCCGCGAGACGACCTCCTCGATCGCGGCAAAATCATCCGGCCCCGCCTCCAGCCGCCGCACGCCGAACTTCCGGTAGTGCGCCTTCTTCGGCACCGCGTCCTGGAACACGACCATCGAGCCCACCGGCGACTCGGCCTGGATGTTCGAGATGTCGTAGCACTCGATCCGGATCGGCAGACTCTCGAGGTTGAGCGCCTCGCGCAGCTCCTCGAGCGCCTCGACGCGCCGTAGGCGCCGCTGCTCCGACTGGATTGCGTCCGACTCCAGCGCCACCCGCGCATTCTGCGCCGCGAGCTCCTGCAACCGCTTCTTCTCGCCTCGCTCGGGCGCGCGCACCTCGACCCGCCAGCCGCGCCGCTCGGAGAGGAACTGCTCGAGCGCAGCGGTGTCGCCCGCGTCGGGCGGGACCACGAGCTGGGGCGGCACGCTCGGTGCCGAGCCGTAGTACTCGAGCACGAACGCCTCCAGAACCGCGGCCGTGTCCTGGCGGGCGACGTTCTCGAGGTGGAAGCCGTAGCGGTCGACGAGCTTGCCGTCGCGGAGCGGGAAGATCTGCACGGCGGCGCGATCGCCCTCGATTGCGATCCCGATCACGTCCACAGTTCCGACCGAGCGGCGATCGGCTGCCTGGCGTTCGGCGAGGTGTCGGATCGCGTACAGCCGGTTGCGATAGCGCGCCGCGTCCTCGAAGCGCTCCTCCGCAGCGGCCTCCTGCATCTGCCGTTCGAGGTCGCGGAGGATCGGTCGCGTCTCACCGGAGAGGAACTCGATCACGCGGTCGATGATCTCCCGGTAGTCCTCCTTCGAGACGTAGCCGACGCAGGGCGCCTTGCAGCGTTCGATGTGGTAGTCGAGGCAGGGGATCCCGGAATGCCGCCCGGGCTTCGGCCCCTCGCAGGGCCGGTACTGGAAGACCCGGTTGAGGACGTCGAGCGTCTCCCGGACCTTCTTCGCGTTTGCGTACGGCCCGAAGTACACGACGCCGCGCCGGTGGCGCTCGCGCGTGAACATCACGCGCGGGTACTCGTCCTCGACCGTGACCGCGATGTACGGAAACGACTTGTCGTCGCGGAGTCGGATGTTGAACGGCGGCCGGTGGCGCTTGACGAGGTTCTGCTCGACGTGCAGCGCCTCTGCCTCGGTGCCGGTGACGATCACCTCGATGTCGGCGACACGGCTCGGGAGTTGTGCGATCTGCGCGCGCGTGTCGGGCGTCGCCTGGAAGTACGAGCGTACGCGGGGCCGCAGCGATTTCGCCTTGCCGATGTAGAGGACACGGCCGTCCTCGCCGCGAAAGATGTAGACACCCGGCTTCGCGGGCAGCGCCTTGAGCTGGGCCTCGACCCGTTCATTCTTCATAACAACCTCAGGCTACCCTGGCCCAGATGAAACGCCTGCTCCTGGCGCTTATCGCAGCCGCGATCCTGATCGGCGCCCCCGCTGCCCGCGCCGGCGGGCCGACGATGATGGTCGGCGCCGCGGAGGACGCGGTCAAGTCGGACACGCCGGCCGAGGCGAAGTCACGGCTCGACCTGCTCCGGCTTGCGGGCCTGAATACGGTTCGTGTTACCTCGATCTGGAATCCAGCGAACCCCACTCCCGGGCCCGACACCATCCTCCAGCTCAAGAACCTGATGCAGGCCGCGGCGCTCGACGGGATGAAGGTCTTCGTCGCCGTCTACAACTTCGGAAGCCGCACCACTCCGCTTAGCGACAGCGACCAGGCGAGCTTCGCCGCACACGCCGCCTATCTCGCGCGGAATGTCCCCGGCCTGACCAATTTCATCATCGGCAACGAGCCGAACCTGAACCGCTTCTGGCTGCCGCAGTTCGGGGGAAACGGCGAGGACCTGGCCGCCCCCGCCTATACGTCTCTGCTCGCGAAGACATACGACGCGCTGAAGGCCGTCAGCCCGGCGATCACCGTCTACGGCGGCGCGATCTCGCCGCGCGGGATCGACCGGCCGGGCTCGGGGCGCGACACCCACTCGCCGACGATCTTCATCCAGGACATGGGGTCGGCCTATCGCGCGTCGGGGCGGACGACGCCGATCATGGACGTGCTCGCGATCCATCCCTACCCGGAGAACTCGACGATCCCGCCGACCTTTGCCCACCCGAACACGACGCCGATCGGGATCGCTGACTACACGAAGCTGACGGCGCTGCTCGCCACCGCCTTCGACGGGACGGCACAGGCAGGCTCGACGCTGCCGATCCTGTACGCGGAGTACGGGGTCGAGACGCAGATCCCTTCGACGAAGGCGTTTCTCTACTCGGGCGCTGAGCCGGTGACGATCAAGCCCGTGCCGGAGGCGACCCAGGCCGCGTACTACAGGCAGGCGCTGCAGATCACCTTCTGCCAGCCGAATGTGATCGGGCTCTTCATCTTCCACGCCTTCGACGAGACGGCGCTCGACCGCTTCCAGTCCGGGCTCTACTACTCCGACGGAACGCCGAAGACGAGCCTGCCCGCGTTCAAGGACGCCGCGCGGTCGGTCTTCGGCGGCGTGATCGCGAAGTGCCCCGGGCTCCAACTGACCCCGAACGCGCGGATTGCGTACCCGCGAATCAGGTCGATCGCGCTCGGCACCGCGGCAATCGCAGTCAGGTGCGACATCGACTGCAACGTCTACGCGCGGCTCGAGAAACTGCCGAATCACACGACGACGCTCGCCAAGCGCATGCCCGCGCTGGCGGGCGTGCGAACACGTGTGCCGTTCCCGGCGCGGCGCCTCGCTCCGGGGCGGTACCGCTTCACGGTCCGGCTGACGGCGCCAGTGAACGTCGGGCCGCCGCAGACCGCCGCGAGCCCTGAGCTGCTTCTCCGCTAGCGTTTCACCATGGCCGAAGGCCAGTACGTCGCCTACAGCTTCTACCGCGTCGATCCCGCCTGGCGGCGAATCCCCGTCGAGGAGCGCGCCGCCGGCAAGGACGCCTTTGCCGAGGTGGTCGAGGCGTGGGCCCAGCGGATGGAGGGACTCCGCGTCTACACGTGTACCGGCGTCCGACCCGACTGCGACTTCTTCCTGTGGAAGATCACCGACCGCTACAGCGACCTCGGCGAGCTGGGGGCTGAGCTGAACGGAACGCCGCTCGCGGCCTGGCTGGAGACGCCGTACTCGTACCTGGCGACGACGATGGCTTCGCAGTACACACAGGCGCGCCGGGCGCGGAGGATCACGCCCCACGACCAGCCCTACCTCGTCGTCTATCCGTTCGTGAAGGTCCGACCCTGGTACGCGCTCCTCGAGGAGGAGCGGCAGCGCGCGATGGACGAGCACATCCGCATCGGCCGCGAGGAGTTCCCGGGGATCCACAACCACACGACGTACTCGTTCGGGATCGACGACCAGGAGTTCATGACGGCGTTCGAGTGCGACGAGCCGGCCGACTTCATGCACCTGATGCTGCGGCTGCGCGAGAGCGAGGCAAGCCGGTATACCGAGCGCGACACGCCCATCTTCGTGGGACAGCTGACCTCGATTCGCGGAGCGCTCGACTCGCTCGACGGTGCCATCCGCAGCGTGGCCGAGCAAAGCCCGGCCACGCGCTAAAGGCTTGGGCCGTCCGCAGCGTGGCCGAGCAAAGCCCGGCCACGCGCTAAGGCTTGGGCCGTAGCGCGGCTCGAGGCTCAGACATAGGTGTGCTGGTCTCGCCACGTCCGCCACATGGCGAACGCGCAGATGGCGAGCACGAGGACGAACGCGACCGCATCCGGACCGGACTCGTCCAGGAACGAGAGCGCGGCGATGTCCAGGATGATCAGCACCGCCGCCCCGTAGAACACGGCGCGCGCGCGGCTCGACCACATCGAGATCTCCTCCCGACGCTCGCGCCAGAGAAGGTAGACGAAGAACGCGATCGCGAGCAGGAACGCGATCCGCGCGATCAGAAAGAGAGCCGTCAGCGTCGCCTGCAGCTTGAGCACGACGATCACCGCGGAGATCGCGGCGACGATGAGGAGGCCCCGGACGAGGGGATTGATCCGGCTCACGCCGTCCAGGCTAGCGCGGAAACCGTGTTCGAGTACTGCGAGCAGGACGGCCTGATCTGGGCGCGCCGGTCGTCTTCGGCCGGCCCAGGACTGGCTGCATCAGTGGCCCGCGCCCGTGCGGGACGCCGCCGCCTCCGGCGCTCGCGGTGAGTAAGCGTCTTCGTCGGCGAAGAGCCGATGAACGAGCTGGGCGGCGATCGAGCCCTCTCCCACCGCGGCGGCGACGCGCTTGACCGACCCGTGCCGGATGTCTCCCGCCGCGAGGACTCCCGGCATGCTCGTCTCGAGTGACAGCGGGCGACGCTCCAGTGGCCAGTCACGGCTGTCCTCGACGTCGTCGCCCGTGAGCAGGAAGCCGTGCCCGTCTCTCGCGATGCCTGCCGGCAGCCAGTCCGTCTGCGGACGGGCTCCGATCAGAACGAACAGGGCGTCGGCGGCGACCGCCTGCTGTTCACCCGCGGCGCCTTCTCGTAGAACCAGCCGCTGCAGGTGGCCGTCGCCTCCGCCGCCGACCACGGTGGTGCCGGTGCGCACGTCGACGTTCGGCGCGGCCTCGATCGTCTGGATCAGGTAGTGCGACATTCCGGCCTCGAGCGAATCTGCGCGCACCAGCACGGTGACGTGTCGGGCGTACCGAGCGAGGTGGAGTGCCGCCTGGCCCGCGGAATTCCCGCCGCCGAGGACATACACCTCCTTCCCGCTCAGCGCGGGAGCCTCCGAAACCGGCCCACCGTAGAAGACACCGGCGCCGTTCAGCGCCTCCAGCGACGGGATACCCAAGCGGCGGTAGCTGGCGCCGGCCGCGAGGATCACGGCTCTCGCGCTCACCGCGCGGCCGTCCGAGAGCGACAGGTTGAACCAGTCGCCCGGACGGTCGAGCGCGGTCACCGGATGCATGAACAGAAAGCTCGCACCGAACACCGCCGCCTGCTCGTAGGCCTCCTCGGCGAGCCGGCCCCCGCTGATGCCCCTGGCGAAGCCCAGGTAATTGCGGATCAGCGAGCTGGTCCCGGCCTGCCCCCCGATCCCACCGGAGTCCACCACGAGAACGCGCAACCCCTCCGACGCGCCGTAGACCGCTGCGGACAGGCCGGCCGGTCCTGCGCCAACGATCACGACATCGAAAGTCTTCTCTTCGAGGCCCGTCGGCGCGCCGGCGGCTTCCGCGATCTCGGCGTCTGAGGGATCGCTCAGCACGCGGCCGTCCGGAAGAACCATGAGTGGCAGCTTTGCGTCGGGCCCCGCCTTGGCGACAAAAGCACGCCCCTCGTCCGAGTCCGCTAGACAGAACGAG
Organism: Actinomycetota bacterium; assembly: GCA_046727515.1. Lineage (GTDB taxonomy): Bacteria > Actinomycetota > Thermoleophilia > Gaiellales > Gaiellaceae > DATBLE01. The sequence goes on along the minus strand of JBKPCT010000305.1, from coordinate 13,894 downwards.
TGCGGAACCGCGCACTGTGCAAAAACGTCTCGCAGCTCGTATGCCCTGCCGGACCATGTCTCCCCCACGATGTGGACGGTCTGCGGAACGAGGCGCCGCTCTCGCGACCACTCGAGGAGGAAGTCCGACACGGCTTCGTGGAACACCTCGTCCGGGGACGCCGCCGGCCTCAGGACGTAGTGGTCGATGCGCCCGAGAGCCATCCAACCACGGATCGTGTCCGCAGTCGCCTCGTCGGCCCAGGCGTTCGCGGAAACCAGCAGCGCGCGCTTGGCGTGTGGATGGAGCCTGCGTGTGTGCTCGAGCAGCTCGCCGCCGGTTGTGCCGGACAACGACTGCCCTGCGAGCACGACCGCGACATCCGCGCCGGCGTCCTTGAGCTCCGTCAGCGTCTTCAGCGCTTCGTCCGGCTCGCGCACAGCTTCGACGCGGTACTCACGTCCGTAGCGTTGGACGAGCTGGGCTTCGACCTCTTCGAGGACGTTCGGATCCTCATCGACGGCAACCAGGACGGGGAGATTCATCAGGGGAGATTCATCAGGGCTCAACCTACCCTATAAAACCTGCCCCATGAAACGGCTCGAACCTGCTATGCGGATGAGAGGACTTGAACCTCCACGGGGTTTCCCCCACACGGACCTGAACCGTGCGCGTCTACCAATTCCGCCACATCCGCGAGCCGGGAGTACGACAGTGTAGCGGTGGCTTGACGCGGGACCCGGCAGCGGAGTTGCGTGACTCGAGGCCGAGGCGTGAACCCGGCACAGCATGCGCACCGAGTCTTAACAGCTCTGGGCTAGCCTTCCCGTCTTGCGCACGGCGTTTGCTCTCACGGCGGCCCTGGCCGCCGTTTTCTTCGCGGGCATCGCGACCGCGGCGCCCGCGCCGCGCGTCGAGGTCGTCGTGACGCTCGACGCTCCGCCGCTCGCGACGGCGATCCAGCGGAGCCGCGTGCTCAGCGCCCGCTCCAAGGCGCAGCGGCTCGACCTCCGTGCGCCGACGAGCGTCGCCTACCTGCACTCCCTCGCGGTCGCGCAGCGGGTGCTCGCCGCCAGGATCACGGCGACCGTCCCCGACGCTCGGGTCACCTGGCGCTACGACGTCGTCCTGAACGGGCTGGCCGTCCTCCTTCCGCGCGAGGAGCTCTCGCGGCTCGCCTCGGTTCCAGGCGTCGCCGAGGTCTGGCCGAGTGTCACCTACCGCCACCTCCTGGACAAGAGCCCGCAGCTGATCGACGCCGACAAGCTCTGGGACGCGCCCGCATTCGACACCGCCGGGAACGGGATCAAGATCGGAATCATCGACGACGGCGTCGACCAGAAGCACCCTTTCTTCGACCCGAGCGGCTACGCCATGCCACCGGGCTTCCCGAAGGGGAACAGGGCCTACACGACTGCGAAGGTGATCGTCGCCCGGGCGTTTTCCCCGCCGACGAGCACCTGGAAATACGCGCGCGTCCCGTTCGACCCGACTTTCTCCGACCATGCCACGCACGTCGCTGGGATCGCAGCGGGCGAATACTCGCCCGGCGCGGTCGCCGGGCGCGGGCCGCTGGCGGGCGTTGCGCCGAAGGCCTACCTCGGGAACTACAAGGTGCTGACCGTCCCGACCGAGAACTTCGGCCTGAACGGCAACGCGCCGGAGATCGCCGCCGGGATCGAGGCCGCTGTACGCGACGGTATGGATGTGATCAACCTGTCCCTCGGAGAGCCTGAGATCGAGCCCACGCGCGACCTGGTGGTGTCGGCGATCGACGCAGCGGCCGACGCCGGGGTCGTGTCCGCGATCGCAGCCGGAAACGAGTTCTCCGACTTCGGCGCCGGCAGCATCTCCTCACCCGGCAGCGCTTCCAAGGCGATCACCGTCGCCGCGGTCAGCAAGCAGCTCGCCGTCGCGTCTTTCTCGAGCGGCGGACCGACGCCGATCTCGCTCGGGCTGAAGCCCGACGTCAGCGCGCCCGGGGTCGAGATCCTCTCGTCCGTTCCGCCCCGCGAGGGCTCCTGGACGGCCTTCAGCGGGACGAGCATGGCCGCGCCACACGTCGCCGGCGCGGCTGCGCTGCTTCTCCAGCGCCATCCCGCCTGGACGGTAGCTCAGGTCAAGTCGGCCCTCGTGCTCACCGGTAAGCCGACGCAGCTCGGCGGCGAGGCTCCCGTCACCCGCGAGGGCGGCGGGCTGGTCGATGTCGTCGCCGCGAACACGCCGCTGATTTTCGCTGCGCCCACTGACCTGTCGTTCGGCCTCCTGCACACGGGCAAGAGCACGACGCGGTCCGTCCAGCTCACCGATGCGGACGGCGGCGGAGGACAGTGGACGGTCTCGATCACGCCGCAGGTGAGCACCGCCAGGCCGACGGTCAGCGGCCCGCCGGCGGTGACCGTGCCGGGACGCCTCGATCTGACGGTCGGCGCGGGCACCGTGGAGGGCGACGCGATGGGCTTCGTCGTGCTCAATCTCGGCAGCGTCACGCGCCGGATCCCGTACTGGGTCCGTGTCGTCGATCCGAAGCTCGGTCTCGAGCCGCACGGAACGCTCCGCACGACGGGCACCCACCGGAGCACGACCGCCGGCGGGCGGTCGCTCGTTACCTCCTACCGCTATCCCGACCTGACGCGCGCCGCCGTGCTTGCAGGGCCCGAGCGCGTCTTCCGCGTCACCCTGACGAAGCCCGTGGCGAACTTCGGCGTGGTCGTGCTTCGCGGGAGCCGCGCCTCGCCTCGGGTTGTCGTCGCCGGCGACGAGAACCGCCTGGTCGGCATTCCCGGCCTGCCGCTCGTCATCAATCCCTACCTCGACTCGTACGGCGCGCGCCGTCCAGTCGCAGGCGCGATCCGGCCGGCGCCCGGAAGCTACGACGTCGTCTTCGACACGAGGTCGAACACGCCGGCGGCGTTCACGTTCCGTTACTGGGTCGACGACGTCACGCCCCCGACGGTACGACTCCTCTCGACCAGGACCAGGCGGGGCGGCAACCTCGAGCTCGTCGTCGCAGACAGTGGCTCGGGAGTCGACCCCGACTCGCTGACGGCGAGCATCGACGGGAAGCCCGCCGACGTCACGTTCACGCGCGGGCGCGCGGTCGTCAGCGTCCGCCGAGCCGCCCCGGGACGGCACGTGCTCGCCTTCAGCGCGGCCGACTACCAGGAGCTGAAGAACATGGAGAACGTGCCGCGGATCCTCCCGAACACGCGCACGCTCCGCGCCGTGTTCCGGGTAGGTCCCTGATCAGCGGCTCGGATCGTGCTCTTCGATCGTCGGTAGCCGCTCCAGGTCGCGCTGCACACTCGCGGCGAACTCGTCGCTCTCGGTCTTGAGCAGCCGGAGCTGCGCCTTCTGACGGGCACGCGCGCGGGACTGGCGGGCCCGCGAGCCCGCCCGGCCGGCGAGGCGAGGCCACTCCGCCGCAATCAGAACGACGACCGCCGCCGCGAGCAAGGCGATGAAGAGCCAGCTCACGTCAGCATTCTAGACACGAGCCCTAGGGGCGTCGCCGCCGGCCTCCGGACCAGTCGACTCGTGCGGATCGCTAGGCCGTGCCGCCGATCGCCTCGTCCTCGCGCTCGCGGTGATCGAGCTTCTCCTCGAACGACCGGCGCAGGTCCTCTCCGGAGACCTCGAGTTGGTACCGCGGCCGCCGAGGCTCGAGCTTGACGATCCTCACCTCGGACTCGCGCCTGCCGTGGCACCGGGCATACGCCTCCGCTTCGGTGAGGGGTCGGAGCCGCTGCCTGCGCACGAGGCCGATCCTAACCCGTCCGCGATCGCGCAGCCAGGAGCCGTGGTAACGCGTGCTACTGTGCCTCGCGTTATACGGCGTGCCCGCCGATCACCTTCTTGTCGACTACCTGACGGTCCGGGGTAGCTCAACGGCAGAGCGTCCGGCTGTTAACCGGAGGGTTGTGGGTTCGAATCCCACCCCCGGAGCTTCGAGAGGCGCCCACGCGGCGCCTCTTCTCTCTCTACGGCAGAGCGGCGCGCAGCGCGGCGGCCGCATGCTCCGTGTCCGGAGCTTCCGTGATTGCCCGGACGACCGCGATGCGCTCGGCGCCTGCGGCGACGACATCGCGGACGTTCGTTTCGTCGATCCCGCCGATCGCGAACCACGGAACCCGTGCGTGCTCTGCCGCGTAGCGGACGTACTCGAGCCCGGCCGCGGGGCGGCCTTGCTTCGTCGGCGTCTCGTAGACCGGGCCGACGCCGACGTAGTCCGCCTCAGTTGCATCGAGCTCAGCCCGCGCGTGCGTCGACTGGCCGACGAGCAGACCGAAGCGTCGGGCCGCTTCCACCGGGAGATCGTCCTGTCCGACGTGGACGTAGTCCGCCTCGACCAGCACTGCGAGGTCGGGCCGGTCGTTGACGACGAGCGGGACCTCGAGCCGGCGCGTCAACGCCCGCATCTCCTGCAGCACGCGGAGAAGCTCCGCGTCGGGGAGCTCCTTCTCGCGGATCTGGACGATGTCGACACCGCCGCTGACGGCCGTCTCGACGAGCTCCTGGAGGTCGGGACGCGCGCCGGTGATCAGGTACAGCCGGCTATCCACCCGCGACGGGGCGGGCGACGACGAGCGTGTCACCGTCGGCGAGCTGCGTGTCGCCGTAGCGGACGCGCTCGACCGGCTCGCCGTTCCGCTCGACGAGCGCGTACCGCGCCGCCAGCCCGAGTCGCTCGAGCAGCGACTCCACCGTGTCCCCCGCTGCGGCCTCCTGGGCCCGGCCGTTGACCGTGACGGTGGTCACGAGCGGGCGGCGAGGCCCCCGAGAGGGCTCGACGGCTCGGCTGTCTCGCGCTCCTCGATCAGCCCGGCGAGGCGCGCGGCGCGCCCGGCCTCGACGGCGAGGCGGAACGCGTGTGCCATCCGCGCCGGATCGTCCGCGCGCGCGATCGCGGTGTTGACCAGCACCGCGTCCGCGCCCAGTTCCAGGCACTCGGCCGCGTGCGAGGGCGCGCCGAGGCCTGCGTCGACGACGACCGGCACCTCGGCCTGTTCGACCATGATCTCGATCGCATGGCGGAGCTTGAGCCCGCGTCCGCTGCCGATCGGCGCCGCGAGCGGCATCACTGCAGCGCAGCCGACCGACTCGAGCCGCGTCTGCAACACGGGGTCGGGCAGGACGTACGGGAGGACGGTGAACCCCTCGTCGACGAGCTGCTCCGCGGCCTCCAGCGTCCCGACCGGGTCGGGCAGCAGGTAGCGCGGATCGGGGATCACCTCGAGCTTGATCCAGTCCGGCAGCCCGCCCGCGCGGGCGAGCCGCGCAATGCGGACGGCCTCCTCGGGCGTGGCGGACCCGGCCGTGTTCGGCAGGAGAGAGACGCCCTGCGGCAGGTAGTCGGTGATCGCCTCGTCCACGCTGTCGAGGTCGATCCGTCCGACTGCCACGGTGACGAGCTCGCAGCCCGACGCGACGACGGCTTCGCGCATCGCCTCCGGCGAGGAGTATTTACCCGTCCCCGTGATCAGGCGCGAGCCGAGCGCGCGGCCGGCGATGACGAGCGGGTCGTTCATGCGGATCCAGGGTAGCTCAGGAGAAGCTGGCGACGGCCTCGCGGATCTTTGCGAGCGCGGCCTGGAGCTCGCGCGTACGCTCGAGGTCGTCCGAGCGCGCGAGCTCGCGTTTGATCCCGCGCTCACGCAGGCGGAGCAGCAGCTCCTTCGCGGTTGCCTCGTCGATCGACTCCTCCGCCGCGCGGGCGTCGAGGTCCGCGAGCACGCCGACGAGCTCCCGCTCGGCCTCGCCGGGACGGAGCAGGTGCTCCCGGACGCGCCGGTGCACCTCCAGGTCGAAGTGCTCCGGAGTCAGCTCGGCGAGGAGAGAGATGAGGCCCGAATGAGCGAGGACGCCGGCGAGGGCGTCGCGTTCCTGACGCACTCCCGCCTCGAGTACCTTCGGCGAGACCGCACCCGTGCCGGAGCGCGCCGCCGGCGCGAGCCCGGCCTGCAGGCTCGTAGGCAACCCGAGCCGGTCGGCGGCGAGGCGCACGGCGTCCTGACGCTCGGGCGAATCGCGGAACGGCGCCAGCACCTCCCGGACCCGCTCGAAGGCGCGATTCTTGTCAGATGCGCGCTCGATCTCGATCCGCACACGGTAGGGCAGGTAGTCCTCGGCGGTCACGAGCCGGGCCTCGAACGCGGCCGGGTCGTCGGCGGGATCCGTGTCGGGGGGAAGCGAGACCACGCGGATGTCGAACCCTTGCGCAGCGGCGAGCTCCATTCCGCGCAGGGTCGCTTCCTGCCCGGCCGCGTCGGCGTCGAAGCACAGCGCGAGGTTCGTCGTCAAGCGGTGGAGCTCGCGCAGGTGCTGCTCGGTCAGCGCCGTTCCCATCGCGGCAACGACCGGCTCGAAACCAGCCTGGCGCAGCGCGATCGCGTCGGGGTTCCCCTCGACGATCACCGCGCGGTCCTGCTTGGCGACCGCCGGGCGCGCGAGGTCGAGCCCGTAGAGCAGGTCGCCTTTGCGGAAGAGGTCGCCCTCGGGCGAGTTGACGTACTTGGCGTGCAGGGGGTCGTCCTCGTAGAGCTGCCGCGCCTGGAAGCCGCGCACGCGGCCACGTGCATCGGCGAGCGGGAACACCAGGCGCCGCGAGAAGTAGTCGTTGCCACGGCGGTTGACGAGGCCCGCACCTGCCAGCTCGTCGCCGGTGAACCCCTGGCCCGCCGCCGCGCGGGCGAGCGCCGCGCCGCCGGGCGCGACGCCGAGCCTGAACTCCCGGCACACCTCCTCGCCGAGGCCGCGGGAAGCGAGGTAGTCACGCGCGAACGCGCCGGTCTCGGACTCCCACAGGCAGCGCTCGTAGAAGGTGGCCGCACGATCGAGCAGCTGAAAGAGCCGCTCGCGCCGCTTCCGGACGCGATCCTGCTCGGGCGAGGTCTCCTCGTACTCGAGCTGGACGCCGAACCGATCGGCGAGCCACTCGATCGCGCCGACGAAGTCCAGGTTCTCGTGCTTCTCGACGAATGTGATCGCGTCGCCGCCCTCGCCACAGCCGAAGCACTTGAACGTGCCCCGGTCGGGAGAGACTCCGAAGCTCGGCGTCTTCTCCTGGTGGAAGGGGCAGAGGCCGATGTAGCGGCTGCCCGACTTGCGAAGCCTCGTATACCCCTCGACGAGCGCGACGATGTCTGTCGCAGCCTTGACCGCCTCGATCGATGTGTCCTTGATCCGCGGCATCAGAGGCGGCCAGCGTAGGCGAGCGCGAAGCGGTCGGTCATCCCGGCGACGTACTCGACGATCTCGTCGGGGGAGTCGCCGCGCTCGACGAGGTGGTCGACGATCCTGCGCACATTGACGTGCGCGCGCTCGTGCTCGGCTCGCGCATGCTCGGCGAGGTAGACGCGCTCGAACATGAAATCGCGCAGCCCGTGCATCGCGGCGCCGATCTCCGCGCTCTGACGGATGTCCCCCGCCGTGGCCGAGGTCTCGACGAGGTCGTGGACGAGCCGGTCGATGCGGGCGGCGCCGGTGGGGCCGAGGAGATCGATCTCCTCACCCGGGAGATCGTTCTCCGCGAGGAGCCCATAGCGGAGAGCGTCGTCGATGTCGTGGTTGATGTAGGCGACACGGTCGACGATGCGGACGATCCTCGCCTCGAGCGTGTCCGGCTCGACCGGCCCGGTGTGGGTGAGGATCCCCTCGCAGACCTCGTGCGTGAGGTTGAGCTGCCGGGCGATCCGGTGCGACTGCTCGTGGTGGCGGAAGCCCAGCCCGAAGTGTTCGCGGAGCGCCTCGTCGAGCGCGTCCTCGCCGGCGTGCCCGAACGGCGTGTGACCCATGTCGTGCCCGAGGCCGATCGCCTCGGTCAGGTCCTCGTTTAGCCGGAGCGCTCGGGCGACGACGCGCGAGATCGCGGTCGTCTCGAGGGTATGCGTCATCCGCGTGCGGTAGTGGTCGCCCTGCGGGTCGATGAAGACCTGCGTCTTCCCCTTCAGCCGACGGAACGGCTTCGAGTGGACGATGCGGTCGCGGTCGCGCTGGAAGGGTGTACGGACGCCGCAGTCCTCCTCCTCCGTCGTCCGCCCGCGGGTCTCGTAGGAACGAACGGCGAGCGGCGAGAGCGAGCGCTCCTCGTGCCCGCGGACGCGGGCCTCGAAGGCGTCGGCAACTCTCCCGGCCAGCTCGGGCATCGTCTCCCTACGGTAGCCCACGCCCCGGATCAGCCCTTGTCGGCCAGGCAGAGCGCCGCGAAGTCCGGCAACCCGTCCCAGAGCGAGAGGTAACGCCGGCAGCCGACCCGTTCGGAGAAGAACGGTGGCACGCCGAGAGAGGCTCCGCGCATCACCAGGGGAACGTCCTTGCGCGAGAGGCGTTGGTCGAGTGCGCGAAAGACCCGCGCGCGCCGGGGGCCTGTGACCCGGCGTGCCGCCTCGGCCGCACGCAACCACGGCGGCTGCGGCCCCTTGTCCTGCCAGATCTCGTCATCGGCCGTGAGCTGCTCGCTGACGGCGTCTGCGGGGTCGGGGTAGTCCATCACCCAGCCTGCTAGGAAGAGGTCGATCCCCTCCTTCGGATCGCCGGCGAGCGGCTCGGCCTGCTGATCCATTCGGACGACCACCTTGATCCCGACGCGCGCGAGATCCCGCTTCACGAGCTCGGCGACCCAGGCCTGCTCCGGAACATCGGGCAGGATGATCAGGTCGAGCGTGACCGCACGCCCGCCGACGAGAGCGCGTGCGCGGGCGGGCGACGGGGGCGCTCCTGCACCCGGCGAGTGCCCGGGGACACCCGCAGGGATCATCGTCGCCTGCGGCGTCGCGCCGACCGCAGCTGCGTGCGCAGCCCGGTCGAGCGCGAGCGCGATCGCCCGCCGGAGGCGAACGTCGCGCAGCGGGCCGCGGGCGTAGTTGAGCAGGATGTTGGGGGTGGTCGTCGTCGGCGCCCTGATGTACTGCGGCCCCGATGCGGCATGGCCGTATTTCCGCGCGACCGGCCCGTCCGGAGCGAGAACACCGGTGGCGGCCTCGTCCCTCTGTAGTTCGGGTTGCGGAGCAGGACGACCTGCTGCCCGGAGACAATGGTGTCCGGGTAGTACGGCCCGGCGCTGGGCAGGGGCTGCGTGATGCCGCCCTTGACGATCGGCGTCCCGACCGGCACCGCGGCCGCGCACGGGTGCGCGACACGTGCCGAGAGGTCTCCGGTCGGAGTTTTCAGCGTGAAGACGATCCGGTTCCCGGCCTCCTCGATCGTCCCGACGACGCTGAAGATGTAGCGGCAGTAGTCCTCCTGCTTCCGCGCGCGCTCGATCGAGTAGCGAATGCCCTCCGCGGTCACCTCCTCGGTCGAGGGCGGCGAGAACCGGAATCCTTTCGTACCCTGAACGTGTAGGTGAGCCCGTCCGCCGAGACGGTCGGCGGGCCGGCGGCGACCTCGGGAACGATCGCCGCCGTCCCGCCCGCTCCGAGCCGGTAGGCCATCAGCCCGGAGCCGGTCGCGTATCGGAAAGCGATTCCGAGGGTGTTGGGAACCCGCTGCTGTCGGTCGCCGCGATCGGATCGCCGAGCAGCGTGGCGGTCACCACGCGCTTGCCGACGATCCTCGAGCGGGCATCCTCCGCCGAGAGGCCGAGCGACACGAAGACGCGGCCGTTTGCCACAGCGAGCCCGAGCGGACGGTGGCCGAGCTCGTAGGTGACCCTCCGGTCCGAGTCGGGGTCGATGCGAGTGACGGTGCCGTCGTTGGCGTTCGGAACCCAGACGGCGCCGGCCGCAGGGACGACCGCCCATGGGAGCCTCCCGGTCGCGACGTTCCGGACGATCGTCCCCCGGTCGTCCAGCTTCCAGACCCCGCCGCCCCGGTTTCTCGAAGCCCTTCAGGCGCTCGACGCGGCGGAAGCCGAATGCGACTCCCTCCGTTTCCCCCGTGAGTTCGCGCACCGCGTCGGAGGCGAGTACCTCGCCCGGCCGCGCCAGCGCGCAGAGGCGCGCCGCGCGGTTCAGCGCCCCGCCGCGGAAGCCGCCCTCGACCGGGGTCGCCTCGCCGGCGTCGAGGCCGATCCCGACGGGCCGCGCCAGCTCCTCCTCCTCGACCGCCCGCTGCAGCTCGAGCCCGAACCGCAGCGCCCTGCGTGCCGAGTCGAACACGACGAGCGCCTCGTCGCCGCGCAGCTCCTGGAGCGTGCCGCTGTGCTCGGGCGCGAGCCGCTCGACGATCGCCGCGAACTGCTCCGCCAGCTCAGCGGCCGCCTCGTCACCGTGCTCGCGCGTGTAGGTCGTGTAGCCGCGGACGTCGGCGAAGAGGAACGTGCGAATCCCCGGCGCGGCCGTGCGCGCCGCCTCGGGCGCGGCCGGAGCCTCGCCGTGAAGCGCCGCACGTGCCGCCTCCAGCAGCTCGCCGCAGGTCGAGTAGCGCAGGTCGCGCTCCTTGGCGAGCGCGGAGGCGATCACGGCGTCGAGCGCCTCCGGCAGCTCGGGCCGCCGCTCGCTGACTGCCGGCGGCGGGTCGTTCACATGCGCGAGCAGCGACGCGATCTCGTTCTCGCGCTCGTACGGGGGCTCTCCCGTCAGGCACTCGTGGAGGACGCAGCCGAGTGCGTAGACGTCCACGCGGCCGTCCATCGGCTTCCCCTCGATCTGCTCCGGCGCGAGGTAGTCGACCGTGCCGAGGATCTCGCGGCTGCCGGTGAGACTCGAGACGGTCGATGCGTGCTTGGCGAGGCCGAAGTCGCAGAGGTACGCGTGCTCGCGGCCACCTCCCGGCCGCGAGATCAGGATGTTCGCCGGCTTGACGTCGCGGTGGACGAGGTCGCGTGCGTGGGCGGCGTCGAGTGCGGACGCGATCTGCGCGAGGAGGTCGGCCGCGCGCTCCGGATCGAGCCGCCCGACACTCTCGAGGAGCGCGGCGAGGTCTCGTCCCTCCACGTAGCGCATCGCCAGGTAGAGGACACCGCCCGCCTCGCCCGCGGCGTGGATCGGGACGATGTGTGGATGCTCGAGCGACGCGGCGAGCTATACCGTCAAGACGGCCGGGAGCGATTGATCCTTCCGGGTCAGACGATGATCGGGACCGTGCCGCCGTCGGCGCTCCAGGCCGCGCCGGTGACATACGACGCGCGCTCGGAGCAGAGAAAGGCGATCACAGCGGCGATCTCATCGGGCTCGGCAAGCCGACCCAAGGGTCGGCCCGCGCCGACCTTGGCGAGAACCTCGTCGCGCTCGCCCTGCTGGTCGGCGAGGCCGCCCTCGCCGAGCCAGGCGCTCGTGGCGGTCGGTCCGGGCGCGACTGCGTTGCAGCGGATCCCGTCCTTCGCGTACAGGTCGGCGATCAGGCGGGAAAGGGAGAGCACCGCGGCCTTGGTTACCGAGTAGTGCGGCATCCCGGTCGACGGGCGCTTGGCGGCCGTCGAGGAGACGTTGACGATCGAGGCATTCGCGGACAGGCCCAGGTGCGGAAGCGCTGCGCGGATCGCCCGCACGTAGCTCATCACGTTCAGCTGCCAGTAGGCGTCCCACTCCTCGTCCGACACCTCCTCGAAGCGCGCCTGCCGCGCGACGCCGACGTTGTTGACGAGGACGTCCAGGCCGCCGAGGTGCTCGACTGCCTCTTCGACGGCACGCTCGGGCTCGCCGGCCAGGCTCAGGTCCGCGTGCACATGATGTGCCTCGCCGATCCCCGGAGCCCCGCTCCGGCCGCATGTGACCACGCGTGCGCCTTCCTCGACGAGCAGCCTTGCGGTCGCGAGGCCAATGCCGTCGGTCGAGCCGGTGACGAGGCAGGAGCTGTCGCGAAGCCCGAGATCCACGGCTCGCTAGCGTATCCGGCATGACCACGATCCTTCTCGCAAGGCATGGCGAGACCGACTGGAACGTAGAGCGGCGGGTGCAGGGGCATTCCGACACGCCCCTGAACGAGACCGGGCGCGCTCAGGCGCTCGCGCTTGCCGAGGCGCTCGACGGCGCCGAGCTCGACGCCGTGTACTCGAGCGACCTCGCCCGTGCGCTCGATACGGCCCAGGTGGTCGCAGACCGACTCGGGCTCCCGGTCAGCATGCTGCCGGAGCTTCGCGAGCGGCACTTCGGCTCCTGGGAGGGGCTCACCGACGACGAGATCTTCGCGCGCTTTCCCGCGGCGAAGTCCGGCTCCTGGGGAGACGGCGAGACGAAGGAGGAGATGCGACAGCGCGTGCTCGAGGCCCTGCAGCGGATCGCGCGCGACCACCCCGGCGGTAGCGTTCTCGTGGTCACTCACGGCGGGCCGGTACGGGCCCTACTCGTCGAGTGCGGGCTCGACGGCCGCGGGCCGATCGGCAACTGCTCGCTCTACGAAGTGCGGCTCCAAGACGGCCGCTTCGTCGGGATAGACTGAGCCACGGTGGAGGATTACACGAGCAAGTACAAGGGCGAGCAGGTCGAGGTCGCGCTGATGAACGGCGACTATCAGGACGGAGTGCTGACGTCGTATTGCGCGGTCGACGACGTCGCCCATGTCGAGCTCAACGGTCACATCCTCATTCCGCTGCAGAACGTTGCCTCGCTCCACTGCTCGAGCCGCTGCGACGCGCCGGAGCCCGATTGGCCGCCTCGCGGGCTCGCCGAAGACGAGCGCGACGACGAGAGCTAACCGGTGGCCGCCGCCTGGCCGGCGATCCGCAACATCGGCAAGGCCTGGTTGCTCCTGCTCGGACTCTGCGCGACGCTGGGCGCACTCGGCTGGTGGATCTCCGGGTACCGGCTTGCGTCAGTGTTCGTCTTCTGCGGACTGCTGCTCGGAGTCGCGGCGTACTGGTTCGCCGATCGCGTGGCGATGGGGATGGTCGGCGCGCGCGAGCTGCTGCCCGGTGAGGCCCCGCTTCTCCACTCGACGGTCGAACGGCTCGCCGCGCGCGCGGGCGTGGTGAAGCCCAGGCTGTACGTGATCCCCGACGGTTTTCCGCGGGCCCTGTCGGCGGGTCGGGGCGCAATGAGCTCGGCGCTCGCAGTCAGCACCGGGGTGCTGGGGTGGTCGGCGCCGGCCGAGGTCGACGGCCTGCTCGCGCACGAGGTCGCGCACGTGAAGCACCGCGACGTCCTGATCCAGACGACGGCCGTCGTCCTCGCCGGATCGCTGCTCGAGGTCTCGCGCGTCGGCGGTTGGCTCTCACGGGTGCTCCTCTACGTTCTCGGGCCTGTCGCTGCGTCGTTCGTGCACCTGCTGCTCTCGCCCCGTCGAGAGTTCGAGGCCGACCGCCTCGCAGCAGAACTGTGCGAGTCGCCGCACGGACTCGCGGACGCTCTGCTGCGGCTCGAGCAGGCCAGTGAGCTCGTCTCGTTCCAGGCGAGTCCAGCGACGGAGCCGCTCTACACGATCAACCCGTTCGCGGAGGAAGGACTCGCGAAGCTCTTCGTCACGCATCCGCCGGTCGCCGACCGGGTGCGCCGGCTCCGCGACCTCGATCCCGACTGGCGCGAGAAGCTTCGCGCCGCCTAGGATCCCGGCCGAGTTCCTCCGCGATCGCCTCTCTGCGACCTGGACCGTAGCAACGAAAACGGGCCGCTCTCGCGGCCCGTTCAAGAACAATCCGGCGGCGTCCTACTCTCCCGGGAGGTTGCCCTCCGAGTACCATCGGCGCTGGCGGGCTTAACTGCTCTGTTCGGAATGGGAAGAGGTGTACCCCCGCCGCTATGACCACCGGAAATTGTGAAATACCGCGCCGTCCGCGGGAATGCGCATGCGCATTCCCGCCTGGACAGAGCGCACACCTTCAAAACTCCATAGCGACAGAAACGGCGTTCAAATCAAGACCTCGGGCAATTAGTACGGGTCCGCTGAACACATCGCTGTGCTTACACGTCCCGCCTATCGACGTGGTGGTCTCCCACGGCCCTTACTCCTTCTAGAGGATGGGAAGCCTCATCTCGAGGTGGGCTTCCCGCTTAGATGCTTTCAGCGGTTATCCCATCCGGACGTGGCTAATCAGCAGCGC